>CAYZVR010000119.1:0-10742 GCA_964481715.1 uncultured Acidobacteriota bacterium | reverse complement strand
AGAACGCCATCATCGTCCTCGACGACGCCAACGTGGACCTGGCCGTGGACGGCGCCCTCTGGGGCGGCTTCGGCACCACCGGCCAGCGCTGCACGGCGGCCAGCCGCGTGGTGGTGGATAAGAAAGTCTACAAGGAGTTCACCGAGAAGTTCGTCGAGCGCACCCGCTCGCTCAAGGTGGGAAACGGCCTCGATCCTACCGTCCAGATGGGCCCGCTGGTCAATGAGGGCCAACTCAAGACGGTGGAAGAATACGTTGAGATCGGCAAGAACGAAGGCGCCAAACTGCTCACCGGCGGGCATCGGCTGACCGGCGGAGAATACGATTGCGGCCACTTCCACGAGCCGACCGTCTTTGGCGATTGCGACCCCAAGATGCGCATCTCGCAGGAAGAGATTTTCGGCCCCGTCGTCTCGGTGATTCCCTGCAATGGCCTCGACGAAGCGATTGAGGTCGGGAACGGTGTGATTTATGGGCTGTCCTCATCGGTTTATACTCGAAATGTAAACAACGCCTTCAGGGCAATGCGCGATATGGAAACTGGCATTTTCTACGTCAACGCGCCCACCATCGGCGCGGAGACTCACCTTCCCTTCGGCGGCACCAAGCAAACCGGCAACGGGCACCGTGAAGCCGCAACCGCCGCGCTCGACTTCTACTCCGAGTGGAAGTCTGTGTACATTGATTACAGCGACACGCTGCAGCGCGCGCAAATTGACACGTAGCCGCGGGCTTCAGCCTGGCAAGATGGTGGCATCCAACGTTTATCCCATTTCGTGATTACATGCGGTTTCTTGGAGCGAAACCCAGGGTTGGAAAAGCCCCAAGCGCGGCACGCGCTAGTGCGGTCGGCGGGCAATGCGTCTGAGAAGGAAAAACAGACCCACGGCGCCGGTAAACCCCAAAGGGATGCTCAGATCGACGACGTATCCCCAGCCCAGGTTCCTGCGTAGCAAATGGGTCTCTCTTCCTGCGGTTTCCACTGCCTTCCAGACCCACAATCCTCCAAGCAGAATTAGGAGCATAGCATCGACGCGTCGGTTAGAGGCGAAAACCTGCCGTAAGCTTGCCATTCGACAAGGTCCTTTTACATACTCCTTGGAAATCCAAGGGGGTTTTCATTTGAAGCAATCCTGTGACGATGGTAACACAGTCGCGGGTGCGCAGACATTGGGCGGGTGGCGCACAGATGCCGTCGTGTGGCATGTGTGCGACCGAGGACGCCGATCCGCCACGCGAAACGCGACCCTAGATTTGACCGAAAATCCGCTGACATTATAGTGTAAACTTGGCCCATGAAGAAAGCGCGCTACCATTTCAACATTGTTCTCCGGCCTGAACCCGAGGGGGGATTCACCGCCCTGGTTCCTGCGCTCCCCGGCTGCGTGACTTATGGCCGCACTCTGACCGAAGCCGAAGAAATGGCCAGAGACGCCATCTCCGGCTATATCGAAAGTTTGAAAAAGCACAATGATTAGGGGCTAGCGCGAGTCTGAAGCCGCCGGGGATTCAGAAGTGGTTGAACCGGCGTGTGGCGAGTTGATGCTGGCCCGGCCGACGACGGTTGGGTCAACGTCTTCGGGCAGAGGGTGCGAACCGAGGCCGAGTTTCATCAGGGATTTCGCTTCCGGAAGGCCCGTGGTCGAAAATCCGTTTTTGTCCTGATAGCGTCGCATGGCCGACCGGGTTGCGTCGTCCCACTTCCCGGTCGGTTCCTGGGCGAGATAACCTTCCCGGATTAACGCTTGCTGGATTTCTTCGATTCGGCTGGGCTCGAGCTGGAGGCGCGCCAGGCGAGCACGAAAATTCGAGCGTCGCCGGGACGTATGGCGCGTAGACGATTTGCGATGAACGGTTTTCTTGGAAGCAGATTTGCGCGCCGCGGGCTTGTCCTTTTTTGCCGTATCGCTCGCCGAGGCGTGCCGGGGCAAAATCCACAGCGCCACGGTTATCAAGACGAGCCAACCAACGAATTGTCCTCGACGCAAAGTCAAATGCTTTTGTCCTTGAGTCCTCACGGAAGGCGATCCGCGAGATAGAGCGTTGTGAATGACCTTTGGGCCCGCCGCGCGACGAGCAGCAGGACATCGCTGCCTGACTTGAGCTGGGCTTGTGCCTTGTTGAAATCGTCCGCCGATTTGATGGCCTGGTGGTTGATGCTCAGGATCACGTCGCCGTGAAAAACCCCCAGGTCCGCGGCAAAGCCACCCGGCGCCGCCTCTGTGACGAGCACGCCCTGGGCGGCGTTCAGGTGCAACTGGGAGGCGAGTTCCTCAGCCTGCTCGCGGGTTAGATTTCGGACCGAAAGGCCCAGCACGCCGCCGGTTTCGTCATCGTCCGGAGCGGCGCGGCCGGCATCGGGCCCGCCGGCGATTTCCCTGAGGACCTTATTGCGGTCGCCCACTTCCACGTCCGCGGTCATGAGCTTTTTGTCGCGCATGATTTCGAGCTTCAATTTTTTTCCGACGTCCGTGTCGGACACGATGGCCACCAGTTCGTCGCCGTTCTTGATGGATTTGCCATCGACGGAGACAAGCACATCCCCCATCTTGAGGCCCGCGCGCTCCGCCGGGCTGCCGCTTTCGACGCTGTTGACGACGACGCCGTGATCGGTGCCGAAGCTGCGGAGCAGCACGGCGTTGTTCTGGTTGAGAAACGAAACGCCGATTGCGCCGCGGCGCACCCCGCCGGTTGCGATGATGGAGTTATACACTTTTCGGGCGGTGTCGGAAGGAATGGCGAATCCCACGCCGTCGTAACTGCCCCGCCGAGTAGCGATGGCGGTGTTGATTCCAATCACTTGCCCCGCCATGTTCACCAATGGTCCCCCGCTGTTGCCGGGATTGATGGCGGCGTCAGTCTGGAGGAAGCGCTTGAACTGGCCGTCCGGGCCGCCTTCGATGCTCCGTCCTTTGGCGCTGATAATTCCGGCTGTGACCGTCGACTCGAGTCCGAACGGGCTTCCAATCGCCAGCACCCAGTCGCCCACTCGCATCGAACCAGAATCGCCGAAGCTGGCCATGGCGACGGCTCGCCCGGCGTCAATTTTAATGACCGCAAGATCCGTCCACTTGTCCGAGCCGACAATCTTCGCCTCGTAACCTTTCAGATTGTCGTCGCCGTGGATTTGCACGCGGATGCGGTCCACCGAACGGTCTTCACCGTCCTGCATGATGACGTGGTAATTCGTCAGGATGTAGCCGTTCTTGTCGAGAATAACGCCCGAGCCGAGGCTCTGCTGCCGAAAGTCACCCGAGGGCCCGTCGGGGACGCCGAATTGAAAGAATCGGTCGAAGAAGTCCCCGAAAGGCGAGTCCTGCGGCAATTGATTCCGCCGGCGCGTGGCATGAACGGTGCTTTCGGTATTGATGTTGACGACCGCAGGTTCGATGGTGTCAGCGATCTTGGCGAAAGAATTGGAAAGCTCGGCCGGTGAGGGTGGCGGAAGGAATGAAGCGTCCGGGGCGACTGAGGGCCGGGCCGCGCGGACTCCGCGTGAAATCAAAGTTCCGATCAGGATTCCCACGCTTAAAGTTGTGGCGATCAGCAGCGCCGGCACAAGGCGGCGGCCGTTTGTAACCATTCTTCCCTCACCTTCGCTGAAAGGCGATTGCGCCTCCGCGCTTTCCAGCTCCCGCGATTATACACTGATTTGACGAGTAAGGCAGATGGGAAGTTTCAGGAAGAATTGTGGCGGCGTGGAGGGGCAAAAGTCGTCCCGGGGGCAACTGGCGATTGAGGCAATCGGGCCGGTACGAGGCGAGCGCGCGGTTCTTAGGCGGCTCGCCTCTTACGCAGCAGCGGTTTGGATTACGAGCTGGACTCCTTGAGATCGTTCTTTGCCTGGTTTTTCGCCTTCTTGGCTTCCGCTTTGGCGTCCACTTCCGGCTTGAGTTCGTGAATGGCCTTGCCCAGCTTGTCTCCATTGTTCAACTTTTCCTTCAGGTCGGCAAAAGGAATGTCCAGGTTTTTCGAAACATGGACGGCGGATACGAACTCGCCCAGATTTTTGAAGCCACTCGAGGCTTCTTGCATGTCTGTTCCCTTGGGGAGCAGGGACTGGAGATTTGGAAGAGAGTTTGGTGTTCTGCGTCAGCAAATCACCCGTGGTCTTGGCGCTACCCATCGCGGTGTTGTTGCGACTCTGATTGGAGCCCGACAAATCTCCGGCGCGACCCATTTCTGCGCCCCGGCCTTGCGAGGACCCGGCTCCCGTGCCGCTTCCCTGGCTCATCCCGGCGCCCTGGCCGGCGCCGCCTGCATGGCCCGCGCCCCCTCCACCACCCCCGCCGCCGTGTTGCGCCAGCACCGGAACGACGCTGAGGAATAGGGTGACCGCCGAAGCTGTGAGAAAGCTAATCAGTCGTTTCATGGTTAATTGCCTCCTTGTTCGAACTGCTTATTGCCCTGAATCTGAAAGGGCCCTACTTACCCTGTCCCTTCTTGTGATGTAAGCGAGGCCAAAGCCGATGCCAAACGCAAAAGTTTTAGGGCATACGTGATGCTGCGCGCGTAGCGGATTTCGGAATCCGCGAACTGTCCGACGCACGCGACAGGTCAGCATGCCCGGCGCTTATTGGGGTTTCTCGTCTTCGGGCTTTGCTTGGGATTTTCCTTTGCTCTTATCTTTTCCTTTCGCGAGTTTCTTGCCCTTCTGTCCTTTGCTTTCCCCCTTCAAGCTTGCGCCTTTTTCTCCTTCCTTCGTTTCAGCCTTGGAGATTCCGTGCGAAACTCCCTGCTCGTTTGCAACATCGTCAGCGTGCGCGAGGCCCTTCTCATCGGGCTTCTTTCCTTTTGCTTCCGACTGGCCGGCTGGAGCAGCCGCTGACTTCTCCTGGCCGTGGCCGGCAGATTGACCTTGGGGAACTCGGCCCAGCGGCGCTGCGCCGGCAGTAATCCCGGAAATCCAAATGACCACCGCTGCAGAAACAACCCATGACAGTTAGGTTTTTTATTTTCATTTCCTCCCTGCCATAGTGTACGCCACTGGGCAAGGGAGCAAGCCGCCTTCCAAACGACGATGCGTTTTGGAAGCACACGTAACGGTTGGTTTTTCAATGGAGTGCAGGATCTCCGTTACAAACTGCAGGTTTTACGATTAGGTTTGGCGCAACGGAAGGGTTTCCTGGCTTCCGCAAAAAGTACACGACCCAGTTTTTCGCCTTGATGCTGGCGCTCAGCCTTCGACCGGGGATGGCGACGCGCCTCCCCAGAGCTCTGAGATAATCATTCCCGCCAGGATGAGGGCGCAGCCGAGAAACACTTTTCCGCTGATTTCCTCTCCCAAAACCCAGCGCGAAGTAAAAGCCGCAAAGACCGGCTCAAGGGCGAATATCAGCGCAGTGTGCGCCGGAGGGGTGTACTGTTGTGCCCAGTTCTGGACCGAGAACGCAAAGCCCGTGGCAAGCACCGCCGTAACGATCAGTGCGCCAACAAGGCCCGTCGTCCAGTGGAGCATACGAACGCGGTCAAACGGCAATGCCACAAGCGCCAGCAAACCCACGGCGAGGATTTGCACGGGGACAAGGTGTTGGAACGCGAAGCGTCGTATATAAACTCCGACCAGAACAATGTGAATGGCGAAGGAACAGGAGCCCAACAGCGTGAGCACGTCCCCGCGATTCACGGACGCAAAGCCGGAAGGGACCACCAGAAAATAAATACCCGAAAGCCCCAGCAGCCCGCCCGCGAAATTTGAGGCACGCATCGGCGCGCCTCGCAGCAGCATGAAAAGCGGAACGAGAATGACGCTGAAGCCGGTGATGAACGCGCACTTTGACGGTGTCGTGTAGCTCAGTCCCCAGGTTTGAAGCAGGTAGCCGCCAAAAAGGAAGAATCCCAGGATCAGCCCCGGCATGAGAGCCTGGCGGTCAAATGGCCCGCGGCGCAGCACCAGAAAAAGCAGAAGGCCCGCCAAAGTGAAGCGAATCGCGAGAAATGGAATCGGTGAGGCGTCTTCAAGAGCTCCTTTGACGATGACAAACGTTGAGCCCCATATAAACGTGATGGCCACCAGCAACGCTTCAGCTTTTCTGCGCGGACTTCCCAAGGTGCGCTCCCGATTCTAATCTCCGCTGTCCTTCATCGAAACGGCTAGCGGCGGAAGGAAAGAGCTTAACTGGAAATTTCCAGGAACCCAAGGGCGGGAATTTACGGAATCGGCTGGCCCGAGAGCTCGAGAAGCTCCGGTTCGGTCAGCAAACGGTCGGATTGTTTGGCCCGCGCGAAAATTTTCTCCACCAGATCGTCCGTAGGCTTGATGCCCCGCCTTTCAAGCCAGAATACGACGTTGGATTTTCCGCTCATAGGGCCAATCTCGATTTTCTGATCCAGACCAAACCAGTGGGACGGAACGCCGGAATACACCTGATTCGCGAGCTCTGTATCGTTCTTGCGATAAGCTTTGATGACTGCCGCCGCGTGGACGCCCGTCGCCGTGCGAAAGGCGTCCGAGCCGACCACGGGATAGTTGGGCGGAATGGGCACGCCCACAGCATCCGAAACCGTTTCGCAATATTCTTTGAGCTTTCGCAGGTCACGGTCGAGAGCGCCCATCAGCTTCAGGTTGACGAGCATCTGGTCCATGGGCGTGTTGCCGACGCGCTCGCCGATTCCGAGCGCCGCGCCGTGTACCTGGTCGGCGCCCGCTTCGAACGCGGCCAGCGAATTCGCAACCGCGAGGCCGCGGTCGCTGTGCCCGTGCCAGTCCACGCGAATTTTTTCGCCTGACGGATTGACAACTTCTTCGAAGATGAATCCGAGAAGTGCCTTGACGCCCTTCGGCGTGACGTGGCCCACCGTGTCGCAAATGACGATGGCGCGCGCTCCGCACTCGATGGCCGTCGAGTAGAGCTTTTTCACTACCTCCGGACGCGCGCGCGTCGTGTCTTCCGTCACGTACATGGAGGGAAGTCCCATCCCCACGGCGCACTTGACGGCCTGTTCGGTGGTGCGAAGCAGGAAGTCGAGTGTCCAGTCCTCGGCGTACTGGCGAATGGGGCTCGAGCCGAGAAACGTCGCGGCCTCGATCTCAACGCCGGTTTCTTGAACAACCTCCGCGATCGGCCGAATGTCGGTTTCAACCGTCCGCGCCGCGCAATTGGGACGAATGCGCAGCTTTGACGAAGCAATTTCTCTGGCAAGGCGCAGGACATCGGCCTTGGCTCGCGGGCCCGCGCCGGGCAGACCCAGGTTGACCGAGTCAATCCCCAGGTCTTCCATCAAATGCAGAATCCGGATCTTCTTCTCAATGGGTGGATCTAGAACTGAAGGTGATTGGAGGCCGTCGCGTAGCGTTTCATCGTCGAGCATGGCCCGGCCGCGCAGCTTGAGCTCCGGGCCCTGGCGCGAATTCCAATCGTAGATGAGGTCCTGAGTCTGTCCCATTTTGGTTTGGAGGTAAGCCAGACGCGATTTCCGGCACGCGGTCGTGGCGGCTCGCCGTTACTTGGGCCGGAAGGTGTCGCCGAGAATGTTGACCGGCTGTGGCTGGAACCTTTGGCCTGCGGTCGAGACATCGGCTGCGGCGGCTCGATAGAGTGTGTGGCAACGCTCGCAGCGGTAGACCTCCGCGCCCTCGCCGAGTTCTTTGGCGATTTCCGCATCGTCAGCGTAGTACCAGCGCTTCAAATGCCCCACGCAGAGTTTGCCCTTCGCGTCCTTCTCGTCGCAGGCGCGCTGTCCGGGTTTCTTCTCTTTGATGGTCAGTGCCAAAGGGGATACCCCTCCAGTTCGAAATCTTGAACTCTTTGCGGTCGCCGTAGCAGAGCCTTCGCGTCCGAAAATCGCTCGAAGCCCTTGCGGAAATATATTACTCGATGCGTTTCCATAAGTCCAAGACGCCGGCAATTATTACTTTTGAGCATCACGGTTCCGTGAAGTATCCTTGTTGCCGACGCTTTTAAGAATTCCCGTGAAAAGGGCTCCGACTTGTGATAAGAGCCAGTCCGAATGCACAGAGACGGCTGGAGATGGGACAGATCCTAAATGGCTTCGAAAAAGCAGTTCAGAGAAGTTAAACTCGATCTTCTTAAGAATATCGCGGCTTTTGTGGGAACTGGAATTCTCGGCGCTGCGGTAACATATGGAATAACCGAATTCAATCGACTGCCTTCGAGAGCTCTCACGATTCTGCCCGCAGGCATCCACATAATCGAGGGCCCAACCGTGGGTTGTGATGATACGCAGTTTATCATCGCTCGAGTAAACCCGTACGTTGACCCGGAAGTGAAGATTCCGCCATGTGATGTTCTACTCTCAAAGACCCAAGCTGCTGAAATAGGGGAAGGCCTGCAAGCGGCAAAGCAGTTCTACCAATCGGAGCGCATTCACTTTTTCCAGTTAGCAAAATCGAGATTGGCTGCGATCGCGAAGAACCCGCCGCAGTCCGAACAGAAGCTCAAAGAAGCTACGCTGGCTGCGATTGGCGATCTTCAATACATTAGTGCACACGCACCGAAAGAATTGGATGGCACCTCTCTGCTTCAGTGGGCCCAGACAAGAATAGAAACTGTCCTTAGCGATGTCAGCGCAGAATTCGATCGTATAGATTCTATTCTGACCAAACTAAGGAATGGAGGTGCTCAGCAATCGAGGCACACAGAATTTTACTTTGTCGCCACGAACAACAGCGATGTTGAATTTTATATTTCGACTGGTTGCGCGTTGCGACATGATAACCTATCTGCCGAGGTCGTTCTCGAGAAGGTTGATCGCGATGACATTCTCTCTGCCGCCTTGGTATATATTCCTGTTCTGCCTGGTCGGGGCAAGCTAATGAAGTACACTCCTCGCGACGAGAAGCAGATCGTAGCCTTATTATCGCCGAAGAGCGCAATTGAGCTCATCTGCACTCTCGCCAGCGGCAGCACCATAGAAACGAAGAAATTCGATCCCACCCCTTTCCTTGCTGTAGAAAGAACATTTGTAACTCGTTAGCCTTGAAGCTATGGGGGAATGAATAGGACCTCCCAACGAGCCCGTTTTGGGCGGTAAAAGGGGTCTCATAGCTCTGGTTTCCCATGCACGGAGAGGCCTCACCTGGCAATTGGTCTATAGCACACTTCACGATCGACGTACGCGCCACAAGCCGAGCGAATCATTACAGACGAATGGCGAGCCTACCTCGGGATTCAGGACGGGGGTACCAAACACGAGACAGTAAACCATGGGGAAAATCAATGGGTGCGCGGGGATGTTCTGACCTGCCACGCGAAAACTGTACCAGCGGGTAGCGCTGAGTTCGTGAACTTCGAACTCTGCGATTCGTTCTTCAAAAGGAGCCGCAGAGTTATAGGCCAACTCTGCGCCACGGAGTGCCGCCGGAGTGCAGGGCTGATGCCTGCCGTAGACGGGCCAATTCTATGTAGAATCCACTGCGAATGAATCGATGGCGTCTTGCATCTGGTCCTTTGTCAGCACAAGCAGGTTTGTTGGGTCAAATGTGTTTTTCCCGACTCTCGCAAGGAAGAGCAGGTAGCTCCTCAGCCTCACAAACGCCTTTACCTTCTCAGGAGTCCATCCCACTGCAATCCCTATTCGGCCCAATGCGGCGGCATTTATTGCGCCACCCATGAGATGCTTTCTGGACACCTCGTTCTCGATCTCGATCGCAAGAAAGCAGCGCGCATTCGGGTTCTTTGCAGTGACCGAGACGAAGTCGGTTCCCCATTCTAGCCCGCCATACTGCGACAGGTTGGCAAGGTGGCACTCGTAGAGGCGGCACAGGAAGTCTTCGTGTTCCCTTACCAAATGTTCGAACTCTTCCACGTAGACCTGAGTTCCGCTGGCGAATGGACCCACAGCAATGTCGAGCCTGGGGGAATACAGGCCCCGCTCGTCGACCATAGCCGCCCATTCTCTCGCAACCGGAACACCGGGGAAAATAGTGGTAAGCTTTGGACATAGGCTTTCCTGAAAGGCTCTGACCGGGCTCTTGGGCATCTTCTCCACCTCCCACCAGTTCGCTCGTGGCGTGCGCATCAAGCAGGTCTGAATTTCTGCGCAAGCCACTCGCGTTGCCTCAATACTCGACTTTCCACAGGCACAAACCTTGCGCGGGAGCGGTCGGCCCGGCAAGCGTACGGTCGCGGGCCTTGAGGATTTGCGCCATCTTTCGGGGAGCGATTTTCCCCCGCCCTACCTCTATCAGCGTACCGGCTATATTGCGAACCATGTGCTGAAGAAATCCGTTTCCGCAGGCTTCATAAATGAGAATGGATGGTTTGGGTCGCCAGAGCATTTTTGATGTAAACAGGGTGCGAACTTTCTGGCCGAGCGGACTTCCCTGGCGGGATTCACTCATCGGGCCTTCATCGGTGTGCGCATCAACCGCAGCAAAGGAAGTGAAATCGTGCTCACCCTTCAGCAACTCTGCCGCCTCGGACATACGCCCGTGGTCGAGTGGATAGGGATAATGGTAAACGAACCGCCCGATGAAGGGAGAAGCTACAGGCGCGAGGTGGATGCGGTAACGATAAGTTTTGGCGCGCGCGGAGTAACGAGCGTGGAATGTCGGTTCGGCTTCAGCGGCTTGTTTCATTCGGACGGAAGGGGGGAGCAAATGGTTGAGCGCCTTAACCAGGTTTTCGCATGGAATGGGGGACGTGGTCTTGAAATTAGCCACCTGATTGGCCGCGTGAACTCCGGCATCGGTTCGTCCCGAACCCCAGACGGTCACCTTGAGGCCAGTGACTTTCGCGAGAGCCGATTCGATGGACCCCTGTACGGTTTGTAAGCCCGGC
>CAYZVR010000118.1:0-10787 GCA_964481715.1 uncultured Acidobacteriota bacterium | reverse complement strand
AGGATACGGACGCTTCGGATATCAGGAGAACATCCGGCACTGCCGCCAAGCCCGTGGCTCGTTGTACGAACTGAGAGACCATTTGACAACGTGTGTTGATGAAGGATACCTGAGTCTCGCGGAAGGGCGAAGGCTAGATAGGTCGGCCCAGTCGGCGGCGCGCCTCCTGAATGGTTACCTTCGCTCTACACTGGCGCTGAAGAGGAATCCGCGGAGTTGACGGTGGATGCCGGTCCGGTCCCTGTTTTCGAGTTTCCATTTTCCAGTTTCTATTTTCCAATTTCCACTTTCGACCTTGAATAGACAATGGCAACGATTCTCATTGTCGAAGACGAAGCGAAGATGCTGCGGTTGCTCGACCTCAACCTGAAAGAGGAAGGGTACACGACGCATACTGTCGCAGACGCCGAGGCGGGCCTGAACGTGCTGCGCCAGGAAAAAATCGACCTGGTGCTGACCGACTTGAAACTGCCCGGCATGAACGGCCTGGAATTTTTGCAGGCCGTCAAGCGCGCCAACGCTTCGATCCCCGTCGTGCTCATGACGGCTTACGGCACGGTCGAAACGGCGGTCGAAGCGATGAAGGCGGGCGCAAGCGACTACGTGCTGAAACCCTTCTCGATGGAGGAAATCAAGCTCACCCTGCGCAAGGAGCTCGACGTGCGTAGCCTGCGCGAGGAGAACCGCTCGCTGCGCGAGGCGCTCGGCCGCCGCTACGAGTTCAAAAACATTGTCGCGAAAAGCGCCGCCATGCAGGAAGTTCTGGCAACGGTTGACCGCGTCGCGCCCACGAACTCGACCGTCTTGCTCGGCGGCGAAAGCGGTGTGGGCAAGGACCTGATCGCGCGCGCCATCCACGAACACTCGCGCCGCGCTTCGGGGCCGTTTTTAAAAATCAACTGCACGGCGATTCCGGAAAATCTTCTGGAGAGCGAGCTGTTCGGTTACGAGAAGGGCGCGTTCACGGGCGCAACCACCTCCAAGCCCGGCAAATTCGAGCTCGCCGACAAGGGAACGATCTTCCTCGACGAAATCGGTGACGTGCCGGGAACCATTCAGGTGAAGCTCTTGCGCGTGCTGCAAGAGCGCGAATTCGAGCGCCTGGGCGGAACCAAGACTCTCAAGGTGGACGTTCGAGTCGTCGCCGCGACCAACCAGGATTTGCGCGCGGCGCTCGAGCAGGGCACCTTCCGCGAAGACCTTTATTACCGGCTCAACGTCGTCCCTATCTCCATTCCGCCGCTCCGCGAGCACAAGGAAGACATCCCTTACCTCGCAGACTTTTTTCTCGAGCGCTTTGCGCGCGAGTCCGGCAAAGCCATCGCCGGGATGACACCGGCGGCGATGAAAATCCTGACTGATTTCCACTGGCCTGGCAATGTCCGCGAGCTCGAGAACATAATCGAGCGGGCCGTGGTGATGACCTCGGAAGCGAAGATCGACCTCGCCGATATCCATCTCGACGTGGCGGCGCCAGCGACCGCAAAAGCATCGAGTGGGTCAGGCGTGCCGTTTTTGCCGGAGGGAATGACTCTCGAGCAGTTCGAAGACGAACTGATCAAAGATGCCGTGCGCCGCGCCGATGGCAACAAGAGTCAGGCCGCGAGGCTGCTGGGCCTTTCTCGCAACACGCTGCGCTACCGGCTGTCCAAAATGGGTGTGCCGGACGAGCCTGAAGACAAGCCTTAACGGACACTTTTTACAAATCGCAGTTCTCAATTGTCCCGGAACAAGATCGGTGGCAATATGCTCCGGCACATTCTGGAGGGGCTGCTATGCGCTTATTTCGGTCGGTGATTGTTTTGACTTTGCTGCTGAGCTTTGGTCTGAGTCTGCCCGCGCAGGAGCCGGAAGAGGAGGAAAAACCTGCCGCCGCCGCGATTTCGAAACCGGAGGCCAAGGAGAAACCGGCGGAAAAGAAAAAAGAGGAAGCCGAAGAAAAGCCCGTGGTCACGCACCACCAGATTGCCGTGCAGGGCAAGGCGCTGAAGTACACGGTCACAACCGGGAAGATGCCCATTCGCAACGAAGAGGGCGAAACCGAAGCGCACATTTTCTTTATGTCGTACACGCTCGACAATCCGCCCAGCGCTGCGCGCCGCCCGCTGATGTTTTCTTTCAACGGCGGGCCGGGTTCGTCTTCCGTGTGGCTGCACCTGGGCGCCGTCGGTCCGCGGCACGTCAAGCTGCGCACCGAGGGCGGAATGCCGTCCCCGCCGTTCGAGCTCCAGGACAATCCGCATACCTGGCTCGACCAGACGGACCTGGTCTTCATAGATCCCGTCGGAACCGGATACAGCCGGCCCGTAAAGAAAGAGCTCGGCAAGAAATTCTGGGGCGTCAAAGGCGACGTCGAATCGGTCGGCGAATTTATCCGGCTCTACCTCGCGCGCTACGAGCGATGGGGCTCGCCGCTTTTTCTGGTCGGTGAAAGTTACGGCACCACGCGCGCCGCAGGACTTTCCGGCTACCTGATCGACAACGGCATTGCGCTGAACGGCATCGTGCTGGTTTCCTCCGTCCTGAATTTCCAGACGCTCGAATTCACCAAGGGGAACGAGCTTCCTTACGTTCTCTTTCTGCCCAGCTATACCGCCACGGCATGGTTCCACAAGAAGCTGCCGGCGGACCTCCAGCAGCAGGATTTGAGCAAAGTCCTCGCCGAAGTCGAACAGTGGGCAAGCACGGATTACGAAGCCGCGCTGGCCAAGGGCGACGCGCTCGCGAGCGAAGAGCGCGGGCAGGTGGCCGACCGCCTGGCTCGATATACGGGGCTCAAAAAAAGCTACATTGACGCAACCGACCTGAGAATCGAAGCCGGCAACTTCGAAAAGGAATTGTTGAGGGACCAAAAACGCACGGTGGGGCGGCTCGACAGCCGCTTCCTCGGCATTGATGCTTCCGGCGTTTCCGACTCGCCCGACTACGACCCGAGCGAAGCCGCGGTTCGCCCGCCCTTTACCAGCACGTTCAATAATTACGTCCGAACCGAGCTCGGCTACAAGACCGACGACCGCTATTACATTCTGGGCGGTTTGTTTAGACAGTGGGAATGGGGGTCGGCCGGCGAGGGATTTCCCGACGTAGGGCCGGCGCTGCGCAAAGCGATGGTCAAGAATCCGTATATGAAAATTTTCGTGGCTTCCGGACACTATGATCTGGCCACGCCCTTTTTCGCCACCGACTACACGCTGCACCATTTGGGCCTCGACTCGACGCTGCGCGATAACATTTCGACCGGCGAATACGACGCCGGGCACATGATGTACATCAACGACCCGTCACTGGCCAAGCTGAAGCAGGACGTTTCGGCTTTCCTCGACAGGGCGTTGAAATAACGGCCGGGCCCTCGGGCGCGGCGGAGGAGGAATGGTTCGATGAGGAAAAGTTTTTGGACAATGGTTCTTGTCGCAGGCCTGGCCGCAACGGCATTCGCACAGCAGGCAAAAAAAGGCATTGAGCCCGAAGGCGGCGATGCAGACGACCGCGGATCGGCGCGCGTGCTTTATTGGGATCTGGACAGAAAAGGCTCTGCCGGCCAGTTCGCCGTCAACTATGGCCGCCCCGTCTGGAAGAAGGACTACGAAGACCCTGCCAAGTTTGACCCCATGACCAAAGGGAAGGTGTGGCGCATGGGAAGCAACTTCTGGTCCGAGCTGGATACCTGTTTGCCGCTCAAGATTTCCGGCAAATCGGTCGGCGTGGGCCTTTACTACCTCGGGCTGCGCCGCTCAGAAGACGGGTCGAAGTGGAGCCTGGTGTTCATTGATCCGGCCAAGGTCCGCCAGATGAAGTTGGACGGATTTGAAATCCAAAAGGCCCCCATTTTGTTTGAAGCTCCGATGTCCACTGATAAGGCGGCGGTCCCGACGGAAAAACTGACCATCACCATGTCCTATAAGAAGGAAGACTACCGCCACGTTACCATGAAAGTGGTGTGGGGAAACCTGGCCCTGAGCGCTCCCATCGAAGCGACCGTGTCGCAGTAATCGAGGAACTCCTCCGAGTCTTGCAACGAAGCAATTCTTGGTATCACGCGTCGCGTATGGGTAGGAGACCCAGTCTTCGCGTCGGTTTCTGGAATGGGCAGCCATGGCGACGCCCTTTCGTATCTCCGCCAAAACTCTCGGCTCGCTGGCCCTGCCCGGCGCTTGCGAGCGATGCTTCTGGATTCGGATGCGGCTGGAAGGCCGCCTGCCGTTTCAGATTTTCCCCGGCATCTTCAGCACGCTCGATTCCTACAGCAAAAGGATCATCCAGCACTGGTTCGATCGCCACGGCGGGCCGCCGCCGTGGCTCGCGGACATCGGTAAGATCGCGCGCTCCATTCCTCCTCCCCACCACTCGAAGTTCAGCGCGGTTGACGCCGAAACATCTATCTTGCTGACTGGAACTCCCGACGCGGTCTTCCAGCTCGACGACGGCTCGTATGCGATCGTTGACTACAAGACCGCCAAGTTCACCGCCACTCAGGATGAATTGTTTCCGATGTACGAGGCGCAGTTGAACGCCTACGCTTTTATTGGCAACCGCCACGGCTTCCACCCCGTCTCGAAGCTCGCTCTCGTTTACACCGAACCGGTCGCTGACGACGCGGCCGTAGCAGACGATCGCCACGTGACCGAGGAAGGTTTCATCCTGGGCTTCAGCGCGCACATCCTCCCGGTAGAGATCAAGCCGAACCTCGTTCCCGAGCTTCTCCATAAGGCCCGTCGCATTCTCCAATCATCCGCGGCTCCCGCGGGCGCCTTGGATTGCGAAGACTGCGCGGCGCTCGAGCGACTCCTCGCGCTTGCGGCTTCTTAAATCATGGTGGTGGCCGAAATCAACCACTTGCTGGCCGGCCTCGGCCAAAACGTAAGGATTACCAGGCGGGAATTATTCACTCCTCCCTATCTCATTTAATTCAAAGGCTTTAAAAACTGTTTTGGATGGCACTTTGGCACGCGCCTTGCTCCTACCAAGAGCGGATATGAATGCGAGCACCTCGAAAGACCGGGGGTGGGCCATGAAAAAGATGCGATACGTCTCATTGCTGCTGATCGGGTCGCTTGTCCTCCTCGCCCCGTTGACGCTCCGGGCGGATGACGACGATGCACCGACGACGGGCGTGGCGCGCGTCAGTTTGATAAACGGCGACGTCTCGACGCAGCGCGGCGACTCGGGTGACTGGGTGGCGGCGGGCTTGAATGCGCCCGTCGTGGGCGGCGACCGGGTCACAACCGGCGACCGCTCGCGCGCTGAAATCGAACTCGACTACGCCAACATCATGCGGCTCGACCAGCGCAGCGGAGTGAAGGTCGCCGACCTCACTCGGTCGCGCATCCAGCTTCAGCTTGCCCAGGGGACCATGACCTACACGGTGCTCGAAGGCTCGCAGGCGGACGTTGAAATCGACACGCCCAACATGGCCGTCCGTCCCACCAAACCCGGAACGTATCGAATTCAGATCAACTCGCCGGAAGAGACCGAAGTGGTTGTTCGAGAAGACGGCGAAGCTGAAATTGCAACGCAGCAAGGCAGCACGGTGCTGCACAACCAGGATCGGATCGTCGTCGAAGGCACGGACAACCCCGAGTATAAGGTCAGTGATGCGCCGGGGCGCGACGATTGGGATAAATGGAACCGCGACCGCGACAAAATCATTCGGAACGCGCGGAACGACAGCAAGTACGTCAACCGCTACTATGCGGGCTCGCAGGACCTCGACCGCTACGGCCACTGGGATGACGTGCCCGGCTACGGCTGGAGCTGGTCTCCCTCCTACGTCGATGCCGACTGGGCGCCGTATCGCTCCGGGCGCTGGGTTTGGGAGCCTTACTGGGGCTGGACGTGGGTTTCGTATGAGCCCTGGGGCTGGGCGCCGTATCACTATGGCCGTTGGGTCACCTACGGCAGCAGCTGGTACTGGTGGCCGGGTTATGTGACCTCCTCCTACTATCCGATTTGGGCGCCGGCTTACGTGTCGTTCATCGGATTTGGGTACGGCTACAACAGCTACAGCTTTGGCTTCGGGTACGGTTATAGCTCAATCGGCTGGCTGCCGCTTGGGCCGAGTGATCCCTGCTACCCGTGGTGGGGTCATCACCGCTCATTCAATTCGGTGAACATCACGAATATCACCAATGTCACGAACATCACCAACGTGACGAACGTCCGGAACGGCGCGGGTTCTTCCAACTTCCAAGGCGCACTCCGCAACCCGCGCGTTCGCAATGCAATTACGACCGTCTCTGCTGACGACTTCGCGAACGGCCGAGTGCCGCGCAATGCGCGGTCGGTGAGCGCCGCCACACTGCGCCAGGGGAGCGTCGTCCAAGGGACCTTGCCGGTCGTTCCGACGCGGCAGAGCCTTTCGTCCGTTGACCGTCCTGCCCGCGTGACTGCCGCAGCGCGCGCGAACGCGGGCCGGGAGAACTTCTTTACCCGCAACACGCCTCCGGCCGGGCCTCAATCTTTCAACGGGCGTGCGGGGGAAATCCGCCGGATGGTCGAAACCCACAACGCGATGGATCCTGCGAACCAAACGGGCGGCGCGGCCCGCGCGACACAAAGTGATTTGAGCAGGCTCTCCGGTTCGACCGGGCGCGTGAACGCCACAAACAACCGCGGAACTACCGCAGCGTCCGGCGCCACCGACCCCGGCGTTGCGGCTTCGGCGAACGCTGGCGATAATGCGCGTGTCACCACCGGCGCACCGGCCGAGCCGGCGCAGCGAAACGCCCGGACGATCGAAGGCAATTCGAACTGGCACTCGTTTGGCGAGCGCGGTCCTGCTAAGAATACGGTTGTGCCGAGCGGCAACGCGCCACGTGTTTCCACTTCGCCTGCAACGGCGGCGCCGTCATCCGCCCAGGCCGCCACCGCTCGCCAGAATTCCGAGCGCAGCGGTTTTCAGAGGTTCGGGACCGCAAACGCGAGGCCCGCGTCTGTCGGTCAAGCGCCTGCGAAAGGCAGTCCTTCGTCGCGCGAAGTGAAGCCGGCGGCAAAGCCTCAGTCGTTACCAGCTCCGAGCCCTCGCGAAACAGCGAAGCCGGGATGGAAGCAGTTCGACTCGTCGGGTTCTCGCGGTGCGGCCGCACCGCAGCGTGAAGCCCCGCGTGCCGTTCAGCCGCAGGCCGCGCCCCAGGCAAGTCAATCCTTTAGCCGAGAGACGACACGAAGTTTTTCGCCGCGCTCCGCGCCCTCGGCGCCAAGTGGCAGCCCCGCGAGCTCCGACAGTTGGAGAAAGTTCACGCCGCAAGCACAGCCGCGAACCGCCCAGCCGGAATCTCGCGTTTCACCGTCTCAAGGTGAATCGTCCCGGTCCGGATGGAATCGCTTTCCTCCCGCCTCCGAGAGCCGGCCGGCTCCGAGAAGTGGGAGCGGCGCAAGCCAGGGCGCTCCGTCGCGTTCGGGAGACTTCAGCTACCGCCCCGCCCCCAGCCGCGATTCGCGGCCACCCCTTGAAATCCGCAAGCCGGTCATGACCGAGCGTGCTCCGCGCAGCTTCACCGGGGGAAGCTTCGGCCAGCAGCGTGGTGGAAATATGGTAAACGGCGGCGGTGGGCGCAGCACTTGGGGAAGCCCCAGCCAGCAGGGCGGAAATTTCGGGAATCGCGGGGGAAGCTTCGGCCAGCCAGCGCCGTCGTCCACCAGCAACAACAAGCACGGCAGAAACTAGGGTGACGTTTCCTCGCGTTTAAGATCGAAGCGCCGGGTTGTTCGGCCCCTTCCGGTTGCAGCCGAAACGCGCACGTGCGTCCTTTGGAGACCTGACAAAGTTTATTGTCTGATTCTCTCGCTCAAAAAATCAAGACCACTCAAAGTCATAACGCCAAACTTCATCAACCAGCGGCTCCGCGATTTCCTTGACGAATTTCTGGTGATCGGGATTGACGCGATAGGCTTCGAGCGCCGTGGCGTCCTCAAAATCCATGGCCAGCGCAGCGGCGTAGCCTTTGTCCGGACCTCCAAGGCTCTTGCCGCCTTTGAGATTCCTGACGCCGGGAAGCTTCGGCAGACGAAGCCGGGCTTCTTGAATCAACCTGCCGGCGTCGCCCTCGCTCGTTCCTTGCTTCATGCGGTAAAAGACAAGGTGGCAGATCATGCGCTGTGTCCCCTCCACTTCAATCCCTGTGGATTTTGTCATCGGTTCACCGCTCAAACCATAACAAAAATTCTTTCGCGAGCGTGTTCTTTCTCTTGGTGCGGGTTCATCGTCGTGTAGAATATTACGCATGGCTTCGAGCAAGAAGCTGCTGGGCAGGCCGACCGCCGCGCCCGAAGAAATCGACCTGATCGTCCGCGGCGACCACTCGGATCCTTTCCATATCCTGGGCGCGCATCCTCTAACGCTGGAGGGCAAACCCGGCGTCGCCATTCGCGCCTTTCTGCCCGAAGCCGCCGAAGCCTGGGTGATGCGAAGCGTCGCTGCGGGCCAGAAGCCTGTACTCCAAAAGTTCGAGCGTGTCCACGCCGAAGGATTTTTCGAGCTGGTATTTCCTGGCGAAACACAAATCTTCCCTTATCGCCTGCGCGTTAAAGACCGCCAGGGCTACGAATGGGAATTTGAAGACCCCTACCGTTTTCCGCCCGTGCTGTCCGACTTTGACCTGCACCTGATGGGCGAGGGCACGCATTACAAGAAATATGAGCGGATGGGCGCACACTTGAAGGAAATGCAGGGCGTGCGCGGAGTGGGATTCGCCGTCTGGGCGCCCAACGCGCGCCGCGTGAGTGTGACCGGAAACTTCAACCACTGGGACGGCCGCCGCCATCCCATGCGCGTGCGGGGCGGAACCGGTATCTGGGAGCTCTTCGTTCCCGGCCTTTCGGAAGGCGAAGTGTACAAGTACGAAATCAAATCGAATTTCAACAATTTCGTGAGCCTGAAAGCGGACCCTTACGCTTTTTCTTCCGAACTGCGACCCAAGACCGCTTCGATGGTTTACAACATCGAGCGCTACCAGTGGCACGACGAGTCCTGGATGGCGAACCGCGAACGCCAGCAGGGTCTGAACGCGCCGATTTCAATCTACGAGGTCCATCTGGGTTCCTGGATGCGCGTGCCGGAAGAAGCCAACCGCATGCTCACCTACCGCGAGCTCGCCGAGCGGCTGGTGGACTACGTTCGCGAGGCCGGCTTCACGCACATCGAACTGATGCCCGTTTCGGAACACCCTCTCGATGAGTCGTGGGGTTACCAGCCGACGGGATATTTTGCGCCGACCAGCCGCCACGGAACGCCGGAAGACTTTATGTATTTCGTGGACACCTGCCACCAACACGGCGTGGGCGTGATTCTCGACTGGGTGCCCGCGCATTTCCCGAGCGACGCGCACGGCCTGGCGTTTTTCGACGGCACACACCTTTACGAGCACGCCGACCCGCGTCGCGGCGAACACAAGGACTGGGGCACACGGATTTTCAACTTCGCCCGCCATGAAGTTCGAAACTTCCTGTGGACCAGCGCGCTCTTCTGGCTCGAAAAGTATCACATCGACGGCCTGCGGGTGGACGCGGTGGCTTCCATGCTCTATCTCGATTACTCGCGCCAGCCGGGCGAATGGATTCCCAATCAGTACGGCGGCAACGAGGACCTGGACGCCGTCAGCTTCATCAAGCGCTTCAACGAGCTCGCGCACGAACACCATCCGGGCGTGCTAACCATTGCCGAAGAGTCCACGGCCTGGCCGGCCGTTTCACGCCCGACTTACGTCGGCGGGCTCGGCTTCAGCCTGAAGTGGAACATGGGCTGGATGCACGACACGCTGCTCTATTTCTCCAAGGACCCGATTCACCGCAAGTATCACCACAACAATCTCACTTTCTCGCTGCTTTACGCCTTCAACGAAAATTTCGCGCTGGTCCTTTCCCACGACGAGGTCGTGCACGGAAAGAAATCGCTGCTTTCCAAAATGCCGGGCGATACCTGGCAGCAGTTCGCCAACCTGCGCGCACTCTACGCGTATCTCTACGCGCACCCGGGCAAAAAGCTTCTCTTTATGGGCGGGGAATTCGGACAATGGATCGAGTGGAATTCCAGCCAGAGCCTCGACTGGAACCTGCTCGACTACGAGCCCCACCGGCGGGTGCGCCAGCTGGTTTCGGATATCAACCGGCTCTACCGCGCCGAGCCCGCGCTCTACGAAGTGGATTTCGAATTTCAGGGTTTCGACTGGATTGATTTTCGCGACGCGGACCACTCGATCATCGCGTTCGTGCGCCGCGCCAGGAACCGCGACCAATATCTGGTCGTGGTGTGCAACTTCACGCCGACGCCCCACACCCATTACCGCGTGGGCGTTCCCGAAGCGTGCTTTCATCGCGAGGTACTGAACACCGACGCGACACAATATGGCGGGAGCGGCGTCACCAATCAGCCGGGTCGCCTGGCCACCGACCAGCCCTGGCATAGTCAGCCCTGTTCGCTCGAGCTCACCCTGCCCCCGCTCGGCGTGGTGATTCTGAAACCCGAGCGGCAGGTGTAAACGCCCTTCCTCCGTGCCTTCGCCAGGATGGCACCCGTGGAAAAACGGCGGAGTATAACAAGTCCTTGGCGTGTGCTAGAGTACTGACGAAATGCTTCCTACCATTTCCGATACTCATCCGGCTGCTTGCAAAGTCCAGATCGAAGGATTTCGAGCCATGTCCCCGTCGCAAAGGCTGCGTTTGGCAAGCGACCTGGCAGTTACAGTTCGCGATCTCGTACTGGCGGGGCTGCGGCAAAGACTTCCCCTTGCGGACCACGAGGAATTACGGCTGCGTCTCGCGACCATTTACCTTGGAGGCGACCTCGGAGCGAA
>CAYZVR010000117.1:8653-10845 GCA_964481715.1 uncultured Acidobacteriota bacterium | reverse complement strand
AGTCAAGATAGGAAAGGTTCGCGAGATTTCCCAGCGACGCGGGGAGCGAAGTCAGTTGATTGTTGCGCAGGTCGAGACACACGAGCCGCGCCAGACCGCCCATCGCGTCGGGTAGCGACGCGAGGCGATTGTTCTGCAACCGCAGTTCGCGCAGACTCCGCAGGTTGCCGGCGGATTCCGGGAGCGCGGTCAACTGGTTATTCGAAAGATGAAGTTCTCGAAGGTTCGCAAGCTTTCCCAACGATTGAGGAAGCTCGGCGAGGCGATTGTTGTACAGCCGCAGTTCCTTCAGGCCCTTCAGGTTCCCAATGGTGTCGGGTAATGACGCGAGCTGATTGTCCGTGATGTTCAAGTAGGCGAGCTTTACCAAATTCCCAAGTGACGCCGGGACGGCCGTCAGGCGGTTGTTACTGAGATAAAGATAATCGGACAAACCAGAGAGCATCCCGAGCGAGTCGGGCAAAGAGGTCAACTGGTTGTGACCCAGGTCAAGCATCCGGAGTCTCGTCAGTTTGCCAATTCCCGGGGGTATGGACGAAAGGCGATTCTCCGAAAGGTCCAGCGTCCGGAGATTTGTCAGGCAAAAAAGCGTGTCGGGCACGGATTCGAACAAGTTTTTTCCAATACGCAAATCTGCGAGACGAGTCAGTCGGCCGAGGATTCCGGGCAATGAGCTGAGTCGGTTGCCGCGCGCGTGCAAGGTCTCGAGCTTCGTCATCCTTCCGAGCGTCGCAGGCAGCAAACTGATCTGGTTTCCATCCAAATGCAGCCTTCGTAGGCCTGCCATTTCCTCAAGTAGTTCAGGGAACGAGGTCAGCCGATTATCGTCGAGAAGAACGCTCTCAAGACCGCGAATTTCGCGCAGAGAATGAGGGAGTTCAGAAAGCTGGTTGCCCGCAAGGTCCAGATTTTTCAGTCGAGCCAGCCGCCCTAGCGACTCGGGCAGAGACGTTAATTCGCAGTAGCGAAGCGACAGGGCAAGAACCGAACCCTTGACGCAGTAAAAGCTCACTTCCCTGTTAAGCCTCGATGCCTCGCGGTCAACACCTCTACCTGACGCGCCTGGGATCGGCGCGCCTGCTCCGAGATGACCTGCCGCGCGCACGGCGTGTGCGAGATCCTCCAACGCGGCCGCTTCGGTCAAATGAACAGCGACGCCCGCATACAAGCTTTCCGATCCCCGTACCACGCTTCACATCCTTTTCCCAAAGCTGACAATCCTGCCGCGCTCGCTACTGCATGGCGCGAATGGTATTGAACAGCGTCTTGAAAGTATAGACGGCTTCGCTGCTCGCGGCGGAAACGGAGGTGTCCCCGATGTACGCTTTGATGAATTCACCCGTGCCGCCCCAGGTGGTCTGCAAAACGCCGAGCATGCGGGCTGCGATGGTTTCGTTCCCGTGCACGCGCACGGACCGGATCAGGTCAAGCTCGCCGAGCGCCACATCCGCCTTGCGCCACGGAGCGTACAGGACGCGGAATCCCTGCGTCGAAAAATAAGCGGCGGTAGGCGGCGCGGAATCGTAGTGCCAGTCGCAGATGACTATATCGCGCGGAACCAGGTTGATGGCAAATGCCGTGCCGTTCTCGCTGCCTTCCCACTCACCGACGCCCGTGACGGCGCCTTCGAGCAGCCGGTCGCCCCACATCCACATTTCGCGGTGAGCCTCGGCCAGATGGTCGTGCAACGTGCGCACCTCCTGAGCGAAAAGCTCGGCGCGATTCCGGCTTTTGCAGCGCGGGCAATCGGGGTCGGCGAGAATAAAGACCTCGTCCATGCCGACGTGGACCGCGTCGGCTTCACACGCGTCGGCCAGTTCGTCCACCAGGTCGAAGACAACTTTGTGCACTTCGGGGTGAAGCGGACAATAACTTCGGCAGTAGATGTCTTTGTTCTCGGGATACTTCCCGGGCGTTTCGTCGAACTCGGGATGCGACCGAAGCAGCCCCGAGGTTTGCTCTGCCCACGACTGATGCCCGAGCAGGTTGATGAGCGGGATCAACCGCACGCCCGCATCGCGACACGCCGCGACGATGGCTTTGACGTCGGCTTTTGAAAGCGCCTCCGCGTCAACGACCTCCGGGTGGCTCGTGTACTGATAGCGGTACCCGAATTCCATTACCAGCACGTTGACGCCTTCTTTGGGCAGCGCCTCGCGGATGAAGGCGAGCGTCATGGGAACTTCATCGGG
>CAYZVR010000117.1:0-8553 GCA_964481715.1 uncultured Acidobacteriota bacterium | reverse complement strand
CTTCTTTGGGCAGCGCCTCGCGGATGAAGGCGAGCGTCATGGGAACTTCATCGGGCTTGGGCGCCATCAGGAAAAGTCCCCGAACCGGAATGGAAGGTGCAGCCTGGCCCCAGGCGACGCCCGTGGCAAAAATTGCAAACACCACTGAAATCGTGACTCGCATCAGCCAAACTTTCATCACGGCACCTCGATCAGGACTGACTCACCAAAAATATGGTCCACGAATATCGGGCATCATATCGGGCGGCAAAGCCTAGCACAAGGGATTGTGCGCTATCGGGTCGGGGAGGCCGATTCCCTTCCGACTGCCATTCCAGGCAGTAGAATTGGCCCTCACACGGTACAACCCGCCGTGCGTCGCAAGAATCGAACCCAACGAGTGTTACTTGAAATAGCAGCCGTTCAGGAGCATAGTAAAACCAGGAAAAGGTGCGGTCCCGGCTCGGGGCCGCAGATAGACCAGGCAGCATAAACGGAGGCGGGTCAGGTTATGACTATAACGAGGTTAAAGGGACGTCTCGCGGCTTTGCTCATCGCTGCAGCCCTGCCCGCGGGGCTTTGGGCCGAAACCTCTCATCTAGTCATCCCAGCCGGCACCGTTCTGCACATCAAGTTGCGGACGACGCTGACTTCCAAGACCAGCAAAACCGGCGACAAATTCACCGGCGTTGTGGACCAGCCGGTGATGGACGGCGACAAAGAGGTTGTTCCGTTGGGCAGCATTGTGGAAGGCCACGTGGCGTTCATCAAACCTTCGGGCCGGGTCAAGGGGCGCGGTGAGATGCGCATTGTGCTCGACAAGGTCTTAACCCCCGACGACGGTGATTACGCACTCGGCGCCACACTCGAGGAGGTCAGCGGAAGTCCCTGCGCCGAAACTGGAAGCGACGACGAAGGGACCATCAAGGGTTGCGGCAAGAGCAAAAAGGACGCCCTCAAAGACGCCGGGATGGGAGCCGCCATGGGAGCGGGCGTGGGCGCAACCGTCGGCCTGGGCAGCGCCATTGATTGTCGGTACTTCGGGAATTGCGGCGGGCCTGGTATCGGTACGAGCGCGCTTTATGGCGCCGGCATAGGCGCAGCAACCGCCCTGATTTACAACCTTTTCAAGCACGAAAAACACGTCATCCTTCTTGGCGGGACGCATTTGACCTTCATCATCAACCGCACCGTGAATGTCGCGCAGACGGAGCCTGGCGCTCCTGAAACACCCACGTCGAGCAATAAGTAGCCCCCGGTCTTCCCACTCCTGACCTGCCCTGCAAACATTCGTCGCCGCTCAGCCCGACATTTCAGACGGAACTTGTCCTTTCAACAGGCCTGTGTGACTCGATTTGGCGGTAGTTGCTATCGTCTGTGTTGTGCCGCTTGAGGATTTGCGTGGAAGCAAGGCGGACCGCGGATGGCTATAGACGAATCTGGGATCCCCAACAACATGCGGAAAGTTTATCGATGTTTCCAACGGTGGCGGAGTTCGCACACCGGCCGCTTACCGATTCCGGAACCATTGTGGGCCGCGGCGGCAGAAGTAGCTCGGGGGCAGGGGTTTTCCCAACCGCCAAAGCTCTGCGCTTGGAGTAAAGGAAGCTGAAGCGGTGGGTGGAATTGGCTGGTCCGGTGGCAAGGAAGGGTCGGGTGGTGAGGGCACATACGGCAGTCCGCTGGAAGCGCCGCGTGTGCCTCCTTCTGATGTTACAGATCGCGCGAGGCGCGTCCTGTACGCCACCCGAACCCCCCCCATCGCATACGAACTTACTTGCCGCCCATCGAGACCGGAATGCGCCTGATCAGGCCAGCGTGCACATGACCTGACGCCATTCCGCTATCGCAGCAGATGACGTGGCAGCAGCCGCTGGGAGCAAGCCCCGCCGCGATGAGCTCTTCTTCTCCACGGGGCGTCCCGAAGTAGAAGACTTCGTTACCCAAGTGCAGAACATAAACCGCCGGTTTGAGCCCGCTTCCCGCCAGAATCAGACTTTTCTGTTCAGACTCACAACTTGAGGTTGGCCTTAAGGGGAGCATCGTAAGCATGAACTTTCCCTCTCGATAGACCGTTACGCTGGGTTGCAGCCGCACTCCCGGTTGAACTCTAAAGGTATAATCACCGGGCGGCAAAACGGTATTTCCCCAGCGCGCTTCAAAGGGGAGAGTAAATGTTCCAATCCACGTCTCTTCTTCCTTGGCGCTTCCCACGCCGGCAAAGATGCCCGTCGCGAAGTAAGCCAGAAACAGACACATGACAAGAGAACGTTTTCGGTTTGTTTGCATAAATAACCTCCTCCATCTTCGCGCGTCAGGAATATATGTACTCCATCGCGCGATAACGGCCACTCTCCTCGAATCACACTTATGCGTCAATGCCCTGCATGTCCTCAACTGGTGGATTCTTTGTCCCCAGGTAATCCCTTGTCGGCTATAGAGATGGCGAGCGCAGATTCCCCGGCGGCGAAGGATGCAGTTGGCGTCTTCTACGTGGTATGATTGCCTTAAGCGTGGGGTACAAACCATGGAGGAGACCACCCGGCCTCACCAGGTTGTCCGCTTCGGAGATTTCGAAGTGGATCTTCGCGAGGGGGAGCTGCGCAAGCACGGGCTGAAGATCAAACTCCAAAAACAGCCACTTCATCTATTGGCGATGCTGCTTGAGCATCCCGGCAAGGTGCTCACGCGGGAGGAGTTGCGGCAAACGCTCTGGCCTACCGATACCTTCGTTGATTTCGAGCATAGCATTAACAAAGCCATCAGCAAGATTCGTCAAGCCTTAGGCGATTCGGCAGAAAACCCACGCTTTCTAGAAACACTTCCGGGGCACGGCTATCGCTTCATTGCGCCGATGGAGACGGTTGCGCCCGCGTTCTCACCGTCCGACGTGGCCGCGCCGTCAGAAGCAATCTTTCCGGGGGCTTCAAGGAGGTCGGCGCCACAGCCTTTCCTGAGGAAAGTCTTGATCGCCGCACTCGCCGTAGGTGCTTTGGCAGGTTTGCTGATCGCGTTACACATGGGCGGTTGGCTAGACAGGCTCATGGGCCGAGCGACGCCAACTCGCATCGAATCGATCGCGGTCTTGCCTCTCGAAAACCTCTCCCGCAACCCTGACGAAGACTACTTTGCCGACGGCATGACTGACGAATTGATCACCAACCTGGCAAAAATCAGCGCCCTGCGTGTGACCTCGCGGGCCTCGGTCATGCACTATAAAGGTGGCAGCAAACCGCTACCGAAGATTGCCCAAGAGTTAAACGTT
The DNA here is from genome assembly GCA_964481715.1 of uncultured Acidobacteriota bacterium. Lineage (GTDB taxonomy): Bacteria > Acidobacteriota > Terriglobia > UBA7540 > UBA7540 > JAHEKS01. The sequence goes on along the minus strand of CAYZVR010000117.1, from coordinate 5,309 downwards.
GACGCCATTGTTCAAGGCTCGGTGCAGCGCTCCGGAGACCGGGTGCGGATCAACGCGCAGTTGATTTATGCTCCGACGGACACGCATTTGTGGGCCGAGAGCTACGAGCGCGACCTGCGCGATGTCTTGGCCTTGCAGAACGAGGTGGCGCGCTCCATCGCCAACGAAGTCCGGATCAGGCTGACGCCGCAGGAGCAGAGAAGCCTCGCAGATGTGCGACCCGTTAGTCCTGAAGCCTACGAGGCGTACTTGAAAGGTCGTTACCACTTGAATAAGGGAAACGAGGAGGAGGTGAAGAAAAGCATTGAGGACTTCGAGCAGGCGTATGGAAAAGACCCCGGCTACGCGCTGGCGTATGCCGGCTTGGCCGACTCCTATTTAGCTCTTTCGACCTATCACTTCACGCCGCGGGAGATCAAACCGAAAGCAAAGGCGGCTGCCGTGAAGGCCTTACAGTTGGATGAAACGCTGGCCGAGGCCCACACCGCTCTCGGCGCTGTTAGCCTGACCTACGACTGGGACTGGCCTACAGCCGAGAAAGAACTGAAAAAGGCGATCGAGCTGAACCCGAGCTCCGCCAATGCTCATCATTGGTATGCTCATTATTTTTCGGCAATGGGGCGCCACGACGACGCCATCGCGGAGATCCAACGCGCTCACCGGCTCGATCCCCTCTCGCTTGATATCAACGCCGACGAGGTGTTGATCCTGTTCATGGCGCGGAAGTACGACCAGGCAATCGCCCAAGGCCACAAGGCGATTGACTTGGACCCCGATTTTTACCTGCCGCACTTCTTCCTGGCGTTACCCCTCGCGCAAAAGGGAGAGTCCGCAGAAGCCATCCGGGAGCTTGAGAGAGCAAGGCAATTGGACGACAGCCCCATGATCTTGGCGGTACTCGGAGGCGTTTATGCCTTCGCAGGAGAGAAGATTCAGGCCCGAAGTGTTCTGAATCAGTTGATGCAAATCCCAAAGCAACATTACGTCTACATCTGCTCCTACGAAATCGCGATTATCTGCCTGGGACTGGGAGAAAAGGACCGCGCCTTCGACTATTTTCAAAAGGGGTACAGGGACCGCTCGGATTGCATGATTTGGCTGAAGGCCGATCCCAGGCTCGATGGCCTGCGCTCCGGTCCCAGCTATCTCGACTTGCTGCGCCAAGTAGGTCTGCCGGGGCAGTAGTCGCCACGTTTGTCACTCTCCGACCAGTGGGTTCTGTAGCGGGAGGACCTTTACGGTCCTCCCTCGGGAGCATCATGAAAGTGCTCCCCTGCCTAGCCGGTTGGGCGGACAGGGAGAGCGCGACGCCACTGGTCGCCCCTGCCCTCTGCCCCGCCATCGTGCCCGGCGGGTTTTCCTTGCACCGGAAGGAGTGGTGTTTCACAAGTGGTTGAGTGCCCCAAACTGGCAGCTCCCGTCGCCGCCGCATCACAATTTTCGTGTTGACACTCGATAAGTTGCCACGCAGAATGTGCTGAGCATCGCCGATGGCGTAGCGCAAAGGTCGAGAATAAAGAATTGACTTCATCCTTCGACGCCTACGTTGAAGCCTTAATCGTAGCCAGCCGTCGCCTGGATCGAAACGCGCAAGCCGTGCTCGCGCAGGAATTCTTTCGCGAGCTTTCGAGTCTCAACTTCAATCCCGAACAAAGCCTGGAAGCCTGGGAGAAAATTCTCGAGCGGCGCGCCGAGGCTGCCCGCTCGGGAGAGCCTGCACCTTTGCGCCAGACGGTGCTCGATTATCTGTTGCGTTCGCCCCTTTTGAGCGATCCGGTGGTCACGGAGTACGCGGAAGTCCAGCGCCTGCGGGCCGCCGCGGCCATTGATCCGCTGACGGGCCTTCAAAACCGCCGGTTTTTTGACAGCCGGCTCGAGCGCGAGTTGGACGCGGCGGTACGCTATGAGCAGGATTTCAGCCTGGTGCTGATGGACCTGAATCGCTTCAAGGAGGTCAATGACGCTCACGGCCACGCCGTGGGGGACCAGGTGATAACGCTTGCGGGAAAAGTCCTTGCTGATTCGGCGCGCTTGTCCGACACGACGTTTCGTATCGGCGGCGACGAGTTCGCAATGCAGTTGGCGCGTACCTCTTTTAACGGCGCACAGACGGCGGCCGCCCGCGTCCGCGAACTCTTCGCGGAGGCTGTGCAACCGCTCAATTTGCAGGTGCCGGTCAGCCTCGCCTACGGCGTCGCGACCGCGCCTCGCGAGGGCCGCAGCGCCCCTGCCCTGTTTGCCCTTGCGGACGAGCGCCTCTACAACTTCAAGCGTTCCATCGGCTCGCCCCGCTGCGCCCCGCGCACGCATCCGCGGATTCCGCTCACCAATGCTTTTGCCATCCTCCGCTGGGAAACCGAATCACACCGCGCCGAGGTGGTGGATTTCTCCATCGGCGGAATCGGCCTGCGTCTGGCCACGCCCGTCGCGGTGCCGCACGAGTTTCTGAGCCAGCTCCATATGCCCCCGTTGCATCCCGTCATGAGCCGGCTCCACAAGGTCTACGAAACGATTGACCCGGAAAACGTCCAGCGTCTCGGATGTGCCTTCGTCGAGCCCGAGGACAGCGGCGACAAATCCGAGGGCTCGATCGCCCAGTCCTGAGTTCTGCCTAATCGGCGAAACCAGGCGAGGCGTGCGCGTTGTCGCGTGCGCACAAAAGGGGCGCGGAGAGAGTCGTCGGCGAGCGGAATCATTCACCCCGTCCGAGGAACTATTAATGAAAGGTGGCTTAGTGAAGCCGCTCGCCGTCGCAGCCTCCATGACGTTACTATGGGTCGGCATGAGCATGATTTCTCCCGGCCAGGTGAAAGATCCCCGCAAACTTCTGACCACTGTGGACATCATGGAGCTGCCGGTCCCACCGCCCGATGTGAAGATTCCTTACGGCCCCGACCCGTTCGAGTTTGGCGAGTTGCGTCTCTCGAAATCTCCTGGGCCGCACCCGGTGGCCATCGTGATTCACGGCGGATGCTGGCTCGCTGAGTACGATCTTCACCACATTTCGAGCTTCGCTGCCGCCCTGGCTCGTGACGGCATTGCCACCTGGAGCCTCGAATATCGTCGCGTCGGCAATTCCGGCGGCGGCTGGCCGGGTACTTTTGAAGACGTCGCGCACGGTGCGGATTTCTTGCGCACCATCGCTCCCCGCTATCACCTCGACCTTAATCGCCTTATCGCCGTCGGCCACTCGGCGGGAGGCCACCTGGCCCTGTGGCTTGCCGCGCGGCAGCGCCTTCCGAAACAAAGTCTTCTCTACTTTTCAAATCCCATTTCACTTCGCGGCGTGGTTACTTTGGCTGGCGTTCCCGACCTTTCTAAGGGCGTCGAACAGCGCGTTTGCGATGACTCCATCGAGCGGCTTATGGGCGGTACACCACAAGCTTTACACGAGCGATACCAACAGGCTTCGCCAAGCGAACTGCTTCCACTCGGTGTCCCGCAGCGGCTGATCCACGGAGCGCGCGACTCGATAGTCCCGTTGAAGCTTGACGAGGACTACGCGAATGCCGCCCAAAAGCGAGGCGACGATGCGCAGGTCATCGTTCTGCCGGATGACGGTCACTTTGAGTTGATCGTGACTGAAACTTCAGCGTGGGACGTGGTTGAGAGAAATATCCAGGAACTTCTCAAATAGAATGGAGAAAAACTCTCGACGGGGCGGTTATTGGTCTGAAGCGCGCGGGGATTCGTGGGCCTTGCCGGAAGGAGGATGACGGAAAAGCGAAGCTCGCTACTCGAGCTCCTCGATTCCGAGAAGGAAATATTTGAACATGCCTTCGCGAAGCAGCGTCACTTCGTACCACAGGCGACAGCGAACTTCCTTGCCGCGCGCCGGCAGGTAAACGGTTCTTTCTTCTGACACTCGGCCTGGCATAAACTCACCTCAGTCGGTAATTTTGCCGACTACCCATTTGTGTGCAAGTCTCTTGCCAAAGCTGTGGATAACTCAGGCCACAACTGCAACGGTATCAGGAGGTTGCGAATTCCATTTTTGGAAGCGCACGGCCCACTTCACCGAGCGGCAAATTTTTGCCCTCATTGTGTACTGCTGGCGACAGGTCGAGTTTGAAGCAGAATTGGCCGCGGCCCGAAACCGCTTGGGCCTCGGACGTTCATTGAACCTTTTGCAGCGGTTGCTATACAATCAGGTGGAAGACTTTTGATTGTGGACTGGAATGGTTTCTTGAGAACGGTAAAGATTTGAGGATAGCGCTTCAACCTTCCCGGCGTCGCATCCGCCTGCGTCTTGCGCCCGCCATTGCCGTTATTTTGGCTGCGGCAGTGCTCCTGTGGTGGACGCGGCCGCTGCGCAGCGACAATTTTGTTTTTTACCTTCCCAATGCCAGCGAAGTCCTTCCCATCCGGACCATCGGCAAGGGCTCGTACCTGCCGCTCTTACGGGTTCTGAACCTGGTTGGAAAAGTAGACGCCTTGAAAGAGGGGCGCGACAAGCTCAGCGTGTGGTTTGGGAACACCAAGCTGGAGCTCAGCCAGGGCAGCCGCAAAATTGTGGTTGGCCGGGCCTCGCTCACGCTTCCCGAGCCCGTGCGGGTTGAAGACGGCCAATGGCTGGTGCCGGCAGAGTTTCTCAGCTTCGTCTTGCCGCGCATTGTCAGTCAGCCGATCACATACCGTCCAGGGGACCACCGCATTTTCATTGGAAGCACCAAGCCGAGCACTTACACCGTTCGCCTCGATCCAATTCCCAACGGAACACGCCTGACCGTTGATTTTTCCAACCCGGTGGCGCTCCAGACCGCGGCGCGAAACGGCAAGTGGATTCTCTATTTGGGCAACCGTCCCTTTGAGCCGCTCGAACAGAAGATCCAGTTCGACAACCCTTACGTCCAGGACCTTCAGTTCGATGATCAGGATGGTGTGCCCAAACTTATTCTCACGCCGGCTGGCCCGGGCCTGGACCTTTATCCCACCGTCGAGGAAGGCGGGAAGGTTTTGCGCGCCGACCTCTTGAAATCCGGCGCGACTGCCGAACCAGCGGGCGCTCCCGAAACGGCCAGCTCAACCGGCGCGTCGACGCCCTTGGGGGAGGCGCAAGGCGAGGTTGGGCCCGAGGCTCAAGTGCCCGGTAGCCCGTCCCTATCTTCCCTGCCTGTCGTTGTGCTCGACGCCGGCCACGGCGGCGCAAACCTCGGCGCGCGCGGCGCAAACGGCGTGGACGAAAAAAATCTCGTCGCTCAGCTCGTGGTGCGCGTCCGCACCGCTCTGCTCTCGACCGGACGATATCGAGTCTTGCTGACGCGTGTGGGGGATACGGACCCCGACTTCGACCAGCGAGCTCTTCTCGC
>CAYZVR010000116.1:0-10899 GCA_964481715.1 uncultured Acidobacteriota bacterium | reverse complement strand
GTGTACAAAAAGTTCTTTAACCTAAACGAAGACCCTTTCAACGTCAGTCCAGACCCGCGCTTTTTTTGCAGCACGGCAGAGATCGAAGAGGCCTTCACCCATGTGCTTTCCGGCATCCGGCACCGCAAGGGGCTTATCCTATTGACCGGAGAGGTCTGCACGGGCAAAACCATCCTCCTCAAGAAACTGATGGACAAGCTCCGCGGCGAATCCACGGCGACCGCTTTTGTATTCAACCCAATTCTGAAGACCTCTGAATTCTTCGACTACGTGTTGAGCGATTTTGGCCTTGCCCACGACTCTGAAGACAAGCCACGGATGGTGAGAGTCCTTCACCAGTGGATTCTGGAGCGCACGAATCGAGGCCAGAACACCGTGCTGATCATTGACGAGGCACAGGATCTTCCCTCCGATGTCCTTGAAGAAATCCGGCTGCTTTCGAACCTGGAGACGCCCTCCGAAAAACTTCTGCAAATTATCTTGTCCGGCCAGCCGGAAATCGAAGTGAAGTTGGATCAGCCAGGACTGCGGCTTCTCAACCAACGGATCGGTCTCCGGCGACGCACCCACGCGCTGACCCTAGCCGACGCCTCAAATTATGTCGCTCATCGCCTGAACGTGGCAGGCGGAGACGTTTGGACTATCTTCACGTCTGAAGCCGTTGCGAGCGTGTACAGATTTTCGCAGGGAATTCCGCGGGTGATCAATCTGCTCTGTCAGCACGCCCTCATCTGGGCCTATGCCGAACATGAAAAGCCCATTGGTGGCGGGATCATCGAAGAGGTCGCGAAGGACTTCGGCTTGGATGTGAATGCTTCTCCATATCAACCTCTGCTCGACGAAGCAGTCAAGGTTTTCAAAGCCGAGTCCGTAGCCCACCCTCCGGAGAAGAAAGCCGAACCCATTCCCCCTCCACGGTCGGTGACAGCCAGGCCTTCCACTTCTTCGCCACTCGAAATATCAACGCGGGCCGAAAAACCTGCGTCCGCACGGATCTCTGCGAAGGCGGGCTTCGCCGCTCATCCTGAGACGGGAAAAGGCGCGACCCCTGTTCCTGTTAAACTCAAAACCCCATCATCGGACGTGCGGATGCCGAAAGGGGGAATATCGCCCGCCGAAAAGAGCGTGCGCCGCCCTCGGCAGTCGAGGAACATTCCCGAACCCATTTTTTCTAACCTCAGCGTTCCGGCCACGGCTAATATCGATCGCCCCAAGAGTCTAAGATGGACCCTTTTGATTTTAATGGTGGCATCCATTGCTTTTGCCGGGTATTCCTTCTGGATCAACCGTACCACAGTTAATCTGCCCGCCATGGTGTCCGCCCTTGCCGAGACCTTGAGGCCTTCCACTCCGCCGAAAGCGAGAGGTCAGGGCCAGGTTTCCCCGCAACCAGCGGTTGTCGCCCCCAGGGAAAATCCCAGCGCAATCAAGCCAACTCCTCCACCCGGTACAACTAAAGAGGAATCTCTTCCCATGGCGGCGAGTGCTTCAAGCCTAGTTGGTCAGCAGGATTCAGCGACTCAGAGAGGAGTCCTGCCGGCGCAACAGGTCAATGCCGGGACATTCCAGCAGCCACCACCGCCTGGGGGCTGGTTGCTGGTCAAATCCAACGTGTCCGGGGCCGCCATCATCTTGGATGGGCGGGGCCGGTCGGAATGGATTACGCCTCACACTTTCAGGGATTTGTCAGCCGGTTCCCACAAGGTCATTGTGTCGAAACCGGGTTACCAGGGAGCGGAGCGCAGTGTGAGAGTAGAGCCCGGAAGGGAGATTTCTCTGAACGCGATTCTCACACCTGCGAATGGTTTAGTGGGTATCTCGACTGACCCGACCGCCGCAGAAGTTTTTATTGATGGAAAGTCTTATGGTCCCAGCCCGGTTCTTATAAAGGTCGCCGTCGGTGAGCACGCCTTCTCGGTTAGGCAAACGGGGTGGGAATCCGTTTCCGGGACTCTCACTGTTCGGGATCAGGCCGTTACGACGCGAAATATTAGCTTACCCCCCGCGACCCCTCAGCCAATTACAGCTAATGTCGAGGTCATTACCGACCCCGATCGAGCCACGGTTTATGTAGATGGCATGGCGGTGCCAGCCAGCACGCCAACTTCTTTTCACATGCCGCCAGGACTTCACACATTGACTATTTTCGCCGTCGGCTACCGACCGCTGCGCCGCGAGATCGAAGTTCCCGCAAGTGGATCAATCAGCATCAATGAATCGCTATACTTCCCGTAGCACGCTTCGCCCGAGTGAATCAGATTCCAGGGCTCATCCAAGCGCTGCTTTCTCGAAAACAGAACGCCTGGTTCAATTATCCGCTTACTCCGCGGGCGACGCGCGAGGAGTCAATTTCAGCGTCTGGTATTTAATTACGAAGAAGGGGTGTCGCGCTTCACAAAGGGGGAGAAGTTCGGAAAGATGAGTTTGAATCGCCGCTACTCGGTGGCGCCGTCAAACGCAAGAAGGCACATAACCCAAATCGAACGAGGGATACTCTTCGCCCGGCTCTTGAGGCAAGGAAGAGTAGCCGGCCCCCGGAAAGACACCCCAAGGCAGGCTGAAATCCGCGGCGGCTCTTCGCCGAGCATTCAAGCCTTCAACCGGCACCCAGGCTGTGCGAAGTGCGTAACGAGCTGCGGCGGCGACGAAAGCTGGTATCTCGTGGCCCTTTGCGCCGACACGACTTCGCCGAGCGCACGAAGACGCACTCAAGCACGCCCCTTAAACGCTCCGCTCTGAAATGCCGAGGGGGTCAGCGCTTGCCAAGACTGTTGGCCAAAGCCAGGATCAACTTCCGGTTGGGGCTGGACATGCCCTCAAAAAGTTTTACCAGCCTCTTCACGGGTTTCGATGCGCCCGTCTGTTCGGGCACTTTCGGTTCCGCAGGACGGCCTCGTCCTGTGTACAAGAGTTGGTAAGTCTCAATGTCCAACGCCTTTGCGAACTTCTCCAGCGTCTGAAGTGAAGGGGCGGTATATCCGCCCTCGACGCGGGAGATGTAAGATCGCAAGAGGCCGGAGCGCCTTTCGATGTCACCCTGCGACAGATCCTTTGCTTCCCGTAGTTCACGCAATCTCTTTGCAATATTCATGAGCGCAATTGCAACATGACTCGCACTATCTTGTCAACCGTATCGTTTCGGTAAATTGACACAATGAAAAGACTGTCTCGGACGCCTCACTTCAGGCACGCGGCTTTGCCGGCCCTCCCCTGGCACGCTCATCGCGTGAAATCTGGCATGCCAGCGCTTGAACAAACAAAAGACCAAGCGTCGAGCCCGACATCTCGCTGAGCGCCGGCAGCAGGACGGCCAGGGATGCAGCGTCAGCCAGTTCGCGGTCGTTGGCGTCGGTGACGGCAAAAACTCTTCCGCCAGCGCCTTTCGCCATCTTGGCGGAATCGTGAATGATCTTTTTCAAACGGCACCGCGACCCGGATAAAAACCAGACTGGATTCGGAGCGCGTTCGGTGGAGACCTCCGCGTGAAACTCCGCTGCCTCATGAGCGCCGGCCTCGAGCGACGTCAGGCGTTTCAAATCCCACGCGGCGTGAAGCGCGGCGGGATAATAGAATCCGCCGCCCACCAGCGCGAGATTTGAAATACCTTTCAATTCCTGAGCGCAAGAACGCAAGGCGTCCGAAAGGCGCGTGAGGACCCATTCCGCGTGATCGGGGAGTTTTTCAAATTCCCGGTCGAGATCATCCAGCTTCTGGTGATGGCGCTTCAGGGTGCGCGCCGCGACCAGGCCGATGTAGCCCATCGCGGCCTGCAAACAGAAGTCGGCCCCAAGACCCGTCCCCGTCTCTTCCCCCGAGCGCACCAGGAAAACACCGTCGGCCATTTCGGCGAGCGGGCTGGTTGCTGCGGCTGTCAGGGCGAGCAGCGCGGCGCCCCGCGAGCGTGCTTCGCGCGCCGCTTCGAGGGTTTCAGGGGAATCTCCGGCTGTCGAAATGGCCAGGACCACTGAGCGCGGGCGAATCAAAGAAGCGGAATAGGCCACAAAGTCCTCGGCCCTTCGGGCAATGGCCGGCCAGCCGAGCAACCCTTCAAAGGCGGATGCGCCCGTCAGCGCAATGAAATACGAGGAGCCGCTTCCGATCAGAAATAGCGGCCCTTCACCCCAGCGGGTCCGGCGCACGAGCGCTTCGAATTCCGGCCGACCCTTACCCAGGGCCTCCTTCAGCGTTCGAGGCACGTCCCGGATTTCCTTGCGCGCATCCATAATTTCAACCCGCCACTAGAGAGTGGCGAATGATTTGCCTTCGGCAGAGTTCAGTCCTGACGCACCGCCTACGGGGCTTGCCGTACACTCGTAACGAACTTCCCTGCCCGGTATCAAATTTTACAAGATTTTACTTGAGAACCGCTCTCGGCTAGGAATACAATCCCCCTCCCGAGCGTTATGCGACGGCTCCCTCATATCGCGATCTTCCTCTTTCTAGCCGCCTGGACGATTCCCGGAGTGGCAGCGCGGGCGGGGGCGCTTCCCGGCACCCTGTCCCCCCAGACTTCTTCCCCTCCGACGGTGGATCAAATTCTCTCCAACTTCGTCCGAGCCCTCGGCGGCGAAGAAGCCTACCACAAACTGAAGACGCGGGTCATGAAGGGCGTCATTCACACCACGGGCGGCGGAGAGGTCGGCTCGATCGAGATTTACCAAACGGCGCCGAATAAGGGGACATCCACAACTTTCTTCCCCGGCGACACTCCGATGAGGCGCGGTTACGACGGCTCCAAAGGATGGTTCGTTGACCCTGACGAGGGACCTCAGGACGCGGCCGACGAAACGCTGAAGGACATTCAGCAGCGCTTCGACTTCTTCCGAGATATCCGATTCAAAGAGGAGTACCCGGGAATGGAATACCGCGGAACGGAGACGCTCGGCGGCCGCCCGGCCTATGTCATCGAGTTCAAACGCGGGGACGGATCGAGTGAGAGGTTTTACTTCGACGCTGGGACAGGACTCCTCGTGCGGCACGATATCCCATCATCCCAAGGCATCGCGCGGCAAATGCTGATGAGCGATTACCGCGGAGTGGACGGCATTCAGTACCCATTCCGGGTGCAAATATCGGATCCGGAATTTGAAGCAGTGATCGAATACACCGAGATCAGTCATAATGTCCCGATCGACGAGTCGAAATTCCAAAAGCCGGCGCGCTGAAAGCTCCGGTCCGCCGTTCCCGGACATTTCGTGCGTATGGACCAACAGAAACACTTGCATATCGATATTCGCTTCGATAGAGTTGTGTCCTTCTGAACTCATCAAGGAGTGAGCCATGAGAGGCAAAAAAGACAAGCAGCGGAAACCTGAGAAAACCGCTCTGACGCGGCGCGACTTCCTGCGGGGCGCCGGCGTCACAGTTTCCGGCGGATTGCTGGTGGGAACGCAAGTCGCCAAGGGGGCGCAGACACCGGCCACAGCCGCCGTCGCGGGTCCTGGGGCGGTCCCCATAACCCTGCGGGTGAACGGCAAAGTTCGCCAGTTGAAACTCGAGCCGCGCGTGACGCTCCTCGAAGCCTTGCGGAACGAGCTCGACTTGACGGGCGCCAAGAACGTCTGCGACCGCGCCGTCTGCGGGGCCTGCACGATGCTGATTGACCGCAAGCCGGTTTACGCGTGCACGGTGCTTGCCATCGAAGCGCAGGGTCACGACGTGACGACCATCGAAGGACTGGGCACAGAAGACAAGCTTCACCCGGTAATGGCCGCCTTTGTCGAGCACGACGCGCAACAGTGCGGCTTCTGTACGCCGGGCTTCGTGGTGGCGTGCACGGCGTTCCTCGAGCGAAACCCCAACCCCACCATGGAAGATATCGAAAAGGGATTGGGCGGTAATCTCTGCCGATGCGGAACCTACGCGGGCGTCCGCGAGGCTGTCCTTAAAGCGGCGAAGACGATGAAGGGAGGGCACGTCCATGCCGAAATGTAAATATGACTGGCCCGAGGCGGGCGAACGCCAACTGATCGGCAAGCGCATCACACGGCTGGACGGCCCGCAGAAATCCAGCGGGCGAGCGAAGTACACCTACGACATCCACCCTGCCGGGATGCTCTACGGCCGGATGCTTACCTGCCCTTACGCGCATGCCAAGATTACTTCCATTGATACTTCGGCCGCCGAAAAGCTCCCCGGCGTCAAAGGCGTGCTGGTCATTCAGCCGACAGGCACTGAAATCCAATGGGCCGGCGACGAGATCGTCGCCTTGGCAGCCACTACCGAACGAATCGCCGAAGACGCCTTGCGGCTTATCAAGGTCGAGTACGAGCAACTTCCCCATGTCGTCAACGAAGAAAATCTCACCAAAACCGGTGACCGCGCCAAGCCCACGGCCGACCAGAAGCAGGGCGACCCGGACAGCGCTTTCAACGACCCTGACGCGGTGATTTCGGAAGGTTATTACGGCGCTTCGGTGATTACGCACTGCTGCCTGGAATCGCATGGCAACACGGCCTCGTGGGGCGCCGACGGAAAGCTCATGACCTGGTCTTCCACGCAGAACGTTTCCGGAATTCCCGGGCAAATGGGCGCCGGACTGCGCCTGCAAAAGGCGGAAATCCAGGACAACGACATTCAAACCGTCTGTCAGTACATCGGCGGCGGATTCGGAAGCAAATTTTCGCCTGACCGCTGGGGCATTGTCGCGGCGCAGCTTTCCAAACAAACCGGCAAACCCGTCCGGATCATGCTTGAGCGCGACGCAGAACTGGAAGTGGCCGGCGCGAGACCTTCCTTCTTTGGCAAGGTCCGCGTAGCGGCGAAAAAAGACGGCACGCTGACCGGCTGGAGCTCCGAGACCTGGGGCACGGGCGGCGTCGGCCCAAGCGGCAACCCTCCTGTTCCCTATGTGCTGAATATCCCCAGTCAGTCCAAGAAACACACGACCGTCTCAACCAACATCGGCGGCGCGCGCGCCTGGCGGGCTCCCAATCACCCGCAGGCGGCCGTGATAACCATGTGCGCGCTAGACGATTTGGCGGCGAAACTTGGAATGGACCCCCTCGAGTTGCTGAAGAAGAATGCCGACCTGGCAGGTGAGGGTCTGGCCAAATCGTATCGTGAGGAATTGGACAAAGCCGCCGAACTCGCAGAATGGAAGAAATACTGGCATCCGCGCGGCGACAAAACTCCCGGCCACCTCAAGCGCGGCTTGGGCGCAAGCATCCACACCTGGGGCGGGCGCGGCCACGCGAGTACTTGCCTGGTCACGATTCGGCCGGACGGTTCCGCGGAAGTCAAGCTCGGCAGCCAGGACCTGGGCACCGGCACACGCACCATTATTGCGATCACCGCGGCGGAAACTTTTGGGCTGCCGGTGGAAGGCGTCAAGGTAACCTTGGGCGACAGCGCTTATCCCAAGTCAGGCGGCTCGGGCGGCAGCACTACGGTGGGCGGCGTTTCGGGCTCGACGCGCCGCGGCGCGATTGACGCGCGCGACCAACTCTTTGCCGCTGTTGCTCCTGCTCTGGGAGCTCAACCCGATCAATTGGAAGCCGTCGGCGGACGCGTTCGGGTTGCGGGCAACGCCGCCAAGAGCCTTTCGTGGAAGGAAGCCTGCGCAAAACTCGGTGTTAAGAGCATCGAGGCGCAGGGCAAGAACCCGGGCGATTGCAAGCTGGGCGATAGCGGAGTGGGCGGAGCGCAGATCGCCGACGTCACCGTGGATACGGAAACCGGAATCGTCAAAATCAATCGCATGGTGGCGGCGCAGGACTGCGGGCTGATCCTCGATCTGAAGACGGCTGAAAGCCAGGTCTACGGCGCCCTGATCATGGGAATCACCTATTCGCTTTACGAAGAAAAACTCATGGACGACACAACGGGCCGGATGCTGAATCCCAACATGGAATTCTACAAGCTGGCCGGAATCGGCGATATCGGCGAACTGGTCGTCCACATGATGACCGGGCCCGGATACGATGAGCGCGGAGTGATCGGCTTGGGCGAGCCGCCGGTGATTTCGCCCGGCGCCGCCATTTCCAACGCCGTCGCGAACGCCATCGGCGTGCGCGTCCCAACGATTCCCATCACGCCGGACAAGGTCCTGGCAGCGCTCGAGAAGGGAGGGATGGGCTGATGCAAGCCTTTGAATACGCAGCACCCAAAACGACACAAGAAGCGGTTCGGATGCTGGCCACTATGTGGGGTGAATCGGAAGTTCTGGCCGGCGGCACCGACCTCGTCAGCGCCATGAAGGACCGCGTCTCAACACCCCGGCGAGTGGTCAGCCTCTCGCACATCAAAGAACTGCGTGGGATTCAATATTCAAGCTCGGGGTTGCGCGTGGGCGCGACAACCACTATCCAGGAACTCATGGACTCGAAGGACGTGCAGGCGCACTACCCCGGCCTGATTCAGGCCGCAGAAGGCATCCGCAGCGAACAGTTGCGCAACATGGGCACGGTGGGCGGCGACTTGCTCCAGCGGCCGCGCTGCTGGTACTACCGCGCGGGCTTCGGCCTGCTCGCCATGCACAAGGGCAAATCGCTTGTCCCCGACGGTGACAACCGTTATCACGCCATCCTGGGCAATTCCGGCCCGGCGTATTTTGTCAGCCCGTCGAGCCTGGCTCCCATGCTGATTGCGCTTGACGCCAAAGCAAAACTCCACGGACCCGGCGGCGACCGCGAAGTGGAACTTTCCAAATTCTTTGTCACGCCGGCGAAAGAGGACGAGCACGAGCACGACATCAAACCCAACGAAATTTTGACTGAAGTCACCGTACCCGCCCACGCCAATGTCCGCATGGCGGTTTACGAAGTCCGGCAAAAGGAAGCCCTGGACTGGCCGCTTGCCGCGGCTGCCGTGGCGCTGCACCTCGACGGCAACCGGGTGACGGGCTCGGCCGTAGTGCTCGGCCACGTCGCGCCGGTGCCCTGGCCTTCACAGGAAGCAGAAGACGCTTTGAAGGGCAAGGAGATTTCCGAAGAAACCGCCGATGCTGCCGGCAAGGCCGCCGTCGCGAAAGCTACGCCGCTCAGCAAGAACACCTACAAAGTGCAGCTTGCGCGCGTGGCGGTCAAGCGGGCGATCCTCGCTGCCGCGAAAGGGTAAGAGCCGGGAGTAGGAATTGGCGAATAGGGAGCACGGACCGATTCCTCCCCTTTCACCAGCACCTGCGTTGCAAAGGGCTGACCGCTGAGAGCTGACAGCTACCGGAAGGAGGAATTGATAATGCCCGAACCTATGAATGCCGCCGCCGTCGGCCAAGCGTGCAAATGCCTCCGGTCGAAGGAAATGTTCATCGAAGTGGAGCCTGACCCGAGCGTTCCCCACATGGGCAGCGGAATTTTCTGGTGCATCCACACGCATAATTGCTTAGGGCCGGACGGCGGCGTCGCTGAACCTTCCAGCTGCAAGCCCGGGCGAAGCTGCTACGACCCGGTGTAAGTTCTCAAGCCTGCCGTAGGGGCAATTCGTAGTGTCCGCGCCCGGAGGCTCCGGGCTACCGGCCGAGTTGCCCCTACACCTCATGTTTTTCGCGCCCGCCGCGAGACTCCAAAGGCTTCTCAATGAAAGCCAGGTCCCCGATCTCCAAGCGGCCAAAACTGCTTCGCATCTCCGAGGAGATGAAGCAGTTGTCCGCGCTGCTTGAGCATGAGCTAGGCGGCTGGCCGGACGTAACTTCGCGGCCCATGTTCGGGCTGGTCGGATTCTATCGTAGCGGCGTGATCTTCGCTGCCCTGCCGCGCACTCGCGCGCTGAGCACTCCAAGCTCAATTATCTTCAGGTTCGATCCCATTCCGCCGCAACTCTTGCGCCGTGCCAAAAAGGACCGTCGTATCAACTCGCAAAGAAAAATGCCCGGCGCCAAGTGGTACTCCTTCGAACTGAATTCGGCGGACGAGCTGCGCGACGTGCTGTGGTGGCTGAACCAGGCGTACGAAAAAGCGAGATGAGGTTACGCGGAGTTCGAAGACTGAGAGGATCTGCGCCTGGCACGCTGCAACATGCACCCTGCGCGATGAGTTCACGCTTCCAGGGCCACAGCGTCGCCGACGCGCACCTCACCGGGCGTGAGAACGGTCGCGTAGACCCCTGCGCACTGTCCGTGCTGCTGGGTAACGCACTTCAGAATGCTGGGGCTCGCCTCTGCGGTCCCCGGATCGAGCGTGATCATCATGCAACGCTGGTCAACTTCGGTGATGGCGATTCGCGCCGTGTCGCCGATGCGCAGGACACGCCCGACCCACTTCAACTCATCGAAGGCTTCGCCGCCCTCCAAATCAACCAGCAGGTTCGGGCGAAACCGCCGCGGGTCTTCTTTTGTCCCGGTTTCCTCCGCGATCCGTGCAATCGTCTGGCGGCTGATGCGCGAGATGGGTGCGACGTCGTAGGAGCCGCGGTAGTCTCGCAGGAGAAACAGCGGGCGGCCCGAGCGCGCCTCGAGCGCCTTACGGAGTTCATCGCTTCCGACCGGCCACTTCTCCCCACTCGGAGAGATGACCGTCACCGCAACTTCCGGCGAGCCCGCTGCCTCCACGGAAGTTTGGTAGCGAAGCATCTCCGGCAGCTCCCGGGCAGTGAGCCAGGGGAAGGAACTGTGCGAGGCCGCCTGGACGAACGCGTAGCGACGGTCCTCGGGCACTCCCTGGAGGGTCAGCGTCGTCGAGGGCAGCGCCTCGCCTTTCATGGACTTGACGGGAAACCGACCAAGAGAACCGATCGAACCTAGAACACTTTGTGTCGTTGGCATGGTTGAACCCTCCGCTTCGCCGCTCGCCGACGGGCGCCGCATGCGTACCACCCTGCCTGCGAATGACTATCATGCATGAAAAGAACCGGGCTGCGCAAACGCACTGATAACGGTCCGGCAACGAATTGTAAAATCAACTCGAAGATGAGTACAAGGAGTTGAAGCCACTGGCAAAATCGCTTAGAATAGAGCGGTCAGGG
>CAYZVR010000115.1:8175-10968 GCA_964481715.1 uncultured Acidobacteriota bacterium | reverse complement strand
TGATGCCCTTCGGGCACACGGCTTCACACTCTCCATGGTTGGTGCAAGCGCCGAAAACCTCGGCTTGCATCTGCTCCACCATGCTCCGCACGCGGCGGGTGCGCTCCGGCTGTCCCTGCGGCAGCAAAGCGAGGTGAGAAATCTTCGCCGAAGTGAACAGCACGGCGGAAGCGTTGGGGCACGCCGCCACACAAGCCCCGCAGCCGATACACTGCGCAGCGTCCATGGCCATTTCCGCTTTTTGTTTCTCAATGGGGATGGCGTTTCCGTCCGGCGCGCCTCCCGTGTTCACCGAAACGAATCCCCCCGCGGTGATGATCCGGTCAAAGGCATTTCGATCCACCACCAGGTCCTTGAGCACCGGAAAAGCCTTCGCCCGCCACGGCTCGAGCCACAGTTGCTGCCCGTCCTTGAAGTGCCGCATGTGCAACTGGCAAACCGTGGTGCCGCGCTCGGGCCCGTGGGCCACGCCGTTGATCATGAACCCGCAGGACCCGCAAATGCCTTCGCGGCAGTCGTGCTCAAAGGCCACGGGGTCTTCATTTTTGGCCGTCAAATCTTCGTTCAGCACGTCGAGCATTTCCAGAAAGGACATGTGTTCGCTGACGTTATTCAGTTCGTAGCGCACCATTTTGCCCGGAGCTTTTGCATTCTTTTGCCGCCAGATGTTCAGAACCAGTCTCATCGGGTTTTCGCCTTCTATTTGTAGCTCCGCTGCGTGAGGTGCACGTTCTCGAATTCGAGCGGCTCGGCATTTCGGATCGGGGCCGTGTTCTCGCCCGCGTATTCCCAGGCGGCGACGTGCGCGAACTTGCCGTCGTTGCGCAGGGCCTCGCCTTCCTCCGTCTGGTATTCTTCGCGGAAGTGCGCCCCGCAGGACTCCTCGCGCTCCAGCGCGTCGCGCGAGATCAGCTCATCCAGCTCGAGAAAATCTGCGACCCGCCCGGCCTTTTCGAGCGCCTGATTGATTTCCATGGCTTCGCCGGTTACGGTGACGTTTTTCCAGAACTCCGCGCGGATCGCCGGAATCTTTTCAAGCGCCGACTCCAGTCCCTTGCGGTTCCGCGCCATGCCGCAATCCTCCCACATCACGTGGCCGAGTTCGCGATGGAACGAATCCACCGACCGCTTGCCCTTGATCGAAAGCAGACGTTTGGTGCGGTTTTCCACCTCGCTACGCGCGATCTGGAATTCCGGATGGTTGATAGTCACCCCATCACCGGGCTTCACGCCCGCGAGGAAATGGCCCAAGGTATAGGGAATCACGAAGTAGCCGTCCGCCAGGCCCTGCATGAGGGCGCTCGCGCCCAGACGGTTCGCGCCGTGGTCGGAAAAGTTGGCTTCGCCCAGTACGAACAGGCCGGGAACCGTGCTCATCAGGTGGTAATCCACCCACAACCCGCCCATGGTGTAGTGCACCGCCGGAAAGATTCGCATCGGAAGCGCATAAGGATCTTCGCCGGTGATGCGCTCGTACATTTTGAACAGGTTGCCGTAGCGCTCGGCGATGGTCTTCCTCCCAAGCCGTTGGATGGCCCCGGCGAAGTCGAGGTAGACGCCGCGGCCGCCCGGGCCCACGCCGCGGCCCTCATCGCACACGCGCTTGGCGGCTCGCGAGGAAATATCGCGCGGCGCCAGATTGCCGAAGGTGGGATACATCCGCTCGAGGTAATAGTCCCGCTCGTCTTCCGGAACCTGACTGGCGCGCCGCCTGTCGCCCTTTTTCTTGGGCACCCAAATGCGCCCGTCGTTGCGCAGCGACTCGCTCATCAGGGTCAGCTTCGACTGATAATCGCCGCTCACCGGAATGCACGTTGGGTGGATTTGCGTGTAGCACGGGTTGGCAAACGCCGCGCCTTTTTTGTAGGCTCGCCAGATAGCCGTAGTGTTGCAGCCTTTGGCGTTGGTGGAAAGGAAGAATGCGTTCCCGTACCCGCCGGTGGCTAGAATCACGGCGTCCGCAACGTGGGAAGAGATCTCGCCGCTCACCATGTCGCGCACGATGATGCCCCGGGCGCGTCCTTCCACCAGCACCAGGTCGAGCATCTCGTGGCGGGGGAATACTTCGACTTGGCCGGCGCGGACCTGCCGCTCCATGGCCTGATACGCGCCCAGAAGGAGCTGCTGTCCCGTCTGCCCGCGCGCGTAAAAGGTCCGCGAGACCTGCGCGCCGCCAAAACTCCGGTTGGCAAGCACGCCGCCGTACTCGCGGGCAAAAGGCACACCTTGAGCAACACACTGGTCAATAATATTAACACTGACCTGAGCCAGGCGGTAGACGTTCGCTTCGCGCGAGCGGAAATCTCCGCCCTTTACCGTATCGTAGAACAGACGGTAAACCGAGTCGCCGTCGTTCTGATAATTTTTCGCGGCATTGATGCCGCCCTGCGCCGCGATGGAGTGGGCGCGCCGCGGCGAATCCTGGTAGCAGAAGGACTTGACGTTGTATCCCAGCTCACCGAGCGACGCCGCAGCCGAGCCGCCCGCGAGGCCCGTCCCGACCACGATGACGTTGTACTTCCGTTTGTTGGACGGGTTGACGAGCTTCATTTCGAACTTGGCCTTGTCCCACTTCTGCTCGATGGGCCCGGACGGAATGCGCGCGTCAAGTTTCATAAGTCCTTCGATCGCCCTAGCGGCTGATTGGAGAACACCCGCTGTAGCGCCGGTCTATGACCGGCGCCTGTGTGACTTCAATTACCTCGCGGCTCATAGAGCCGCGCTACAGCGCGCGGCGCGGGGTCTTTCAGTCTCACCTAATCAGCCCGGCCATCACGGCCAGCGGTACGGAGC
>CAYZVR010000115.1:0-8165 GCA_964481715.1 uncultured Acidobacteriota bacterium | reverse complement strand
AACTTGGCCTTGTCCCACTTCTGCTCGATGGGCCCGGAGGGAATGCGCGCGTCAAGTTTCATAAGTTCTTCGATCACCTGATGAGGCCGGCCATCACGGCCAGCGGTACGGAGCAGAATCCCACTGCAATCACGATGGCAAACACCGCGGAAGCTTTCTTGAGCAGCGGCGTATACCGCGGGTGAGCGATGCCCACCGTCTGACACATGCTCCACACTCCGTGGTAGAGGTGGAAGGCCAGCGCAATGTTCGCCACGATGTAGAAGACAGCCACAACCGGGTGCTGGAAGCTCGCCACCACGTTGTGGAAGACGTGGCCCGGCTGAAAATTGGGGTTCACGTTTCCAAAAGTAAAATCCAGCAAGTGATAAATCACGTAGAAGAAGATGATCGGCCCGCTCCAGATCATGGTCCGCGAGGCGTAATTGGAAGCGACGGGAGTGTACTTGGTGTAGCTGGTCTTCCGCGCGCCGAATTTATTCAGAATGGTAAGCTGCCACGCGGCCACGATGTGCAGGACGACCGAGACGATAAGCGCCACGCGCGTTCCCCACAGCAGCGGCGGCAAATCGCGAAGGTGCTCGGCGTAGCGGTCGAGCGGCGGGACGCCGTCCAAGCCCACGGGCAGAAACACTTGCAGATTCGCCAGCATGTGCACCAGGACGAAACCGAATAGAACAAAGCCCGTCACCGCCATGACGATCTTTTTGCCAATCACGGAATCGTAGAAGGTGGCGACTCGGCCGAGCCCGCCGTTCAAGGTGGTGGTGCTCACTCGACGGCTCCGTCCCCTGCGCTCGAAGGCGCGGCGGTGGCGAGGTTTTGGGTGATTCTCATTGAGGCGTCTGGCGTCTTCCGCGGTTCGTCCGTCAGCTGACGGGCTAGCCAGCCGATTATCGTACCGCAAGTGTTCCGCGCGTTGCAACGTTCTGTAGGGGCGGGCCTTGCGCCCGCCCTCCGACTCCCGCCCTGCGGGATTAGGAGGGCCCGCCCTCCGGCTCCTGCCCTGCGGGATCAGGAGGGCCCGCCCTTCTGATTTTCGGATGGGCACCCGCAAGGGGTGCCCCTACGCCCTGGGGTGTAAAGTGCCCTCGCCTGATGGTGCGGCGATTTTGCGTCGCCATGCTTGATCAACCGCATGATCAACGTTTCCGAATTGATCGGCCTATAATTGTTGATCACCTTGACAAGCAACACCGCCCGATCAAGGATCCGATCCCGTAAGGGCACGGCGCGCCCCGGCGGCCGTAGCCTCTGGGGCGCAGGCTGCCGTGCCCCTACGTCCTGAATCCCTATGACTCCGGCAACCGACCACCGCCAACTTCCCGCGCCCGTCTTCCACGACCCAAAGCACGGCATCAAGATTTATCAGGGCGATTGCCTGGAAATTCTCGCGGCCATCCCTGAAAACACCGTGGATTTAATTTTCGCTGACCCGCCGTATTTCCTGTCGAACGACGGCATCACACGGCGGACCCATATACACCCACTCGGCGGCTCTTGACCGCGGGGTTAGTATGTTGACATTAGAATTGGGAGTGATAAAGTCGCAAACGGAACGCCCGATGACGACCGAGACCGAAACTGACAAGCACGCCTTGCCCTTCCTGAAGTGGGCGGGCGGCAAGCGGTGGTTCGTTAATAGACATCTAGACCTCGTGACCCCGTCGTTCAAGCGCTATTTGGAACCATTCCTGGGGAGTGGCGCTGTCTTCTTTGGCCTCAAACCAAGCCGCGCATTACTCGGGGATCTGAACCCGGAACTGATTGCGACCTTTTCCGCGATTAAGGAAAACTGGAAGCCGGTTAGAACACTCCTTCGCAGGTACCACAGACTGCACTCCAAACGTTTCTATTACAGAATGAGAGATTCTCATCCCCGCTCGGCAACCGCTCGGGCCGCGCGATTTATATACCTCAACCGGACCTGCTGGAATGGTCTGTACCGTGTGAATATTCGTGGCCAGTTCAATGTCCCGAAAGGGACGAAAAAGAACGTCCTCTTCGACACTGATAATTTCGGTCGAACGAGTCTTGTCTTAAAGCGTGCGTCCCTTGTCGTTTCCGATTTCGAGACTGTCATTCGCCAGGCAAGACGAGGAGACTTGATCTTTGCTGACCCCCCGTATGTTACCTCGCACTCGAACAACGGCTTCCTTAAATACAACGAAAGGCTTTTTAGCTGGGATGACCAGGTGCGGCTAAGTAGATGCCTTCATGAGGCAAAGGAAAAAGGAGTCCATGTGGTGTCCACGAATGCGGACACCCCAGCCATCCGGAATCTCTACCGGAAGGACTTTACAATTCGCAGCCTCGTCCGCTCGAGCGTCATTGCCGCCGGCCCGGACAAGCGCGGGACCAGGCGCGAGTTAGTTGTCACGAGCTTTTAACAGGGTGAAAGGTGTTACGACGTCTTGCAAGAAAAACTCCCCTCTTCGGGGCGCTCGTTGACTGTGGCGTGGGCGAGCATTGGGAATCGCTTAGACAAACCATTGTGGTAACCGTACTCTCCACCGCTCCTCTCTGGCTTGCTAGCCTCATGGTGTTTGGAGGGGGAAACCATTTGGACAGGGCTGCTTTCAAGGCTGCCTTGCTAAGCCCTATCGCGCACGGTGAGTTGTTCATGTACTGTACCGCGCTTCTAGCGCCCATTTTTTGGATTGCCTTGGTCGACCCGCGCGGCGCTCGCCGTGAATTCCCTAGCCGACTCTCACACATGTTTCTTATCGCAATCATCGACCTTGTTGCGGCGGTTTTCTTTGGCGAATTGACAGCTGGCAAGAGCCTTAACGCGGAATTCACCATTAAACTGTCCGTTGGAATGTTTTTAGCTTCCCTGATTCTTCTGTACCTTGGCACTGTGTACCACATCCACCAGGTGCCTGACATCCATGAGGAGTTTAGGAAGCAGGAAGATGACTTTACTACTGCCTATGGTGAACACCGGCAATGAAGCCTAAAGATGAAACGAGGTCCTTCTCGTTCCCGGTTCTTAAGGTCAAACAACCCATCGGTGAGTTCTACGTCGGCGTGCTCAGTTCGCGGCGGCTTTGTGAAATCACCGAGTTTGATGTAAGGCGTATGTTTCATGAGCGCGGGTTTGAGACCTATTTGGGAATTCAGCGCCCGCTGAACGAGAAGAGGGTAAAGGAAATTGAGGAATATGTCTCAACGATAGACGCGTGTTTTCCAACATCCGTGGTGCTGTCGGTCGACGGGGTTTGCGCTGCCTACGACGAGAAAGAGGGGACCCTGACGCTTTCAAACTACCAGGACGCAGAGGATCCCGAAAAGAGTGTGTTGTACAGGGAAATTGCCAAGGTCATTGACGGCCAGCACAGAATTGAAGGTTTGAAGAAGTTCACGGGGCCGGACTTTGATGTGAATGTCGGAGTCTTCGTCGACATTGATGTCGCACAGGAAGGCTATATTTTCTCAACCGTAAATCTCGCACAGACAAAGGTGAGCAAGAGCCTTGCATACGATCTCTTCGACCTTGCTAGATCAAATAGCCCGCAGAAGCTATGCCACAATATCGCTGTGGCCTTGGATCAGAACGAAAAGAGTCCCTTTTACCACAGAATTAAACGGCTTGGGGTCGCAACGGAGGGGCGGTTCAATGAGATGCTTAGCCAAGCGACCTTCGTTGAAGCTCTATTGGTTTATATCTCGAAGGATCCCGTGAAGGACCGAGATCTCTACATGAGAGGCGACACTCCTCGGAAGGCCGGCGCAAAAGAATCGCAGTCCTTAATTTTCCGAAACATGATGATTGATGGGAAAGAGATGGCGATCGCAGATGTGTTGTGGAATTACTTTGACGCGACACGAACAAGGTGGCCGGAGGGATGGGCCGCGACAGGGCGCGGGATAATCCTAAATAAAACCAACGGTTTTCGCGGGCTTATGAGGTTCCTGAAAGACGCGTACCTCCGCCTCACCAGTCCGGGCAGCGTGCCCAAGGTCGAGGAATTTCTGAAGATCTTCAAGCGTATAGATATGAAGGACGATGACTTCAACACCGATGTGTTCAAGCCCGGCACGAGCGGCGAAGTAGCGCTTTATCACCAGCTCAAGATTAAGGCTGGCATCGAATAAGGTCTTCAGGGTCAATCCCTGCGTGGTCTGTCGTCGGCTCTCGCCGATCTTCGTGGGCGCCCTCATCAAAAATCGGCACTTCGTCTTAAGGTTCGCACCCCCTGTAGAATCTGAGTCTTGGAAACTCCGAGAGCATGTCCCGCCAAGTCAGTCTGTCCGCCTCGTCGTCCGACTTTCCTTCGTCGTCAACGTAGTAGCAGAAATACCAGACCCAGCAATGGTCTTCCCACGGAGTAAGCTTCGCACGCCGACGTTTCCTCCCGCGCCTTGTCGCCATGGGGCCTCCTGATTGATGCTCTCCCCTGTTCATCGGCAATGAGTCGGTAGGACATTAGCCCGCCCTGCCTGCCGGCAGGCAGGTAGCAACTCCAAATCCTCCGCGATTTGGGATTTATGGAATTCCAGGGCGGGGGAAAATATCGCGTAGAGACGCCTCGGTGAGGCGTCTCCCGTGCCTGAAACGCCCTGTCACTACTGCTGTTCGGTGGGGTGCCTCGCCGGGTCCTGCGTCTGGCTGGCTTTTCCCGCCGTCCCTTGACGGGGCGTCCTGTTGCCCGATGGTTCCACTGTCTGATGCGGGCCGGTTGACTTGCTGCCCACAGTTGAGGATTTTGTTTCGCTGCCTGCAGAGGCGACAACATGGGCGGCAGGCTTGCCGGAGGTCTCGGTCCGTTGCGCGTTCTTGCCGTGCACGGTCACTTCCTGGCCGTCAATCACAAACGTCCTGTCGCCTGCCATCTTTTGAAGGCCGGGAGGAAGCTGCCCGCCATGCATGCTTTGGTACTTTTCGAGTCCCGGCGGAAGGTCTCCGCCGCGCTTGGCGAGTCCGGCAGGCAAACCGCCTCCCTGCGCAGGCGGGCCACCGGCTTGGCCCTGGCCGTGCCTGTGACCGCCGCCCGGACCAGCGTTGGCTGCCTGGTTCGCTCCCTGATTTCCGCCCCTCTTGCCGTGGCCCTGTTGTCCATGGGCAGCAGGCCCGCTTTCCTGATCTGTATTTGTCGCTTGGGTCGCGCCTTGCGCCTGGCCTCGGCTCCTGCCATGGCCTTGGTGTCCCTGGGCAGCGGGTCCGTTCGCCTCATCCGCACTTGTCGATGGATTCTCGCCTTGCGCCTGGCCATGATTCTTGCCATGGCCCTGATGCCCCTGAGCAGCGGGTCCGTTCGCCTCATCCGCACTTGTCGATGGGTTCTCGCCTTGCCCCTGGCCTTGATTCTTGCCGTGGCCCTGCTGTCCCTGAACGGCCGGTCCGTTTTCCTGACCCGCGCTGGCGGATTGGTTCGCCCCAGAAGCTTGGGGTTTTTGGCCGTGGCCGTGGGGATTCTGGGCAAACGTCGCAGCAGAAAACCAGACGACGCCCAAAACCAAAAACGCCGACACGACGAATGCATTTACTTTCTTCATTTTATCCTCCGCTTGCCCTGAGTAAGACTTTCCTTTAGCGGTCTTTTCAAAAAGACACAATGGCACTTCGAAGGCCGTTGTGTGGAATGTAGCACCCCGTCTAAGGCGAGTCAATGCGACCTAGGTGCCATGTCAGACGTTCTCGTGGAACGTCTCAGGTGCGGGGAAATCGACACGCTCGACGTGCTGAATGTCGTCCGGCGTCTGGACAAGCCGGAATTATCTCTCGACGAGGATTACGCTTTCGCGCCCGAGCTCGCCCGCCTGCCGTCGGGCAAGGCATCCAGCGCTCAGGTTTGGGCGCACGAGGCGGCGCCCAAGGAGTTGCGGGGTCGCTGTAGCGGCGCTTTGCGAGCGCCGGTCTTTGCTGGTTAACGCAACGGCGGTCCCCGCCCGTCAGCCGACGGGCAGGCTCCGATCGCCGCACCAGAAAACCTTCACGTGCGCGACGTCATTCCCGCGGAAGCGGGAATCCATGACCATTTTCCTCTCCCTTTGGTCTTGCGGATAGGAACGACAACGCTGGATCCCCGCTCCCCGTTTTCACGCGGACAGGCTTTGCGGGGAAGACACGCTCCCTTCATTGCGGGGCATGGGGCGGCGTCGCGACCCCATTCGGCTTGGGGATAGAATGGCGCGGCAGGGTCGGTTTTCCGCTACTTTTGCTGGGTGCTGTCTGGCTAGCGGCCCCATGTGTCCCATGCCCGGCGAACGCTTACGAGCTTGGGGTGGCCGTATGTCATTGTATACAATTACATTATTATTAGTCTAACTGGACTAATAACAAGCCGACTCCCCGCCACTCCCCTGCAAAATGATACGATCGACACCATCGCCAAAAGTGACACACTATTTTTTAGGCCCGCAATTATCAGGGATGGGCAAAATCTGGCTCGCCGCGTTCAGGCAGGCAAGCTCCAACCTTTGGCGCCGAGGTTGTCTGGAGAGAGAACGTGCGCTTGCGCGGTCACACCTTTCGAGACGAGAATGCTGCGAAGCTCTTCGCCGTGCAGTTCCGCATTGGCGCGCACAAACGCCAGGACGGAAGGTCCCGCGCCGCTCAGGCACACACCCATCACGTCCGAGTGTTTGTACTCGAGAGCCTCGCACAAGCCAGGCATCAACGGAGCGCGATGCGGCTGGTGCCACCGGTCGTCGAAAAAAGCGCGGTGTAAATCGCTCTTGCCGGAAAATAGTTGCGCCGCCAGCACCACCGCTCGCTGCAGATTGTGAACAGCGTCGGCGCGTGAATACTGCGCGGGCAAAACCTGTCGCGCCTTTTCCGTCGAAAGAGCGTAGTCGGGAATCACCAGCACCAGATGAAGCGTTTCAGGAACGGGGCACGAATAAGAAAGCACGCGGCCGTCCGCTTCGACCGCGACCGTAAATCCGCCGTGCCACGCGGCAGCGACGTTGTCGGGATGGCCTTCGAGTTTCGTCGCGCGCGACACAAGGTCCTCATCCAGCAGCGTCGTATCGGCCAGCCAGTGACAGGCCGCGAGCGCCCCGACGATCGCCGCAGCGCTCGACCCCAATCCCACGCCGACCGGAATCTGATTTTCGATTTCCAAATCGAAGCCGCGCTTCTTGTTCCATCCTTCGAGAGTTTGGCGCATGGTGCGCGCGATCAAATTGGTTTCATCGGAAGGAATTCGTTCGGGGTTCACGCCTCTGTATTGCACGGTGATTTCCCGGTCGCGCCGCGGCGTGACGTGGATATCAAGATAAAGTCCCAGCGCCAGGGCCGCGCTATCAAACGCGCAGCCCAGGTTGGCGCTGGTTGCCGGAACGCGAACCGAGATTCTCTGGGACATAATTATCCGCGCGAAGACTTCGCCGGAGTTGAGGAATGGCCGGTTTCCGTGCCGCCCGCGATGGCGGGAACCAGCAGGACTTCATCGCCGTCCTTGAAAGCGTACTGAGCGCCTCCCAGGAAGCGGATGTCTTCGTCATTCACGTAAATATTGAGAAAGCGATGCGGCGTTCCGTCAGCCGAGCACAGGGCTTCGCGGATGCCGGGAAATTTCGATTCCAATCCTTTGAAGAGGTCGCTCAAATCAACCGCTGCGAACTGCGCCGTGTCAGCGCCTCCCGTAAACTTTCTCAACGGCGGCGGGATGCGGACGGTGATGGACACAAGGGCCTCCTCGGTGAAAGCAGAAGATCAGTTTCGAACGGCTCGAAGAAAAATTCAAGCCTTTGCGGCAGCAAGGTGGAGAATTTGTTCCTCAAAGTCCGCGAGCTTGGGGCGAATCGCCGCTGACTCTTCCAGGCGGCCGCTGACCGCACCGATCGTTTTCAAACCGTTTCCGGTAATCGCCAGCACAATGGATTCACCGGGATCGAGCTTTCCCTGCCGGATGAGCTTGCGCGCGACGCTGACCGTGACGCCACCCGCTGTCTCCGCAAAAATCCCTTCCGTTTCGGCGAGCAGCCGGATGCCTTCGATAATTTCCTCGTCCGAGACGTCTTCGCCGGCGCCTCCGCTATCGAGCATCACCTTGACGGCATAATAACCGTCGGCGGGATTGCCGATGGCGAGCGACCGCGCAATCGTGTTGGGCTTCTGCGGTTCGATTTCCCGCGTCCCGCGCTTCGCGGCCGTCGAGATGGGCGAGCAGCCGGTGGCCTGCGCGCCGAAAAACTTCGTCGGCTCGGGCTTCAGC
>CAYZVR010000114.1:3662-11089 GCA_964481715.1 uncultured Acidobacteriota bacterium | reverse complement strand
CGCGTCGCGTTAAGAGCCGCTACGGTTCAACGCTTGAGCCGCTCAGCTACGTTCGCATCTGGCTTTTCGAGCGCGAGAATCGCGACCTCCTGCGGATGAATTCCGCCGAGATCGTCGAATCCTTTTTCGACATGCAGAAGGACTATCGCGTTCAGGTAGCGGCGCAATTTGTGGCGGAAGTCGCCGAGCGCTTCCTGCCCGAGCGCGACGTGAACGAGCGCGCCTTCCGGCTGGTCCTGGCCGTGCTGAGGGCGCTGAAGCGATCGGGAGAAGTAAACCGTCCGCTGCTTTATTTTGACTTCTGGATGCTGCGCCTTACCGGCATCCTTCCGGACTTTGACCATTGCCTGAATTGTGGGCGCGCACTGGGCGAAGCAGGCGGGTCTTACGGACAAGGCTCTGAGGGCTTGCTCTGCCGCGATTGCCGTCCTGGGCATGCCAGGCGATCTGTCCCCGCGGCAGGCCTCGCCTACACGGCGTCCGCGCGGCAGACATCGCTCGACCAATGGCTTCTCGCGGGAGCGGGCCCGCCAGGTTGCCGGGAAGCTCGATTATTTCTGGAAGAGGTCATCGAGGCGCATGCTGACAAGCCTCTGGCCACCCGGAGCCTTCTGGCTGAAGAGTTCTGAGTTTTGAGTTATGGGTGCTGGTGCGTACGGGAAGTGTGCGTACCCGTAAGCCGAGTATTCCAAACTCCTCACGCAGAATTCATGGCTCTTAATTTTCTATGCCAAAAAAAGCCAAGGGGCCTCGCCTAAACGAGCGTGGCATGAATTTTCAGGATGTCTTGCTCGAATTGAGCCGATTCTGGGCGGAGCAGGGGTGTGTTCTGGCCCTTTCCTACGACCTGGAGGTCGGGGCGGGAACCATGTGTCCTGAAACCTTCTTGAGGGTCCTGGGGCCTGACCCCTGGAAGGTGGCCTACGTCCAGCCCTCCCGGCGTCCTGCCGATGGCCGGTACGGTGAAAACCCCAACCGGCTTCTCAAGCACACCCAGATGCAGGTCATCCTCAAGCCACCGCCGGCCAATATTCAGGACTTGTACCTGGACAGCCTGAAGGTCCTGGGCATAGACCTCAGCCACCACGACATTCGCTTCGAAGAGGATAACTGGGAAGCGCCCACGCTGGGCGCCTGGGGTATCGGTTGGCAGGTGGTCCTGGACGGCCTGGAAATCACCCAGTTTACGTATTTCCAACAGTGCGGCGGGGTCGACCTGCAGCCTATTTCCGTCGAGCTGACTTACGGTCTCGAGCGCATCGCCGCGTTCCTTCAGGGGACCGGGGACGTCTACCAGGTCCGATGGAACGAGGGCGTCACTTACGGCGACATCCGGCGAGACGAAGAGCTAGAGCTCTCCGTATACGATTTCGAGATGGCTTCTCCCGAAACCTGCCGCGGTCTGTTTGGTCTTTACGAGGGCGAAGCGAAGCGGCTTCTTGAGACCGAAGCGCCGCAACAAATTCTCCCAGTGGGCGCTCCCGATACCGATCAGTTTCGACGATTTCCCCTTCGCAAGGCCTACGAGCTCTGTCTCAAGTGTTCGCACCTGTTCAACATCCTGGACGCGCGCGGCGCAATCAGCGTGACCGAGCGTGTGGCGCTCATCGCCCGGGTGAGGAAGATGGCCTGTGACGTGGCACGGATTTATGTGAATCGGCAGGCGCCCGTGGTGGAGGCGGAACCGGCATGAAGGCCCGAAAATCCGCCCTAAAATCCCGCCCCAAAATGGCCGTCACCGCCCCGACCTTGCCCTTGCTTGTTGAAATCGGTTGCGAGGAGATTCCCGCCCGCTTCCTGGAAGAGGCGCAGGCGGACTTTGGAAAGGCTCTGGTGGGCGCCCTAGGGGTCGCGCGATTGCTTCCGGAAGGCCTGGTGGTCGGGCCGCTTTTTGAGACCTATTCCACTCCCCGGCGGCTGATCGTGTGGGTACCGCAGATACTCAATCGGCAGGCCGCCGAAGTTCAGGAAATCCTCGGCCCACCTGTCAAAGTCTCCTTCGACGTCCAGGGGAAGCCTACCAAGGCCGCCCTGAGTTTTCTCCAGAAGAACTCGGCGCGCTTCGAGGACCTTACCCGCACGACCACCCCCAAAGGTGTATACCTGTCCCTCAAGAAGAAAACGCCCAGCCGGCCCGCCTTGGAACTACTCTCTGAGTTGTTGCCCAGGGTCATCCTGAGCCTGAGTTTTCCCAAGAGCATGTATTGGGCTGCCAAAGCCGGACCACGCTTCGTTCGCCCCATCCGCTGGCTCATGGCTCTGCTCGGCGAAGGGAAGAACGCGCGACCTGTTCCATTCGAGATCGCGGGTGTCAGTTCTTCGAGTCTTACCTTGGGTCATCGCACGGTCCCGGACAACAGCCTGCCGGTCCGCAGCTTTAAGGAATTCTCGGCCGGTCTTCGCAAAATGCTGGTGGAAATAGACCCGGACCAAAGGCGAGAAACGGTCCGCGAAGAATGTAAAGTATTACTTGAAGATTTGAATTTTCGAGTTGTCCCCGACCAGGAGCTGGAAGGCTGGATCGTCAATTCCACCGAATGGCCCAGGGGGCTGGTGGGCAGATTCAACGAGCGCTTTCTCCAGTTGCCGCGCGAAGTCCTGATTACGGTCATGCGCGGTCACCAGAAGTATTTTGCGGTGGAAGACCATACGGGGAGCCTTCAGCCCCGCTTCTGCGCCATGCTCAACCTGAACGGCGACCCCAAGGGTCTGATCCGGGCAGGGCACGAACGCGTACTCGCGGCGCGCTTTTCGGACGCCGTCTTCTTCTGGAACGCCGACCTTAAAGTGCCCTTCGCCGACCGGCAGGCAGCTCTCGAAGGCGTCACCTACCAGGCCGAGCTCGGCAGCTATGCCGAAAAAATTCGCCGGATGAAAAATGTGGCACGGGAGATCTCCGGGTTGCTTCAAGGCCGAGTCGACGGCTTCGGGGACGAACAGCGGCATCAGATCGACCGTGCTGTGGATTTGTGCAAGTGCGACCTCACCACTCAAATGGTTTTTGAGTTTCCGGAATTGCAGGGAGTGGTCGGGGGTCTCTACGCCCGGGCGCAAGGCGAACTCGAAGGGGTGGCCGAGGCCATCTACGACCATTATCTCCCCCAGGGGATTGAAGACACATGCCCACGGTCGGTCGTCGGAGCAGTCGTTTCACTCGCCGATAAATTGGACAGTGTGGTAAGCGGCTTTGCAGTGGGTCTTGAGCCCACAGGGTCGAGTGACCCCTTCGCGCTGCGCCGGGCGGGCAACGGAATAATTAAAGTGTTGGTTGAGATTTCATTGCCCATCTCATTGCGTTCGCTAGTCGAACGAGCCATCGCTCAGTTGAATGTGCAGTGGCGAAAACCGCAGGTTGAAGTCTTCTCGGCGATAGTCGAGTTCCTCGAGGACCGGTTGCGACATTATTTGGAGTCGGTGCGAGCGATGCGGTACGACACGGTGCGCGCGGTACTGGCTGCCGGATGGGATGTGCCTGCCGACGCCGCGCGGCGCGCCGAGGCGCTCGAGAAGATTCGCGATACGGGGGATTTTGAGGCGCTGTCGGTGGCGGCCAAGCGTATCAAGAATATCTTGGAAAAATCCGCGAGCGCAGCGGACTGGCAGCCCGGTGAGGTTGACACGGTGGTGCTGGAGGCTGCGGAAGAGCAGGAGTTGTACAATGCTTACGACGGGTTTTCGGATTCAGCCGAGAAATGCCGGCAAGAGCAAGACTACGAGGGCGCGCTAAGGGCCATTGCAAACCTGCGCCGGCCGGTGGATCGCTTCTTCGACAAGGTGATGGTGATGGCGGAGGATCCGGCGGTGCGGGAGAACCGCCTCCGCCTGCTGGGGAAGCTTGACGAGCTCTTTTCCGGCATCGCCCACTTTGCGGAAATTGCACCCGGACCGCAAAATGTCGACGCGTCGACATCGGGAAGAAGGGATTAGGGGTTGGGGACTGTCCGCTGAACGCGAGGTGCGGACAACAGACCACAGACAATCAACAACTGACAACCGATAAAGGAGCATTCATTATGGAAAAGTACGTTTATGCGTTTGGCGGCGGAAAAGCCGAAGGCAACGGCGCGATGAAAGACACTCTGGGAGGGAAGGGATCGGGCCTGGCCGAAATGACCAACGCCGGCTTGCCGGTCCCGCCCGGATTCACCATCGCGACCTCCGCCTGCCTCCTGTATTTTCAAAACGGCAACAAGCTGCCGCAAGATATCGTGGCCGAATACTCCGCAGCGCTCGAGAATCTTCAAAAGCTGCTCGGCCAGGAGCTCGGCGATCCCTCCAAGGCCTTGCTCGTCTCCGTGCGTTCGGGCGCCAAGTTTTCCATGCCCGGCATGATGGACACCATCCTGAACCTGGGCATGAACGACAAGGTCGTTGAGTCCTTCGCGCGAAAGACCAGTAACCCCCGCTTCGCTTACGACAGCTACCGGCGTTTTATCCAGATGTTCGGGAACGTTGTCCTTGAAATCCCCAAGGATAAATTCGAGCACATCTTCGACGGGCAAAAGAAGAAGCGCGGCTTCAAGCTCGATACCGAGCTCACGGCGGAAGACCTGAAGGCGGTTATTGCCGGCTACAAAAAACTCGTGAAGCAGGAAACCGGCAAGGACTTTCCCCAGGACCCGCGCGTGCAACTGGCTATGGCGGTTGAGGCGGTTTTCCGCTCCTGGTACAACCCGCGCGCCAAAACCTATCGCCGCATGAATAAAATCTCGGACGACCTGGGGACGGCCGTGAACGTCCAGGCGATGGTTTTCGGCAACATGGGCGATACCTCCGGTACCGGTGTGGGATTCACGCGCAATCCCGCAACCGGCGCCAAAGAATTTTACGGCGAGTTCCTGATGAACGCCCAGGGAGAAGACGTGGTGGCGGGCGTGCGAACCCCCGTCGCTATCAGCGAGCTCGACAAAGTCAACCCCGAAGCCTACCGCCAATTGCGTGAGATTACCTCACGCCTCGAACAGCACTACAAAGACGTCCAGGACTTCGAGTTCACCATTCAGGAAGGAAAGCTCTACATGCTCCAGACCCGGAACGGTAAGCGCACCGGGCCTGCCGCCGTCCGAATCGCCGTGGACATGGTTCACGAAGGGCTGCTGACGCAACAGGAGGCCTTGCTTCGTGTCGAGCCGGAACAGCTAAACCAATTACTTCATCCAGTACTTGATGAATCCAAGCCTTTGAAGGTGATTGCCAAGGGTTTACCGGCTTCTCCTGGCGCCGCGGTTGGGCGCGTGGTTTTTACCGCCGATGACGCCGTGGCCATGGGCAAGACCCAGCCGGTGATTCTGGTTCGCGCCGAAACCGTTCCCGACGATATCCACGGCATGGAGGTGGCGGCCGGCATTCTGACCTCACGCGGTGGCATGACCTCGCACGCCGCGGTTGTGACGCGCGGCATGGGAAAATGCTGCGTGGCCGGGTGTGGCGACGCCGAAGTGGACGGAAAGAAAAAGCTACTCCGAATCGGCGTACATACGATCAAGGAAGGCGACTGGATTTCGCTCGACGGGACAACCGGGCGTGTGATCCTGGGCAAAGTGGACACCACGGAACCCGATCCCTCCAGCGGCATCTTTGCCGAATTCATGAAGTGGGCCGATGAGGCCCGAGAGCTTGGCGTGCGGGCCAATGCCGACATCCCGCGGGACGCAACCGTTGCCCGCCGTTTCGGCGCCGAGGGCATTGGGTTGTGCCGCACCGAGCACATGTTCTTTGCGCAGGACCGCCTGCCGCACGTGCAGCGCATGATCATGGCGTGCAAGGACACCCAGGACTCGAAAGAAGCGGCTAAGTACGAGAAGCAGCGCCGCGAGGCGCTGGCTAAGCTCCTGCCCATGCAGCGCAAGGATTTCTTCGGACTCTTCAAAGCTATGAACGGGTTGCCGGTCACCATCCGCACGCTCGACCCGCCGCTCCACGAGTTTCTGCCCAAGCGCGAGGAGTTAATGGTTGAGATCGCGGTGCTCGAAGTGAAGCGGAAGAAGGGCGCCAAGCTCAATCGTTTGAAGAAAGTGCTGGCAGTGGTTGAAGGGCTGCATGAATTCAATCCCATGCTGGGACTGCGCGGATGCCGCTTGGGAATCATGTATCCGGAAATTACCGAGATGCAGGCGCGGGCGATTTTTGAGGCCGCGTGCGATTGTAAGAAACAGGGGATTGAAGCGAAGCCCGAAGTGATGATCCCGCTGGTGGGAGAGGTGAAGGAGCTGGCGCTCCAAAAGGAAATTGTAAACAAGGTCGCGGAGGAAGTCTTCAAGAAAAAAGGCGTGAGGGTTGAATACCTGGTCGGGACCATGATCGAGCTGCCCGCGGCAGCGCTCTCCGCCGCGGAGATCGCCACGGAGGCGGAATTCTTCAGCTTCGGGACGAACGACCTGACGCAAACCACCTTCGGGCTTTCGCGCGACGACTGCGGGAAAATTATCAATGCCTACGTCCTGCAAAAGATCTGGAGCGCCGACCCGTTCGCCGTCCTCGACCCGAAGAGGGTGGGGAGGCTGCTGAAGATCGGGACCTCAGAGGGGCGCTTGACGCGCAAGAACCTGAAGGTGGGAATCTGCGGCGAGCACGGCGGCGAACCCTCTTCGGTCGAACTCTGCGCCGAAGCGGGGCTCAACTATGTGAGTTGCTCGCCCTATCGCGTGCCGATCGCGCGATTGGCAGCGGCACAATTTGCCGTGAAAAAGTCAGCGACGAAGGCTTACACGACGGCATGATCGCGGCAGGTTGAAGTTCAACAGTTAAAGTATTACTTTAAGTAATAGTCAAGCCCCGATTCGAAACTCGAGTCGGGGCTTTTCTTTTTCATGAGTGCCAGCCTGGGCCGAGATGATTTGTCGACGCGTCGACATTCTTCGATCGTGTAGTTACAGCACAGCTGTCGTGCTAACATTCCTCTTGCAAAGGGAACCCACGGCGGCAAGTGCGCCTGCGCTGATTACTCCCACCGGCTGAGGGGAGGGCTTATGGGCACGAAGGCATCAACCAAGGATGCCGTCGAGGCGATCAAGAAGCTAGGGGAGGAGTTTTTCGCGGCGGTGAACACTAGCGATCTGAACGGGCGGATGGCAACGATGGCTCCCGATGCGATTATCATGGCTCCCGATCGCCCCTCCATCGCGGGCAAAGAAGAAATCCGCCGCCTCTCACACGATTACCAAACCACGTTTGAAGAAAAATGCACGCTGGCTTACGATGAGGTTGAGGTGGCGGGGAATTGGGGATTTGTTAGGGGGAGTGTCACTTGCACGCGAACATCTAAGTCAGACGGACAGGTCAAGAAGCTGAGCTTAAAGAACCTTTGGATTGTCAAACGGCAGGCGGACGGCAAATGGAAGTTCTGGCGCATCATGTTTAACAGCAACAATCCCCCTGCCGGAACTTAAGTTAACCCACTGTCGGGCTTTCGACACGCAACCGACACA
>CAYZVR010000114.1:0-3652 GCA_964481715.1 uncultured Acidobacteriota bacterium | reverse complement strand
GTTGGGCGGCCTTCCCCGTTTTGTTCCTATGAGCCATCACGTCCGGACGCGTAGGAACAAGTAGACTCCTCCCAGGCCGAACAGAACGTCAGGGGACCACGCGGCGACAACCGGCGGGAGTTGGCTCAAATTTCCCATCGCTTCGAATAGGCTGGTCGAAGCCCAGTACACGATGGCAATACCGATGCTTGCGGCAATCCCTGTGATAGCTCCCTTCCGGCCCGTGGTCAGCGCGAAGGGAATACCAATCAGAGCCACCACGAAGGCCATCACCGGGTAGGAAAATTTGCGGTAGAGTTGCACCGAAAGGCGAACCACGTCGAAACCGCTCTGGCTGAGCTCGTTAATGTATTGGCGCAGCTCGAAAGCGCTCATCTGCGCCGACGGCTTCACCTCTTTCTTGAAGTAGGCCGGCGCCTCCGAGAGTTCATCGAAAGTGGCTACCGAAAAGGGCATGTAGGAGGTTACCTGCTCGCCCTCCAAGTCACGCACCCACCCCTTTTCGAGCACCCAACCGTGAATCGGCGCTTCCCAGATAGCCCGTGAGGCGTAAATGCGCTTCGTCATGTGGAAGGTCTTAGGGTCAAACTCGAAGACCGAGAGGTTGGCAAAGACGTTCTGGTCAGCGTCAAAAAACCGGTAGTTAAAAATTCGGTGCGATTGGCCGAAGATCCACTGCCGGTCGGGGCGTTGATAGGTTTGTGCCGGCTTCCCCTTGATCTGGTTGCGGAGGGCATCCTGCCGCTGGTTGGTTTCGGGCAGGTAAACATCCTCCAGCGCGAACATGCCCGCGCCGGCAAGGATAGCCGCGATCAGCACCGGCGCCGCGATCCGGTACAGGCTGATCCCCGCCGACTTGATGGCGGTAATCTCGTTGCTTTTGGTCAGCAGGCCAAAGCTCACGAGGGTTGCCATCAAAATGCTCAAGGGAAGCATGAGATAGATAACTTGAGGTGTCAGGTAGCGGTAGTAATCGAGAACCACACCCGCGCTGACGTGGTTCCTGATGATGTCGCCCAAAAGTTGGAAGAAGTCGAAGATGACGTAGATGCCCGTGAAAGTCACAAGCAGAGCGCCGAAGTAAAAAAGCCAGCCCTGGATGACGTAAATGTCCAGGATCTGGAAAAAGCGGTAACGAGACGCGGCCTGGGGGGCGAGCGGAGAGGCGTTCCAGCGGCGGACTTTGCGCGGCGCACGGTCTCGCCAGCGCTTGAAGTGCCGGCTTGCATCCTCGGCCCAGTCCTGAAGGAATTGCAGACGGAGGCGGACTCGACGCAAGTTGGCAAGCATCAGGATGCCGGTAAGCCCGAAAGCCAGATTGGCCAGCCAGAGTCCCAGCACCGGACTGATGCGTCCCTGCTTGGCAAAGCTGAGCCCGAAGGCCATCAGGACGTAGTAGAGGAAAACCAGAAATATCGTCAGCACGATGCCGGCTGCCTTACCCCCCTTGCGTGAAAAGAGGCCGAGCGGGATTCCAACCAGCGCCAGAACAAGCGAGGCGACGGGCAGCGCGAAGCGATAGTTAAGTTCCACGCTGGCGGCGCGCCGTTCTTCCGGCCGCTGCGCGGTTCGGGCCGTCCGCAGCAAGGTACCGAGCGATTCCGTGGCGGGGGTGTGCTTCTCCGCCCCCGTATCTGATTGGCGAAGCGGGATGGGCAAATCCGTGTCCGTAAAAGACGCCACGGAGTAACGTTCGGGGTGCTGTGGATCTATCTCGTGGGTGGTGCCTTTCTCGAGGTGAAGGATCAGGCGGCTCTTGGCCGGGTCGTTGACAAGGATTCCGCTTTCCGCTAAGGTGATTTTCGGCGAATCGCGCTTGGTCGTATCGGCGATGAAGACGCCGCTCCAGCGCGACCGGGTTCCGGCCACGTCCTCAAGATAAAGCAACAGGTTGGGAAACTGCTCGATAAAGACCCGCGGCTGGATTTCGTATGGGAGCTGGCTTGCTTCAAGGCTGGATTCCATGCGCCCCAACGCGCGGCCGGCCTGCGGGGCGAGGAAAAGGCTCATCCAGGAAGTTGTACCCCAGCCGAATAGTGCAAAAATTATCACCGGCCGGATAAACTGCGCCAAGCCAATACCGGAGGCGCGAGCGGCGGTCACCTCGCCGTCCGCCGCCATGCGGCTCAGCCCGATCAGGATTCCGACCAGCACGGCCATGGGAATGGTTAGAACCACAATTCCGGGAGTGGGAAGGATAAACAGCTTGATGATGTCCCTGGCAGGGAGGTCGTGGCGCACCACCACTTCCAGCAGATGGCCCACGTGTGGGATGAAAATGACGAACGTGAAGGTCAGCAGCCCCAGCAGGGAATGGGAGGAGATCTCCTTCAGAATGTATCGGGTAAGGATCCGCATGGGTTGCTCGAAATTCGAAACTTGAAACTCGAAGGAGAGACTTAGCGCTCGACTGCTAGCTTCCCATTTTGAGTTCCGAATCCAGTTCAGATGCTAGCACAGCACTCCTGACCTGGCAAAGGAAGTGCTTCACACCCTCACCATGCACACCTCGTTGATGCTTCTTTGGCACATGCACCAGCCCTTTTACAAGGACTTGGCCGAGGACGTCTACGCCATGCCCTGGGTTCGCCTTCACGCTTTGAAGGATTATTTCGGCATGGTCGCCATGCTCGAGGAGTTTCCAAGTGTTCACATGACTTTCAATATGGTGCCCTCGCTCGTCGCCCAGCTCACGGACTACGCGAACGACACGGCGCACGAGGAGCCATACCACATCGCCTTTGAACGGGTCGAGGACCTGTCCATCGAGCACCGTTCGAGCCTTCTGACTTTCGCCTTCCAGCTCAACCACGACAATCTGTTGAACCGTTACCCCCGCTTTCGGGAACTATTCGATAAGGCGCGAGCCACTCCCAACCCGGTCGTCGCAGCGCAGAGGTTCGTTTCCCAGGACCTACTGGACCTTCAAGTACTCTCTCAGCTCGCCTGGTTCGATGAGATTTACCTCGCCCACGACCCGGAGATCAAACGTCTGGCCACCGCCGGGCGTGGTTACACGGAACATGACAAGGTTATTCTGCGCAAAAAGGAAGTTGAAATATTTAAAGTAACACTTGAGGTATATCGGAAGGCGGTTGCCCGCGGGCAGATCGAGGTTTCGACTTCGCCTTTCTACCATCCCATCCTTCCGCTCTTGTGCGATACCAACGTGGCGACGGAGGCGCACCCGTGGGTACGGCTGCCGCGCCAGCCCTTTCGCCATCCTGAGGATGCCCGAGCGCAACTCGTGGCCGCGATCGAACTCCACGAACGGGTCTTCGGGGCCCGGCCGATGGGCTTGTGGCCGAGCGAAGGCAGCGTGTCGGACGATGTCTTGCGGCTCGCCGCGTCTTTGGGCTTTGCGTGGGCTGCGACGGACGAAGGCATTCTCGGACGCTCTCGCCAGATAGGATTTTACCGGCAACCGGACGGAACGGTGGCGGGAGGGAACGAGCTTTATCGCCCTCACCACTTTGCGGCGGGTGATCGTGACATCTCGATTTTCTTCCGCGACCATCAGCTTTCCGACCTCATCGGGTTCGTCTACTCGCGGATGGACCCGCACGCCGCGGCCGCCGACCTTCATCATCGCATCAAGGCCGCGGGCCGGAGTACGGGGAAAGTGCCGGCCGTCGTTTCTATTATTCTCGAC
>CAYZVR010000113.1:0-11189 GCA_964481715.1 uncultured Acidobacteriota bacterium | reverse complement strand
TGGAAAACAAAGTCCGCGGCGGATGGGCTGGACAGATGATCGGTGTGACTTATGGTGCGCCCACCGAGTTCAGGTTCCGCGGGAAGATCAACGAGAAGCCGCGAAATTGGAAGCCCGAAGAGCTGAAGGGCGCCTTGGACCAGGACGACCTCTATGTGGAGATGACTTTCGCCGACGTCATGGATCGCATCGGGCTTGATGCAACCACGGAGAATTATGGCGATGCGTTCAAGGATTCCAAGTACCGCCTTTGGCACGCCAACCTGGCGGCTCGCCGTCTGCTGCTACGAGGTGCAAAGGCGCCGTTGTCGGGTGATCCCCACTCCAACCTGCACGCCAACGACATTGACTTTCAAATCGAATCTGATTTCATCGGCCTGATGTGCCCGGGCCTGCCGCGAGCCGCCCAACACTATGCCGAGCGCGTGGGCCACGTGATGAATTACGGCGATGGCGTGTATGGCGGAGTGTTCTTTGGCGGAATGTACGCCGCAGCATTCTTCGAGAAAGACCCGCGCAAGGTGGTCGAAGCCGGCGTGTCGGCAATTCCCCCCGGCAGCGTCTATGCGGAGGTGATTCGCGACGTCCTGAAGTGGTCGGCCGAAAATCCGGACTGGAAGAAAACCTGGCAGATGATCGAGGACAAATGGGACAAGGACGACCCGTGTCCCGAGGGGGCCTTGCGCCCGTTCAACATCGACGCGGCGCTGAACGGCGCCTATGTTGCGCTGGGCCTGCTTTATGGCCAAGGGGACTTCGACAAGACCCTGGAAGTCTCCATGCGCGCCGGTCAGGACAGCGACTGCAATCCATCGAGCGCCGCGGGCATTCTCGGCGTGATGCTTGGCTACAAGGGCATCCCCGCAAAATGGACCGCTCCTCTGGCAGGAATCGCCGATGAGAAGTTCTCTTACACGAACTATTCGTTCAATTCGATTGTAAGGAGTACGGTCGAGCGCGCGAAGTTGGCGGTTCAGCGTGAGGGCGGGAAAGTAGGTGAGAGGGAACTGGTGATCCCCGAGCAGGAGCCGCGAAGCCTCGAGCTCGAGCAGTTTGCCCCCGGCAAGGTGGTCGAACGCATCGCGATTGGGGACCCTCGCTGGAAGTGGCAAGGCGCCTGGGAAAAGGTCACTGGCCGCCTTCCCGAGACCCGATCGAGAGCTGCCGGCGCCGAAGCGACCGTCACGTTCGAAGGGACCGGCGCCATGCTCGTGGGGAGTCTCAATACGGACCGAGGAACTGCGGACCTCTATCTTGACGGGGAGTCGATGGGCAAGATTGACGGCTACAACGACGACGGAACCCGCGGTAGTGAAGGGCTTTGGGGCAAATTTGATTTGAAGGGCGGCACTCACACCGTTCGCATCGTCGTGAACGGCCAACCTTATTCGGGTTCCAAAAATGCCTGGATGAATCTCGAGGATTTGATCGTGTACCGCAAGTAGGCTGGCGACGGTTACTTTTCGAGTCTTGTAAGTCTTTATCGTCTTGGCACACCGGAGGCGACGCCCACTCCATTTCGACGTCACGGCCAATCCCACTTCCGGGTGGACGGCGCAACAGCTCGTTGAGGCGTTCCCTTGGGGCAACGCACCACGCTCCCTGTGACTACCGGTTTCTCGCAGGGTCCATCGCAAGGCGCGAGGATATGTTGAGGCCCAGGTCGGCCCCGGCGCCCAGAGAAGTGTTGGGGAAATAGGTGCTGAGAATGTCTCGAAATGATTTGCCTTCCGCGGCCATGCCGGAAGCTCCCATCTGGCATAAACCGATTCCATGTCCTTGCCCGTTTCCCCGGATAACCACGGATTCACCCGCCACTTCGAGTTTGTAGTTGTTCCCGGGAATGGTGCTCCAACCCATCTGGCGATCGATCCTCAGGCGCTCCGCTTCCGTGCGCGGACCAGTAAGCAGGGACCTCGCCTCATCCAGGTTCAGGACTGTCTTCCAGCGAGTAGCGTTACGAATGCAATACTCGCAGGCCACCGGGAAATATGGATAGCCGCGGGCAGAAAGGCCGACCTCGGTTAGAGAGTGCGTCCGTCCGCCGCAACTGGCCGAGAAGAGCGCGGGGACAATTTCTTCTCGGTACATCAACACAAGGCCGCGCGTGCTTGCCGCCGCAGCCAGGGCAGGGGAATCTACTGCCGCGGGTCCGCGAAGAAACTGGCAATGCGTGGTGTCGCAGAAGTCGAAGCCGGTATGCCGCCGGGCGGCCAGGTAGTAAGACCGCGTCACAATCGCTTGCGCCTTCAACGCTTCCAGAGTCGAACCGGGAGGACTCTCCGCTTCGACGGCTGAGGCG
Source organism: uncultured Acidobacteriota bacterium (assembly GCA_964481715.1). Classification (GTDB taxonomy): domain Bacteria; phylum Acidobacteriota; class Terriglobia; order UBA7540; family UBA7540; genus JAHEKS01. The sequence goes on along the minus strand of CAYZVR010000113.1, from coordinate 8,887 downwards.
ACGGCGGCTTCCGAGTCTATGATGATTACCGGAAGCAATTTGCCGTCGCTGACGCTGACCTCGAGCGCGCCACGATACTCGCGCGTCATCCTTCCAGGGACACTCAGGATGAACTCCGCAGGTCCTGCTTGGCGGCTCGTGCCGCGCACGAACGAAGCGGTGAAAGTGAATTCGCCGATTCTGCATTCCACTTGCCGGCCAACGACTCGCAGGTGTGCTTGCCTGCCGTCTTCAAGAATCATCCGGCGGCCGTCGGCTTCAATCACGAGGACGCTGTGAGGAGCCGGGCTAATCGTGAGCTCCACCGGCCGGAACAATCCCAGCACACCGATTCGAAGGGTTCCGGCAAACGACGCGGCCGGGATTAAGAGAAGCGAGATCAGGAAATAGACGGCACGTCGAGAGAGAATATTGATCTCCTATTTACCTGTCACGATGGTCCGCAGCATCTTTCCACCGACCTTTGCGGCGTGGGCGCCGGGCACTCCGTGGACGCGAACCAGCAACGCAAAGCGGGGAGCATCAGCGGGATAAAGGATGACCGTATACCCGTCGCCGGGGGCGCGCGCTGTATGGATGCAAGGAGCGGTGCCCGTCTTGGCAAGCGCGGGCGCGCCCAGGAGAGACTTCTGTATGGCGCTGGCCGTCCCGGCCCGGGCTGATAGCGACATCCCTTGCAGGAGCTCCGTAACGCCCGGCTCGCCCGAGTGGCCGGCGAGCTCGATGTAAGCCCGCGCGATTTGCTCGGGTGGAATTTCCAACCCTGCGCCAAGGCCCACAAGTTTCGGCGCGGAGAGCAATGCAAAGTGGCCAGCAATTCCGTAGCGGAGCATCACTTGCGCGATATCGTCGGACGAGACCCCCTCGGCGAGTTTACGAAAGTAAGCGTTACAAGAGTAGCCGATAGCTTCGGTCATACCGATCCGGCCGTGGCCACGCGGCAGCCAGCAGCCATCGGGAGTCCCACGGCACGTCAGCTCAGGATATTGGTAGCCGTGTGACCCTGCGTAAGCGAGCGCCGTAAAGGGTTTCACCAGTGACCCGGCGGGAACTGGCCGGTCCAGGTTTTCCCACCGCGCGGCCACAAGCGTCCCCGCCGGCGCATCCATCAAGAGGTAAGAAACCGAAGGCGAAGCAAATTGCCTGCGGAAGGCCTCCGCGATGGCCTGATTGAAAAGGGAAGCCGAGGGCGTCCGCGTCGCGCAAGCCAACAGGAGAAAAACCAGCAAAGCGAGTTTCTTCATTTGCTCAACCGATAGGTTACCGTCTGCGAGACTAGAGGGCCGCGGTCGCGGACCACGATGGACTCCGATTCAACGCGCCCGAGCGCCTGGCTGAGGCTGGCAAGGTTTTCTGAGAAGAACCAGGGCTCGTGACCGCCGGCTTCCTCTCCACCACCGAATGGCTGGCCCAGGGGCGCTTCGATCAGCCGAGTCATTTTCACGAGTTGCCCGCGCTCCGCCGCGTGTCGAAATCCCGCAGCATACACGCCCCCCTCTTTCACGGGCGCGTTAGACAAGCGTTTGAGCACGGCCACAACCGGCCCGCTGCCACTACCTACAATCAGAAGGTGACCGCGAACGGCCATCGCGAGAGGGGTCAGGCCATCGAGTTCCGAATAGGCAGTTTCGCCGGTTCCTTGCTCAACCCATTTGATTCCCAAACCCGAAGTCGTCCAAAGACCCTCCACCGCTGAGACCAGCGCGGCTCGCGTTGCTTCAACGTTCCAGTCTCCCGCTGCTTGGAGCACGATGGCCGACTGCGTGCCGGCGAATACGTCTAAATTACGCGCAAATTCAAGTTGGAGCGTGCCAACCAGTTTTGCTTCGGTCAACAATTTTTGAAGCGCCTCGGGCTGGAAAGTTCCCCCGGCGCCGGTGAGAGGAGGAACGTCAATGAGCGTTTCCAAATCGCCTTCGCCGCCGGTCTGGCTTTCCGAGAGTGCGACGCTCGGCGCATAATTTGATGGCACGCCGCGCCCCAAACGCGGAGACAAAACTTTTCGCTCGAGAAGTTCAAGCGCTTGCTCAACCGAAGGAGCGCTCCAGGCGCGGTACAAACCGCTTTCGTCCGGGACGAGGCGCAGCAGGTCGGCCATGGCTGACTCATCGGGAGCCACCGGCTCGGCGGCGGCGCCGGCCTGGTCGCGCACCAGCACGCGCTCTTCGCGGATTTCGTCGGATGAGCGGTATACGTCCGCAACTTCCGCGCTGTACTGGCGCAGTGTCGAGACGTTCTGCTGGATCCAGTAGGAGCGGAAGTGCGGCGACTTGACGAGCCCCGTCAGGTTCAGCGCCAGGCGCAAATCACCCGGTCGCCCCGCGGCTGCTGTGGCGTTCGCGAACCACGGCTCCTCCGCGAGCGTGCGCGTCGCCTTCCCCGAGAGGGCGCTCAGCGCTCCAGCCATCAGGTTTTCGCGTGTGGCCAGCAACAAGTAATCGTTGGCTGTCGCGAAGGCCACGAGGCGATTCTTGGAAGGCTCGGTGTGGACGTAGTAAGTGATGTCGGCTGCCTGGCGCGGCTCGAATTTCTCTTTTCCCCGCCACAGCGCGTTATCCATCGCGCGGGCAGCGGGCAAACGAGTGATGTAAAGGAACTCCAGGTTTCCGATGTCGTAAAGCGCCAGGGCGGATTCGCTTCCGGCGACCGAATCCAGGAGTGCCATATCGGGCGGCGCGCCGGCCGCTACGGCGAATTCCGCCTGCGCCTCCTGCAATCGCAAAAACAAGCGCGAGCGCGAGAAGACCTGGTAATTATCGCTTTCCAGCCAGGCCTTCTTTTCCGGAGAATCGTTCCAGTCATGGACGAGCGCGGGGAAGTCCGGAGGCTGCATGTAGAGCAGCGGACCCGCAGGCATCAGCGTGGCTAGAGGTGTAGTCGTGGATGAGGGCGCCTGGCCCTGCGGCGTAACCGCCAGCGCCACACTCACAAAACAGAAGACGAATACGGTATGGCGCTTCATCGGCCTTCACCTCCAACCGCCGAGGATGCTTGGGCAGTTCCCGATTTCACCGCCGGCCTGGGCCGCACCGTTCCATTCTGTTCGAGATGCTCGGTCACGACTGGCCGGCGCAACGTATCCTGTCGCTGGAGTTTCAGCTCCGCTTTGTCTTGATTCAACCTCCCCTGGAATTTATCGCGTGAGGGGCCGTCAACCGCGAGCGCCATGGCAATCGCCCAGTAGGTTGTGGCGTTCCTCAAGCGGTGAAGTTTTTCGAGGACTTCGGCGACTTCCACGGCCAGGGCGGCTCTTTCCTCGGCGCTGAGTTGGACGCGTGGGAGGAATTCCACCGAATCGGGAGGATTGTTGTAACTTCCCGGCTCGTCGTTTTCGGGCCCTTCGGTATTTTGGGCCTGATACGGATACTGATAAGAACCTGCGCTACCTTGATTGAGCAGAGGCTCGATGGCGGAATACGCGAGTTGATTCTGCCCCGCGCCCACGGCCGCGCGGAAAAGCGGTATGCGCGGGGACTCATCCCAAGACGCGATCGCCAACGCGCCAAGCAGCAATCGCACACGCGCGGCCGGACCACTCACGCGTTCTGCGGCCAGTACTCGCGCATGGAAGTACTCGGGTAGTTCCGCTGTCGCAGCGTCCTGCGGGCCGCCTTTCCCCAAAAGGTCAAGTTCGCCGCTCCCAAAATTCACCCCTTCCGCTTTCAACCCCGCGAAGGCCTGCGCAGCCTCGGCACGTATTGTATAAGGAGCCTGAGACGAGGCGGCGAGGGCAGAGAGCAATCCCTGCCCGGATTCCCCGTCGCCTGTCGGCTTCACCGCTATTTGCGCCCGGGCAAGTTCCAGCCGGGCTTGGGCATCCCAGGGCACAGCTTTTACCCTTGCCGAGAGGAACTCCATCGCCTCCGCGGGATGGCCGTATTTGATGAGCAGTTCCGCGGCCGCGCTAAAGTTTTCGAAGGGTTCGCCTGCGACCAGGGCCATCCTGCGCAGAAGGGCCGCGCCCTGGGCCAAATCCCGGGATTGCAGTCGAATCTCCGCCAGGCCGAGGAAGTTCGCGGGAGTCAAATTGTGTTGCTCGAGCTCACGGTTATAGACGAATTCCAGAACGCGCCGGGCCGATGTTTCGTCCTTATCCCGTTGCAAAAACCCGGTAGCTGAGCGCAGCGCGTCGAGCGGCGGCGTGCTCTCGGGCTCGGCCTGATAGTGCGCCAAAGTTGCGTCAAGCCTTCCAGACTGGACCGCGATGCGGATTTCCAGTGTCGTGACTTCCTGCGATTGCTGTTTGCGCACTTCCTCGGGCAAGGCCCGAAACGCTGTCTGAGCTTCCTCGGTGCGATGCACGTCCAAGAGGTAGTTCACCCAGCGCATTTGCCACAGGCGCAAGGTTTCGAGCGCGACGCCCTGGGCCTCTCCCTGGGCGTGAGCAGCCTCATCTTCCGCAAGCTGCACGATTCGCCTCAGGAGGGGTTCGCGCTGGGGCGTTGGAATCCACTTCGCATCGACGGTCTCGCTCAGAAACTCCAGTGGATTGGGCGCCGTACCGGCGAGATCAATAATCCACGCTACTCCTGCTGCCGGGGTGCTCTCTGCGGCCATGACTCCCTGTAGCAGCTCGTCAGCGCGGTAAGTGCCGTTGTGCAGGACGTACGCCCGCAGGATCTTATCCGCAACCTCGCGGACTTGCGGCAACAACTCACGTTCACCAATATGCTCCAGGGTCGTGCGCAGGTCTTCCCAGAAACTGGGGGGGATTTGCTGGCTGTTTTCCTGCCGCAAAAAAGCCTGGAAGGCCGCGCGCCAGCGCTGGGTGGCCTCGTCGTGCTTCCCCTGCTGCCAGAGAATGCTGGCCATGCGGTCGTAAACTCCGCCGCGCCGCGAAGCCAGTTCCAGTGTATGCGCGTAGTCCGCAAGCGCGCGTTCGAATTCACCGGCGTCCTGGTAATATTCCGCAAGCGTCGTGTAAGCATCGGGATTTGCCGGCATGCCCTCGAGCATTGCGGGGAGGTAGTCTTCGGAACTCCCTCGTTTCGTGACCGCCAGGTATTCGCCATACCTCGATCCGTAATAGAACCAGATGCTCCCTGCAATCTGCTGTGTGCGGTCTACGGGCTTTCCGACTCGTTCGCCAATCGTGCCTGTCCCCAGCCCGGCCAGGTAGGCCGCGCCGATCTCCGCCGCGGGGCTAGCATAGTAAAGCCCCACGAGGCCTGTGTAAGCTCGCGCCCACACGGGCGGCAGACCTCGTCCCCGGGCCGCGATCACCTGCAAAGCCAGCTTGGCGTCGCCGCTTGCGACGGCGGTATTCGCGGCGGCGTTCCTGATGGGAGGCACTGCGCCGCTGCCAGCAATGGTTGCCAGCCGCTGCGGATTGCTTACGAGCACAAGATCCAGGTACCTGCGCAGAGCCGCGTCGCCGAGCCCCTGATGTTCAAAGGCCTTCGATAGCGCGAGTAGCTCGCTCTGGGTGTTTCCCCCTGCCCGGTAACTCGCGGCGGCCCGTTCAAGAATGCTGTCCTTGCCCACCACCTGAGGGTAAACATTCCAATAAGCTTCCAGTTGCGCCCCCAATTCGTTGAACTTCATCCGCTGTCTTTGGAGTTCCGCAAGCTGCACCTCTTGAGTCTGGGCTTCCGCCGAACCAGGATTGGCCATCATCAGCTCATGACGCCATCGGGCCTCGAGGTCGAAAAGCCCGGCAGTCAGCGCCAATGGCAAGATGGTCTGCGCAACGTCCTCTCCCGATTTGCCCTCCCTCTCCTTTTCGAGAAAGCCCGCGAAGGCAACCTTTTCCTCGGGAGTGAAGTACGTCTTCACAGCCTGGCCCATCGCCTGCAGCGGCGGCAAAAGGTTTGGAGTGAACTGGGGACTCTTCGCGGCTTGCGCAGCTTTTTCGAGCTGGGAGAACGCTTCCTCGTACTGGCGAAGACGAGTCAGGACGGTTGCGTAAGTTTTGACTCCCTCGAGGTTGCCGGCATCAGTCAGAAGTTCCTGCCCCGCGAGGGAAACGCCTCGCTCGGCGAACTCCCGCGCCTGGGGCAGCATGTTCCAGCCTTTCAGCCTGGCCGCCGCGTTAAAGAAAATCTCCGGTTTTTCCGGGCGGCCCTCGATCATGGCCTTTCGAATAGCCTGGACAGCGGCATCGGTCTGCCCCTGCCGGGCGCGAAGTTCAGCGACTTTCTCCATCCATTGCGGGTTTTGATAGGTCAGCTCGTAGATCTGAGTGGTGCTCTGAATCGCCTCGTCAAAACGCATCAAGCGTTCTTCGAGCGCCGCGCGCGCGATGAGGAGATCGCTCCGATCGGGCCGCACCTGCCGCGCCTTCGTGTAGGACGCGATGGCGGAGGGAAAATCCTCGAAGTAGGTTTGCAGGCGGGCGAGCACCATCGGCCAGCGGAAATCCTTGGGAGAATCAGTCGTGGCCTTCGCATAGTAATCAAGAAGCTGTGGGCGCCGGCCATGCCCCTCTGCGTACGCGGCAGCTTCCTGCGGCAGGGTGTCATCTTCCGGATACCGGTTGAGGATTTCAATGTACTGCGCCACGGCCCCCGCGTAGTCCTTGAGATGGGTTAGCGCCGGGATGAGACCTCGCCGGAGAGCCGCGATGCGCTGGTTTCGTTCGTCCGCAGACAATGGAGCATCACGGAAGGCCTGGATCTTCGCCAGGTAGAAATCCCGCAATGCCTGGTCGTTGCCTTCCCGCGCAAAGGTGTCTGCCATCGCCGCGAGGTACTCGGCATTGTAGGGGTCGCCTGCGAGCAGCGGGTCCAGCAGACCTCGAGCCCGTGGGTACTCCTTCGCGTCGGTCGCCTTACGGCTCGCTTCGAAAGTGAATTGTTTGCTCAAGGCCGGATACGCCGCCTTGGAGGCTTCGAGGAGAGTGTCGATCGCAGGATCCCACTGTTTGTTGCGCCAGTAGAAATCCACCCTGGCTCGAACCACTCCGAGAATGGTGGGGTTGTCGGTGTAAATGGACTCGATGAGCCGCCGCGCTTCCTCCACGTTTCCCCTGGCTTCCTGAAAGCGCAATAGTTGCAGTCGCAGACGTTCCACGGGATCATTGGTGAGCGCGGCACGCCGCTCGAGCGTGAGGATGTGAATCGCATCGAATCCCAGTCTCACCGCAACGGGGTCGAGGCGCTCCAGCAGTTCCAGCGACGTGGCATTTTGCGTGAGCGAGAGCAGAAATTTTTCCAGGTCGTCCCGCCGATCAAGCGTTTCCAGCACGGCAAGGCGCAGCGACACCGCTTTCCAGTCGGCGTTCGGCGCAGCCACGAGTTTCCCCGTGGCTTGGTCTACGAGCGCCCCGAGCTTCGGCCGCCTGGCGAGTTGCAGCAAGCGAGTCCGGGCGGGAGATTGGTCCTCGTTCGCCAATGCTCCTTTGATGTATTCCCGGACGGCCCTGGGATAATTCCGTTCGTTCTCGTAAACCGCCCCGGCCTCGTAAGCGTAAAGCGACAGTTGCGACAGTTTTTTTCTGCCCAATTCAATCAGTCGCAGGGTGTCGTCGAATAAATAGTAGTCCCAGAAGATCGTCGCCGCTTCCAGGTATCCGCTCGCGTTGCCGGGTTCCAGTTCCGCGATGCGGTTCCAGTAAGGCCGCGATTTGTCGAACATTTCCCGGTCGGCGTAGATCTCCCCGATGCTCGTCAGCGCGTTTCTGTCGCGCGGCGCGACCTGGGAGAGGTTTTCCTGAATGCTCGCGGCGATCTCTGTGTCGTTCGGATCAAACGCCGCAAGCGACCGGAACACTGAGGCGGCCCGCGATGCGAGGGCAGCGTCGGTGGGGTAAGCTGCCGCGACAGCGCGCGTGACGGGGGCGGCGGCTTCGAAGTGCGATCGCCAGAGTTCCGCTTCAGAAATGAATTGTGCCGCGGCGGGATTGGTGCTTGCCACTTCCTGCCAGCGGCCGGCGGCAACTGCCGGGTTCGCCTGCCGGATGACCTGGAGTTCCGAATCCAGACGATGGCTGAACGAAAGATGAGCAAAATACCTGGAGCGCAGATTGTCGTCGTCATACCAGTGTTGGCGAATCAAAGCTTCCCAGGCAGCCATATTTGCTGTTTCGGGCCGCCCGTAGGCGGTTAACAGGTTGTTCACGAAGGCGAGGTTGTGGGGAAATCGCGCCTGAGCGTAAAGGTTCAATTGCACGAAAAGCTGGGCGTCAATTCCTTGTGACGAGACGATCTTCTGAAAATATTCCTGCAGGTCAGACCCCGAAAAGACATTGATGACTTCCCGGCTCAGTTTTTCGAAGTCAGCCGTTCGGTTGTAGCGCAGATACCAGCGCGCCAGTTTCTGATACCAGGTGCGATCGGGGAATTGTTTGATCGCCTGGCGATACACCCCCTCGATCCTCTGGCCGAGACGATTCTGATCCAGGAATGTCGCGAGTCGCTCATAAAGGCCGGGATCGTTCGGATTCCGGTCCATCTCGCGTTTGAAAAGCGAGAGGACCTGGAGGGGCCTCTTCAGCGCGACCAGGCGCGAGATGTATCTCTCCAGGACGTTTGAATATTCCGGCGATCGCGCCCCTCCCGGCTGGCTCTGCTCGACCGAAGGTCGCGGGACCGGCACCTCGGCGGGCGCGGGTTTGCCTTCTTCTTCACCTTCCTCTTCCATGTACGACGGCGTTTCGCCCTGGCTCGCGGAATAAGTTTCAGCGGCTTGCTCTCCCAGGGGAACGTGGGACGCACGCGCCGCGAGTTCAGCCAGCAGCATGTCGTACACGGCCAATTCTTCGTTGACCTGATCCTTCCTGGCAAGCGCGTCGGCCAGCAACAAGGCGACATGAATCCGTTGCGGCGCCTTGGGGAACGATGCCAGGAACTGGCGCGCGTCACGAATAACGGGGTCGTTCGCGCCGTAGGTGGCGTACACCTCGAGAAGTTTCGCGTGGAGTTCGAGGCGGGCGGGTGATTGCGGGAAG
>CAYZVR010000112.1:0-11270 GCA_964481715.1 uncultured Acidobacteriota bacterium | reverse complement strand
GTTGAAATCCTTTGGGTTTACCGAAGGGACTTGGAAAAGCCGCAGCGTTAGAGAGTGAACGCTGTGCTACCAAATCCTCTGCCACTCGACTTTGGACCCTTGACTCTCGACCGGTGCCTCGAAATTTCAACACCGCCTCGTTGCCGCTGAGAAAAAGCGTATAGCCGCGACCTCGCGTGAGAAATTGTACTCGCTCGCTGCCGCGGCCTTTAACCTGCCCGGCGTTCGCTTCAAAGCTCAGCGGCACCCGGCTGTATGCCGCCACAACCTCGGCCTTCGTAAAGGCGCCGTTTGCCTCAGGCTTCGCGGGCGGCGCCTGCGCAGTGCACCCGGCCGCGATAGAGAGACAAGCAAAGATCAGCAGCCGCGGCCTGAATCCATCCCAAGGAAGGCGTCCCATCCTTAACCCGACCTCCGGATGGACTATCGGCGGGTTGGTTTGATTTCCTGAGCTAGATGTCTAGGCGAGTTGAGGACACGTCTGGTCTTTGTAGGTATGGACTTGTCGGGAGGCGGGCAGGTTCTGGAAAAGAGACGCTACCGCATGGCCACGACTTCCCGGCGGCCCGAGCGCGTCAGGAAAATCTTGACGCTGCCGGCCGGAAACAGGCGCTCCATATCGCGGTTGGTGACGACGGGATAAGGGAAGGGCTTCTTGCCATCCTGCGCGGTCTGGAGCGCCGTCAAGTCTTCCAGCCAGCACGATGCTTCCGCTCCCTCAGGGAGGTAGGGCTGCCGCAGCAGCAGGAACAGAACCCCTCCCGGCTGCAGCAATGAGAAGAGGCGCTCGGTCACGGGCGCGACGGCTTCCGGTGGAATAACATCGAGAAGGTGCCAGCAGAAGAGCCCCGCGAGCGACTCGTCCGGAATCCTGGGAAGTTGCGCTAGGAAATCCTCGGTGAGAAAAACCTGGACCTTCTTACTCTTGTCCCAAAATTTGGGATTTCCCTTCTGGGCGGGAGAAACTAAATCGGCGATATAGATCTTGGCTTTTCGGCGCAGGTACACATCCAGCGTCGCCTGGCGCACCGGGCCACAATCGAGAAGGTGTGGGTGCTTGATGTCGCGAAGCTGCTGCCAGAGCCACTGCAAGCCGGGGCTCGGCATTTTGGGAGCGTCGTGGTCCCGCGGTCCCGTCTTCGGTCTTTCCTGGCGGGTCGTCAGCAACATGGGTTGCTCGTTCGGGCTCGGCCTGCCGCGTCCGCGATGGGGCGAGGTGTCGAAAGGATGGGAGCGGCCACGGAGACGTCCGTCCCCGCCCGACCCGGAGCACCGCGCGTGACTTTGGAATCAGAAACTGTCACGCCTACTCGGATTTGCCCAACCCGGCGCTGGAAGCAGCAAAGGCGCGTGCCGGCTCAGGCATATCGTCGCGCTGGATTTCGATGCTCCCCTTAAAGTACGCGCCGTCTTCGATGGCTACGCCCGCGGCGGTCAGGTCACCCTGCACGCGTCCCGTCTTGCGGATCTCCACCTTCTCGCGCGCCGAGATATTCCCGTTCACCGTGCCGTGGATGATCACCTGGCGGGCCTGGATCTCGGCCTTCACCTGGCCGTTCGATCCAACCGTCAGGCAATGGTCCTTCATGCTGATCGTGCCGTCGAACTGCCCTTCGATGGACAAGTCTTCGCTGGCGGACAGTTCTCCTCGCGACACGACTGAGCGGCCGAGGACCGTCGGATTTTGATTGGTTGACATAGGATTTGACACCTTTGGCGTTGCCTCCGTCTTGGGACTTTCGACCTTGGGAGTTACTGGCGGAACCCAAGCTTTTTCGGGCGGCTTGGGAACGATTTCTTCTTCCGGCTTTTTATCCCACCATGGCATTTGGCCCGTCCTTGGTTCGGTCTGCCGTTGAACTGGGATTTTTCCCCGGCAGCCTCAGCGAACCTTCGCATCTTAACGCAGGAGTCAGGCGAGCGCAATCAGCGAATTCAAGGGGGGCCTGGAAATTCTCACGGGGTGAAATTCCGGCGTGCAAACGCCGCCACGGCCAGTCCATTTCCCCAACCTCTGGTCTGAGCAGAGAGTGTCCGGCACGGCGGGAGAGATGAGGGGTCGCGCTGCCGTGAGCGCGCCCAAAGTGGCTTCGTTCCGGAAGCGGGGGCGATTTTCAACTACTTACGGAGCTTCAAATTGGGTTCGTTTGGGTTCGTTCCTGGTACTTTTTGTCAATCCGTCGCTGATTCTAAAGGACTTGAGGCGAATTCGTGGGTTCGTTCCGCGGTTTATATGGATTGTTTTGATTTTTGCCTTTTTCGAGGGCCTACCTGCACCGGACCCGCTTCTGGAGCGGGTTTTTTCGACATCTGCTTCGCGCAATCTCGCGCCTTGCTTTGGAGTGCGCGAGCGTGCGGCGCTTTGCCGCCACGCCCCGAGTCGTAAGGCGCCCTGTAATCATCGAATCCGGTGGTGCGAAGCCTCGCGGGCTGTCCCATGGCCGTCATGTTTGATAGCCTAGAATACTTGCCTAGATTTGTCAAGCAAAAAAATGGTCGGGCGGTTGCTGGGCAAAGGATTAAACTATATAAGGCTCCCTCGGTCCGGGGATTTCATCCCCGGCTACTCATGGTGGACGCATCCGGCGTCCGGATGACGACCCCGCAGGGGTCGAAGGCGAATAGCCGTGGGCGAAAGCCCTTGGATGCGGACGGCAGGCTCTCGATCGTTCCTATCCCCTTCCTCTGGGCTCGTAGCCACGGCTGGTGCTTTTCCAGCCCTGGGCTCCTACGGCTTGACGGACCCGCGGTTGATTCAAAGCATGATTCATCAGTGGGAACCCGCGTGTAGGAGTGGTCGTAACGTGCGGCGCAGATCATGTTAGCCAGGGGGTCGGCATACCTTGCATGGCGTGTAGCCGTTTGCCTGCGCCTCTTTGACGGTCGTCTTGATCTTGCTCCGCGACAGGGACCGGCATCTTTCTCGGTGATATTTCTTGCCAGTCCTTGTGACATAGACAGTCTCAGCATTGACCTCTTTCGCCTGTTGAGCGCTCAAGGTCTGCACGGGCACCGTCGAGGCTCCAACCTGATTCGGCAACCACAACGAAAACGCGAGCAGAAGCAGTAATATTCGTTCAAATACGCTCTGCAAAGACTAACCCCTTTTGCTCTTGCGAATTTTCCGCCGGCTGGCACATAGCGCCAGCCCTGCGCGCCCCAACGCAACCCTGCACGCGCGCGTAGGGTAGCACCTCATATCTTGTTTTCCAAATTGTGGAGCGAGGAATCACGCGGGGACTTTAGACACCTGATAAATCACGGGCCTGAAAGTTGGTGGAGGTACTGGCTTGCCTTCGGCTCGGGCCGCTTCGATCCAGGCGGCTTTGGCCTTAAGAACTTCAGCCAAGGCCCGCTCCGGCGTTTCACCAAAAGCGGAGCAGTGAGGAAGATCGGGGATGTCGGCGATGTATCCGCCGTCTTCTTCGCTGAAAAATATGTTCACATGGTAGTCTCTCATTCCTCACCGCCTAAGGACAGATTATACCGCTCAGCGAGGTCAAGCAACTGTTTAACTTGGTAGGGCTTCGCCTTGCCTCCTACCTCCTGGAGATTCACCAGCTCTCGCACGCCCTGACGAGCGAAGATGTGATGGCTCCCGCTCACCCGTGAGAGATGAAATCCGAAGGCGCGAGCCAGCCTGCAAGCCTCATCAAAGCGGAGGTTGGCAGGAGACGAAAGCGCTTTTTGGAGCAATTTGCGCGGCTTCACCCTCTACCCCCCACCAAACGGCTCGGCGGTGACCCGTTGTCAAGGTCCGCGCGTCAACGAGCCCATATATTACGCGGGCGCAGGATAACACCTCATTGCTTATTTTCCAATCTTGAACCTTCGCAGGGGGGAAGTCGGTGTTGCGAGGAATCAACTTGCCGGCTCGGCCAGTTCGGCGTAGATAGTCGTGCGATTACGCCCGGTGCGTTTGGATTCGTAGAGCGCCTTGTCGGAAGCCTGAAGGAGCTCTTCAAACGACCGGCCGTGATCGGGGTAAATGGCGAGGCCGAGGCTGACGGTAATTTTGGGAAGAGGTTTATCGAGGCCCGAGGGCACAATCATTTTTTCAACGGCCTTGCGGATGCGTTCGGCAACAAACTGGCCGGCCTTGACGCCGGTATCGGGGAGCAGCACGACGAACTCTTCCCCGCCGTGGCGTGCCGCCAGGTTGGTTTCGCGCATTGCCAGGCTGATGGTCTTGGCGAAGTGGCGCAGGATGCGGTCGCCGATCTCGTGTCCGTGCAGGTCGTTAAAACTTTTGAAGTGGTCGAGGTCCATCATGATGAGGCCGACCTGAGTGCTCTTGCGCGAGGCCATGGCCAGGAGTTTGCGCGCGTAGTCTTCCATAAACCTTCGATTGTAGAGGCCGGTGAGCTCGTCCACGTTCGCCTGCTGCTTCATGGTCTGGAGCAGGCGCAAGTTGGATAACGCCGTGGCCGCGCCGCTCAGGTAGCCTTCCAGCAGGCTCACGCGGTCGGGCGTCCAGCAGTCTTTCAAACCTTCCAGGCGAACGGCGCCGATGATGATGCCGCCGGCGATGAGCGGCCCGCAGAAGTAACTCCCCGCCGAAGGCGGCAAAAAGTCCGCCGGGCATAGCGGCTCCACGCTCACATCGTTCACGCGAAACGCCCGGCCCATGCGCACGGCCTTGCACTTGTGGGGCTCGTCAATGACCGGCCAGGCGCGAACGTGCTCGGGCAGCGGCGCAAGGCTCGCCACGGCTTCCAGCAAATTCTCCGAAGATTTGAGGATGAAGATGATGACCTGCTGCGGCTGAAAGCGCTCGCGAAGCGAGTGCAGGATGTGGTCGTACACCTCGTGCTCAGTCGTACACTGGGTGACGGCTTCGGAAAATTTGTTGAGCGCGGCCAGCTCTTCGCGCTCGCGCTTGAGCGCGGTGGTCATGCGGGCAAAGGATTGGGAGAGTAGGCCGAACTCATTGTTGGAGGTAGGAGGCAGCGCCACCTGGAAGTCGCCGCGGCTGACGCGCTCGGAGGCTTCGATGAGTTGCTGGACGGGGCGAGTAACCATGCCGGTGACGACGCCGGTAAGGAACAGAAGCGCGGCGCCCACCAGAATACTGAGCCCCACGCCCAGGTCCAGCATGTGCCGCATCGTCTGGTGTGTGCGGACGGCCAAGTCGGCATTTTCCGCCCGGTCGGCGGCGAGCAAATCGAGCGTCCGGTTGCGCAGCACGGTGATGCGCTTTTCGCCTTCCACCACCAGAGCATCAGAGTCCACCGCCTCGCCGCGCCGGGCCCGGGCGATTGCCGGCCGCGCCCATTCGCTCTGCCACCTCCGGAAATCTTCCTTTATCGCATCCACCGCGGCAACGTGCGCGGCGGAGTCCGACTCAAGATCGCGAAGGCTCCCAAGCTGATCAGGAATTTCCTTGATGCCCTGGTCATAGGGGGCGAGATACGCCGGGTTGCGCGTCAGGAGATACGCCCGCACTCCCGAATACATCTCCGAGGCCTGGCCGAGAAACGCCTCGGTGTGAGCGATACTTCCCTCCGAGCGTCGCACGCTGCGGTCACTGATGTGTGCCATCCAATAAGCGTAAAACAGCACGGCAATCGCGCACAAGAGGGCGAACAGTGGCCCGAGGGTCACAAGCTGCACTTGCTGGCGGATTTTTAGGTTGCGAACCGAAAATCCCATCTTGCGCGCACCTAAGCCCCTATTTTGCTCAAGCTACCGCATCCCGTGGTTTCCGTCAACTGCGCCGGATTTGTTGAGCATGGAGGGCGGAAGTGTCCCGAAAGAACCTGGGAACGCGCTCAATTGGCCGGCACAGCCCGCTCGAGCGCCCACTGCCGGAGGGCCTCGACCTTTTCCTTCATGGTCACCGAAAGCGGGTAGGTGGCCTGGATTTCCTTGAGGATCATTTCGGTCGTGAGGGACGACTTTTGGGAGAAAGCCGAAAATTGCGCCGACGTAACCGCTTGTTCGATCTCGGCGCCGCTAAAGCCATGCGAGGCGTCGGCCAGGCGGTTGAGATCGAATGGAGCGATATCCTGCTTGCGGCGTGTCAGGTGAATGGTAAAGATCGTCTTTCGCTCCTCGGCGCCGGGCAAGTCCACAAAAAAGATCTCATCGAACCGGCCCTTGCGCAGGAGCTCGGGCGGAAGTGCCGAGATGTCGTTCGACGTGGCCACCACGAAAACCGGAGCCTTTTTCTCCTGCATCCAGGTCAGAAAAGTTCCGAAAATTCTCATCGAGAGCCCGCCATCGGACTCGGAGTGAAGCGCCGCGTTGGGGAACATCTTTTCGATTTCGTCAATCCACAGCACGGCGGGCGCTACGGCCTCCGCCACGTGCAGCGACTTGCGCAGGTTCTTTTCCGATTCGCCGATGTATTTTTCGAACAAGCTGCTCGAATCGAATTTGAGCAACTGCATGTTCCACTCGCGCGCCACCGCCTTGGCGCACAAACTTTTACCGCAGCCTTGCACGCCGAGGATCAAGACGCCGCGCGGCGGCTCCAGGCCGAAGCGCACGCCCTCGGGCGTCAGCGCTCCGCGGCGCCTTTCGAGCCACGCCTTCATCCGCGCGAGGCCTCCCACCGATTTCATGTCATCCTGAAACTCCACGAACTCGAGCACACCCTGGTCGCGAACCAAACGGCTCCGCGCCGCCCGGATGCGGTCAACCGTGAGGGCATCCACGCGGGAGTTTTCGAGGATGGCTTGGGTCAGAATCCGCCGCGCTTCACGGACGGTGAGGCCGCTCAGGGCGCGGGCGAGTTGCGAACCCGGGTCACCGGAAAGCCGGTTCTCAATTTTGTATTGCGCCATCAGGTCAGTGAGCGTCGCGCTGACCAGTTGCGCGAGTTCCTCTTCGTCCGGCAGTCCAAGGGTGAATCGCGCCACGTCTTTTTCAAGCTCGACAGGAATCGAAACGATGGGCGCTGAAATAAAAATGGCGCGCCGCGCGCGGCGGAATTTCTCCGCAATGTCGCGCAGCTTGCGGACAATGAAATCCTGACCCAGATGCTTGTGAAAGTCCTTGAGCAGGAACAGGCCGTCGGAATCCATGGTGTTGATCTGCGTGAGGACCTGAAGCGCTTCCTGCGTGTTGTAAATCGGCGCGCCACCCACGCGCGCCAGGCCCTGCGTGAGCGTCCACGAGTAGAGCGGCAGGGACAAATCCTCCGCCACCTTGACGAGGATTTCCGTGGCGCGCGCCTCCTCCCACGTTTCGAGATAGATAACGGGATAATGCGAATTGACCAGCAGGGCGAGTTCTCGCCGGGCGTCGCGGGTCGACATGAGCCGCCAGCCTAAGGATTCAAGATGAAAATCGCGACCGATGATAGCAGACCGAGGGAGGATGAGACCTTTAACTTTTTCCGCGGCTGCAAGAACGCGCCCTAATAATCCGTGAGCGCCGCCGGATTTTTCCCGGTTTCGGCTTCCTCAACCATGTGCTCGGCGAGCAGATTCCAGCTCAGGAACTTGCCTCCCGCCGCGGGCTCGCCCGTCTCAGGGTTATAGCATTCGTTCATGCCGCCGTGGCTTTTCAAGTCGTCAACCAGCAGCCGCACGGTCTTCGAGGCCAGCTCCCTGGCCTCGCTCTTGTAGCCGTAGTTCAACAGACCGTGCATCATCAGGTAATTGGAAATCACCCAGACCGGTCCGCGCCAGTAGCCGGAGCGGGGGTTGTAAAGCGGCTCATCGGGGGCGAGCGTCCGCACGCCGTTTGCCGACCAGAATTCTTTCGCATTCAGGAGGTGGTCTTCAATCATTCGGTCGGCCTGCTCGCGCGTCGCGATGCCCGCCCAAAGCGGCACGAAATTCGTCCAGGTTTTGACTCGAACGAAATGTCCCGTCCGCGAGTCGATGTTGAGGAACGTGCCGTCAGTTTGCGACCACATTTTTTGTTGAACGAGCCGCTCGAGCTCTTCGGCATTTTTGCGGAACTTCGCCGCGTCCTCTGACTTTCCGAGCTTTTCGGCAAGCAGCGCGAGCGCCAGATACTCACGGGTGAGATAGCATTGGAGGTCCACGCCTTCGGTCACTTCCGCGGGCGTATCTGAAACGGCGGGGTTGTTGTCCACGCCGCTCTCCACACCGTTATACCAGCGGAAGAGGCCGTCGGGAGCGCGGCGCGTGTTCTCCCAGAAGGCGACGGTGTCCACGAGCTTCTGATAGTTCGTTTTCTTCGATTCGCCGTTTGGCTCTTCCAGCCACTTGAAATCGCCCAGGGTCAGTGAGGCGCGCACGGCGGCCTGCGCGAGGAACGGCTTGCACTGTTCCGGCAGGGCCCACAGCGCGTCCGGGGCGATCTCTCGCGGCGCGTAGCCGGGCCAGTTGGCGTACTCGTCCACAAATTCCAGGAAGTTCTTGACCGAGCTCGCCACCGGCTTCCCCACCCCGTCGTAGCTGAGTGCCACGCTCATGAAGTACATGTCCCAATCAAAGAGTTGCCAGTAAGGACCGCTCGGCACCAGGTACTCGTGTTTCAAAATTCCCTTGGGCGGCTTGATGACATCCTGCTTGACGTTGTATTTCGCGAAGAGCTCGGCAATCTCATTTCGCGTCTGGGCCGGCAAAGGTCTCGGCCAAAGGGGGGCAGACGCCACGAGCGCCACGAGCAGTCCCAGCTTGCACGCCAGGAAATTCGAGATACGGTCTGCGGTCATTTTTCTACCCTCGAGTAATCTGGTTTCAACAAAGCAAGTCTCGACGGCCGTCGAATCCCAACGGCTCGCGTCGCTCATCGGCGGACTGAGACCTTGCCTTCCGTCACTCGGAACCCAAGAGTTTATTCAGTTGAGGTGCTTATTTCAATCGTCGAACGAACCGGCCGAGGTCGCGAAGTCTTCGCGCGAGCGGATTGAAGCGGCGGAGTTCCAGCGCATTCGCACCGTCCGAGAGCGCCCGCGCCGGATTCTCATGGACTTCCATAAAAACCCCGTCAGCACCCGCTGCCACGCCCGCTCGCCCGAGCGTTTCGATGAATTGCGGCTGGCCGCCGCTGCGCGTGCCTTCGCCGCCGGGAAGCTGCAGCGCGTGCGTGACGTCGAGAACCACGGGATAACCCAGCTCCTTCATTACCGCAAGGCCGCGCATATCCACAACCAGGTTGTTGTAACCGAACGAAGTTCCGCGCTCGGTAATCAGGATGCGATGGTTCCCGGTGCTCGCGACTTTCTCGACCGCGTGCCGCACATCCCAGGGTGAAAGGAATTGTCCCTTCTTGATGTTCACGGCGGCCCCGGAACGCCCTGCCTCGACGAGCAGGTCGGTTTGCCGTGAAAGGAATGCCGGAACCTGGATAATGTCCGCGACTTCCGCCGTCGGCCCGACCTGCGCGACGTCGTGCACATCGGTGAGGATCGGAACGCCGATTCGCTCCCTGATGCGCGCCAGGATTTCGAGGCCGCGCTTCATACCCGGGCCGCGAAAGGCTTTGAGCGATGTCCGATTGGCTTTGTCAAAAGAAGCTTTGAAGATGAACGGAACGCGCAACGAGCGCGCGGCGTCGCGAAGCCGCCGGGCCAGCATCATCGCGTGCCGCTCGCTTTCGATGACGCACGGGCCGGCGATCAGGAACAGCGGCCGCCCGCCGCCCAGCACCAGGTTACCAACGCGAACCGGTTGGACCATGAATTATTACCAAGCACGCGAGGACCCGTCTCAACCCGTCGGTTGACGGGCCTCGCGGCCCATCGGTTGACGGGCCTCCCGGTCCGTCGGCTGACGGGCTACTCTTCCGCCGGGCCGGAGTTCTCGGGCGCATTCGCGGCCGCTGCGGAGACTCCGCCCCGCACCGGCTGCGCCATCTCCGCGGCCTCTGCCTGCCCGAGCCTCTGCTTGCGGTACGTGTAGGAAGCCCCGATAAAGGCTTTGAAGAGAGGGTGCGGGTCGAGCGGCCGCGACTTGAATTCCGGATGAAACTGGCAGCCCAGGAACCACGGGTGGTCGCGAATCTCCACGATCTCAACGTAGGTTTCGTCCGGGGTGTTGCCGGTGATGTCCAGGCCGTTCGCCGTCAGCGCCTCTTCGTATTCGCGATTGAACTCGTAGCGGTGGCGATGGCGTTCGGAAATCTCGAGCGCACCGTAGGCCTGATTGGCGAAGGAGCCGGCCTTGAGCTTGGCGGTCCAGGCGCCCAGGCGCATCGTGCCGCCCAATTCGTCAACGCCGCGCAGCTCGCGCAGCTTGTAAATGACGCGGTGCGCCGTTGCCGGATCGAATTCCGAGCTGTCGGCGCCTTCCAGGCCCGCGACGTTGCGGGCGTATTCGATGACCGCGCACTGCATGCCCAGGCAAATTCCGAAATAAGGCACCTTGCGCGTGCGCGCGTATTCGATTCCTCGAAGCATTCCGGGAATGCCGCGCTTGCCGAATCCGCCGGGCACAAGAATTCCGTCGAAGCCGGTCAATTGACCGGGCCAGTTATCGCCTTCCAGACCTTCCGCCTCGACCCAGACAACGTTCACCTTGAGGCCGTGCGCGGCCCCGCCGTGCATCAGCGCTTCATTCAAGCTCTTGTATGAGTCCTGAAATTCCACGTACTTCCCCACAATACCGATGCTCACTTCGTCGGATGGGTGGTGGAGCCGGTCAACCAGGTCCATCCAGGGCTGCATGTTCCGCTCGGGGGTTTCAAGCTTCAGGCAGCGGAGAATCTGCGTGTCCAGCCCTTCGCTCGCGAGCACCAGCGGGACCTCGTATATATTGCCGACGTCTTTCGCGGTGATGACCGCGTCTTCCTGAATGCTGCAGAAAAGTGCGATTTTGGCCTTCAACTCGGCGGAAAGATAACGGTCTGTACGGCAAAGAAGAATGTCAGGCTGAATGCCGATTTCCCGCAATTCCTTGACAGAATGCTGAGTGGGTTTGGTCTTGAGCTCGCCCGAAGCCCCGATGAACGGCACCAGCGTCAGATGCACGAACACGCAATGGTCACGACCCTGTTCCTGCCGCATCTGCCGGATGGCTTCCAAAAACGGCAACGACTCGATGTCGCCCACCGTCCCGCCCACCTCGACGATGGCGACGTCGACGTCCTGCGAAACCTTGCGGATGGCGGACTTGATTTCGTTAGTGACGTGGGGAATCACCTGAACGGTTTTGCCGAGATAATCGCCGCGCCGCTCCTTGGTGATGATGGTTTCGTAGATGCGCCCGGCGGTGCAATTGTTATCGCGCGTCATGCGCGCGTGCGTGAAGCCCTCGGTGCGGAACTGGCCCATGCCGAACCACTCGACGTTGAGCGCATACATCCCGCGCTTGGCCTCGTTGATGCAGCGGATTTGTTTGTAGGGCGCC
>CAYZVR010000111.1:1033-11390 GCA_964481715.1 uncultured Acidobacteriota bacterium | reverse complement strand
GCCTGGAGATGGCGCGGGCGATGGGGATTGAAGGGGAACGACTGAAGCACATCGCGCGAGGTTCCTACCTTCACGACATCGGTAAGATCGGAATTCCGGACTCGATCCTCCTCAAGCCGGGCAAGCTCACCCCGGAAGAAAAACAGATTATGGAGACGCATGCTCGCACCGGATACGACCTCGTCAGCCGTATTGCATTCCTCGCGCCGGCAGCCGAAATTGTTCTGACCCACCAGGAGCGCTACGACGGCACGGGCTATCCGCAGGGTTTGGTGGGCGATGAAATCCCTCTTGGCGCGAGGATATTTGCCATTGCGGATACCCTGGACGCGATGACCTCGGACCGGCCCTATCGCCGCGCCTTGCCCTTCTCGGCTGCCCGGTTGGAAATCGAGCGCGAAGCAGGCCGCCAATTCGATGCGGAAGTGGTTCGCGTTTTCCTCTCGATTCCCGCACAGGTTTGGGATGAGATTCGCGCAGCCATTGTTGCCGGCCGACCGCGCGGCGCCCACCACACACCTTCGGTCATCGAATCTCGCGCTGTAAAGCTCCCGCGTGAAAACCCGTATACGGATTCGGGGTCGAAGAACACCAAAGCCAGTTAGTCGTTGATCTGCCCTTTCACGCGCTTTCGCTTGCGGGAGCTGAAAAATACCATGGAGCAAAACGACGCCATCCTCAAGACCAAGGAATTCGCGCAGAACATTGTGGACAGCGTTCCGGCGGGACTGCTGGTCCTTTCCGAGGACCTCCGCATCCTCTCGGTCAATCGCTGGTTTCTGGATACTTTCCGCCTGCACGACGAAGATGTCGTGGGGCACGGCCTTCACGAAGTTATCCAACCGGCCGGACCACCCAGGAGTCTGGGTGGGATTCGTCAGCCGACGGATGACGTGGGAGCTCGCGACGTCTTTTTGGACCTGCCCATCAGGGGCAGCGAAGAGAATCGTCCCGTCCGGGTCACGCTCACGGATATCCAACACTCCGAAGAAGAGCAAGGCCGGCTGCTCCTGGTGGTCGAAGACTTGAGCGAGAGCCACCGCTTGCAAGCCGTGGCGGAAATATCCGAACGCCGGGTGCGCGAGTTGATTCAGAGCCTGGATGCCATCGTGTGGGAAGCGGACGCGGTGACTTTCCAGTTCACTTTCGTCAGCCAGCGAGCCGAAGGGATGGTGGGCTATCCCGTCGAGCAGTGGCTTACTGAGCCTGATTTTTGGGCCAAGCACATTCATCCCGAAGACCGTGAGAAAACCGTCCAGAATTGCAAAGCTGCCGTGGCAGAGGGCAAAGATCATGAGCTGGAATACCGGATGATCACCGCCGACGGCAGGGTCAAGTGGCTTCGCGACATTATCCACCTGGTTCGCGATTCGGATGGAAAGGTGACCCAGCTCCGCGGCCTGATGGTGGGCATCACGGAGCGCAAGCTGCTCGAAGAGCAGCTTCGCCAGTCGCAAAAAATGGAAGCGATCGGACGGCTGGCGGGAGGCATCGCCCACGACTTCAACAACCTTCTCACCATCATCTCGGGTTACAGCGATCTGATGCAGGAGAGTCTGAAGGAAGGGGACCGGCAGCGCGCGCACGTGGATGAAATCAAAAAAGCCAGCAACCGCGCCGCAACGCTTACCCGTCAGTTGCTGGCGTTCAGCCGGAGCCAGGTTCTGGCGCCGCAGGTGCTGGACCTCAACGGCGTGGTCGCGAACATCGAAAAGATGCTGCGGCGGCTGATTGGCGAGGACGTGGAACTGGTGACCGTCCTCGGTGAAAACCTGGGACGGGTTAGGGCGGACCCCGGACAGCTCGAACAGGTCATCATGAACCTGGTGGTGAACGCTCGTGACGCGATGCCCCAGGGAGGCAAGCTGACCATCGAGACGGCAGAAGTGGATTTGGACGATGCCTACGCCCGCTCGCACGTAACAGTCGTGCCTGGCCGTTACATCATGCTGGCGGTCAGTGATACGGGCATGGGGATGGATCAAGAGACGCAGACTCACATCTTTGAGCCGTTCTTTACTACCAAGGAAAAAGGGAAGGGAACGGGGCTCGGCTTGGCGATGGTTTACGGAATCATCAAGCAAAGCGGTGGGTACATATGGGTGTACAGCGAGCCGCGACAGGGCGCCACGTTCAAAATTTATCTGCCGCGAATCGAACAGGCCACCGGCGAAGCCGCGGCCGCCAAACCGGCTTCCTCTCCCTCCAAAGGGAACGAAACCGTATTGCTTGTGGAGGACGAACCCGCTCTCCGAGCCCTGGCGCGAACCGTTTTGGAATCCAAAGGGTACAGGGTATTGGAAGCTCGCAACGGAGAAGATGCGCTGCTGGTTGCCGAGCAGCATCGTGGACAGGTCGATCTGCTGCTGACCGATGTGGTGATGCCCGGCATGAGCGGCCGCGAACTGGCCGAGCAGCTCCATCAGAAGAACCGCAGCCTGAAGATTCTCTACATGTCGGGCTATACGGACGATGCCATCGTCCACCACGGCGTTTTAGGGTCGGACATGGCTTTTCTTCAGAAGCCGTTTACGCCCGAAGGAATGGCGCGCCGCGTGCGCGAAGTGCTCGACGCGCCGCCGTCAGCATGACTTGTGTTACCGCGATCATCGTGACTCTGCGCCCTGCCGATCATGTCACCCTGAGCGAAGCGAACGCGCTCGGAATGACAACCCCCGCCTTGATGCGCAGGAAAGGCACGCATAAAGTGTGCGGTGTGCTTAAGGCACTACCGACCTTGTAACCCATCCGCAAGCAAGCATGGCGTCATTCTTCTCCATTTGCCAGCGTCGGCTTGCTCTGGCGTAAGAGGATTTTCGGGTGATGGTAGACAATCGCGCTGGCGAAGCGCGAGGCGGGGAGTTTGATTCCGAAAGTATGAGTTCGGCCGCCGCGGCCCTCAGCGGCCTTGCTGCCTTCGTATTTCCAATCATCCTGCCGGAGAAGCGCCACATCCACGCGCCAGATCACAACTTTCTTTCCCGACTTGATCATCTCGGTTGGGTCAACGAGATAGCGCCAAACAATGTACCAGCCCGCGTGGTTGTAATGTGACTGGAGAGCCCACGGACGGGTGGTGCCTTTTGATTCGAGCGCCTGCGCGGGCGGCGGGTTCAATCGGCCCCCGAGTGATAGGTCGGGAAATCGCTGCTGGGCGACGTCAGGGTGTTTGTGTTTCTTATAAGGGCTCAGGGCGTGCAGGGCGCGAACGCCGAAGATTCCAACCAGGCCGCTGAACACGTTCGCCTGTTCGAAATAGACTTCGATCAGCTCGCTTGTTTCTCTTTCGATATAGTCAATCGCCTTTCGGATGTGCGCGATCTTGAGTTCGGGAGGAAGGGGAACTTTTCGGTCAAAGCCTTCTGAGTCGGCAGCCAAAATCGCTCCTCGGAAATTGCGTTCCGTTAGAAGTGAAGCGGCATGGTCGTAATCGCGCGCGTATCCTGGACACGGTGCGGCCGCTTTGCGGCTGGCGGTTTTGAAGACGATCCGAACTCGGCCAGCTTTGGAATAGCTCGTTCAGCTATTTTGAAAAACGCAGGATCGTTTTCAATCCCGATGCTGTCGTAGCCGAGGGCGAGCGCTGCGGCGACGGTCGAGCCGCCGCCCATGAACGGGTCAAGAACGATTCCGGCGCCAAGGGGCAGGGATGCCCGAACGAGCTGTCGCATGAGAGCCTGTGGCTTGAGCGAGGGGTGCGGCGCGATGCGTCGTTCCTCGGGGCGAGTCGGCGACGAGCGGATGACGTCTTCAAACGGCAGGCTTTCTGAAATGCGGCGCAGGCCGCCAGTTTTCCATTTTCTTAAACTGTCTTGCACTCGGCCCTCGCACGGCTTTCGGAACAGTCCCCACGGCTCCCACGCCGAGCGCGGCATCACGGTGACATCAGCAAACTCGCCGTGAGCGTTTTTCGGCCGGTCGCCCCCGCGCAAGGTCTTGACCAGCCGGATGATTTCTCCGCGCTTTTCGAAACCGGACTCCATCAGAGGAAGATAAACGAGATGCGAGAGCAGGGGGTTGGTGGCGATCATCAAGTGTCCGCCGGGAGTTAGCACTCGAATCGCGCGCCGGGCGAATTCAGAAAAGAAGTCTCGCAGCCTCGCTCGGTCAGACTCGGTAAGAACTGTGAAGCGCGGCAGCGGGCTTCGCTTGCAGCCATCGAACGACGGCGGAATGCGCCACACGCCGCCATGCCCGTTGCGGAGCTTGGTTTTTTCTTCATGCGTGTATTCCTTGAGCCCATAAGGCGGATCGGTGACGACGGCATGAACGGAGTTCTCCGCTCGCTGGTCCAACCACTCCAGACAGTCGCCCAAGTAAAGGCTGTAACGCGGCATGCGTGCTCCCCGGTCTGATTGACGCCGATATTATCACAGATTGACCCGGCGTTAGAAACGGCGGACGCGCCATCCTCATGCGGAAATAAATCCTGTCAGTTTTGTCAGCTAAGCTGGAAAGGCAGGATTCAGGAGGCAGGTTTTAGGAGTCAGGATTCAGGAGCCAGAAGTCTGAATGGGGTAGGTGGCAGATGGAACTATGCTCCCAACCGTTGACAATGAATCATTGCGGATTGTGTTTTCAGCCAGTCCCGCGTGGCGGGATGCTGGTGCGGGCGACGTTCGAGGGGAAGAAACGCAGTTTAAGGGACGTTAAAATTGCACGAACGAAGCCACGATGTGGTTGAAAATAATGAACCAGGGCCGGAAAACCAAGCCAAAACGAACTGGTAGCGAACCCCCAACGAAGTTCGGATTCAGCCGAGCGAAGTGAGAGCGAAATCAGTTGGGTATCGGTGTGAGGATTCGGCTACGGGGCACTCGGACCCTACAGACCCAATTGACAACTGGGCCGCTCCCTTCTAGGATGCCCCTAGCACCTTGAAGTCCCAATCGTTCTAGTGAGGCGAGAGTGCCCGTACGTACCAAGCGAGTGGCGTCAGCAGCGCGTGCCCGCAAAGCCCCGGCCCCGGGAGCGTCGCGCGATACGTCCGCCATTTTGCTCGACGTCATGCGATCGCTCGCGGCGGAGCGCGACCTGACGACCCTGCTGCAAAAGATCATGCAGAAAACCTCTGAGGTGATGGAGGCTGACCGTTCCACGCTATTCCTGGTGGACGAACAGAAGCAGGAGATCTGGTCGAAAGTCGCCCAGGGCGAATCGGTGAAGGAGATTCGTGTGCCCCTCGGCTCAGGGATTGCCGGCCACGTGGCGAAGTCCGGGGAAGTCGTTAATATCACCGACGCTTACAAAGACCCCCGCTTCAATCCGGAAGTGGACCGCCGCACGGGCTACCGGACGCTCACCATCCTTTGTATGCCGATGCGCAGCGCCAAGGGAAAAGTGGTCGGTGTCATTCAGGTCCTCAACAAGCGCGACGGCGCCTTTACGGTGGAAGACGAGAAACTGCTTGAGGCGTTTGCCTCTCAGGCGGGAATTGCGGTCCGGAACGCCCTGCTGAACGAGGAAATCCTGAAGCGCATGCAGACTTCCGAGATTCTGCTGAACGTCATGCGCGCGGTTTCTTCCGAATTGGAAATTGACCAGTTGCTCCAAAAGATTGTGGCCAAAACCTCCGAAGCCATGAGCGCGGACCGCTGCACGCTCTTCCTGGTGGACCGCCAGTCGGGCGAGCTATGGTCAAAGGTTGCGCAGGGCGCCGACATGAAGGAGATTCGCGTGCCGCGCGGCATGGGAATTGCCGGGCACGTGGCGACGACCGGCGAAACCGTTAACATTCCGGACGCCTACAAGGACCCGCGCTTCAATCCGACCGTGGATCGCCGCACCGGTTACCACACGAACACGATCCTGTGCATGCCGCTGCGCAACGACCGCAACGAAATCGTCGGGGTCATGCAGGTGCTCAACAAGCAAGGAGGCATCTTTACGACGGAGGACGAGCAGTTGCTCGACGCGCTGGGCTCGCAAACCGCCATCGCGCTCGAGAACTCGCGCCTGTTCGAAGAAGTCCGCTTTATGAAGAACTACAACGACAGCATTTTGCGGACCATGGAAACCGGCGTTGTGACGCTCGATCCGGGCGGAAAAATCGCCTATTCGAACGGCGCGGCGCTCAAGATTTTTACCTTCGGCGACACTTATGTGCCGGGGCAGCCGTTCGACGAATTCATCGGCCGGGAGTTGAACCCGGAACTGGTCGCGGACATCGACAAGGCGTTGAAGGGCGGGGAAGGATTCACCGCCTACGACCTGAAATATCGCAAGGGCGGCGACGAGGCCATGAACATTAACCTCCACACCTTGCCGCTGCGCGACAGCAAGGACCAGTCGCTCGGAGTGGTCATCATCGCCGACGACATCACGCAAGAACAGCGGCTGATGAGCACTCTGTGCCGTTACGTCACCCGCGAGGTGGCCGAGCAGGTCTTGAAGGACCGGGACAGGCTGAAACTGGGCGGCAATCGTTCAACCGTCGCCGTGCTTTTCTCGGACATTCGCAACTTTACGACCATGTCGGAGCAGTCCACGGCGGAAGAAGTTGTGACCATGCTCAACGAGTATTTCTCGCACATGCTGGGGCCTATTTTCGATAACGGAGGAATGCTCGACAAGTTCATTGGTGACGCCATCATGGCGGTTTTCGGCGTGCCTCTCAGCCGAGAGAACGATGCAGAACGCGCCGTCCTTGCCGCCCTGGCCATGCGCCGCGCGTTGAAAATCTATAATGTCGAACGTCAGGCGCTTGGCCTTGCTCCCATCGATAACGGAATCGGCATCACCAAGGGCGATGCCGTTTCAGGCAACATCGGCTCCGAGCAGCGCATGGAGTACACCGTGATCGGCGACACGGTCAACATCGCCTCCCGCCTGGAAGGGCTGACCAAGAATTACGACCAGAAAATCCTGATCAACGAGAGTGTGTACCTCGAGATCAAAGACAAAATCCCTTGCGTGGACCTCGGCTTTACGCATGTCAAAGGCAAGGAAGGCGATGTGCATATCTACGGCGTGAGTGAACCCGCAGACTGATTCGAAGCCGGATCTTCCGCCGCCCCCCCTCAAACCTCTGCCATTAAATTTCTCCGGGTGCCAACTATCGTCCACTAGGTGGCAAGAATTGATCGGTCCCTCCGGAGCCGCTCCTCGTTCAGAGTTCTAGCCCATGTATTTTCAATGAATTAACAAGGACCTGAATTTTTCTGCAATGGCACACGGCGTGCTCGTTCTAAGGGTGAGCGAGGAGGCCGACTATGGACTACGCGATGTCACCCGGAGGGTTGATGGTTCATGATCGAAAAGATTGGCCTTGTGCCGTTTGCAGGCCGGAAGGCACTGGTGGAAGGCGAGGCCACTGCCTTTGCGTTCGCTGCGCCCACACGGCTCTGGCCGCTGCGGGCCTGGGATCCGAAGACGCCCGAGACCTTCTCGACGACATCACCGACGCCCTGGTCCTTTTGGAACCCGGTGTGCATAAGTTGCCCGTGACGATCAACTGATCGCCTTGATTTTGTTGGGTCGTTATGGATTGGAAGAGAGTAACACGTACACCGGTTGTGTAATTCTTACCGCGTGTCAGAGCTTTCCAAATATGAATTCGGAGCCGGGATTAACGGCCATGCCTGATATTCGGACACGGCGGTCAACCCGCCTCGCGCTTTCCCTTCCGATCCGCGTCTACGCAATTGATTTCAAGGGGATCGATTTCATTGAAGACTCCACGACCGTTGTGGTCAACGCTCACGGCGCCAAGATTCGCCTCGGCCACCAGCTTCTTCCCGAGCAGGAAATCCGAATCCAAAGCTTGAAGACAGGAGAGGAAGCGGTTTTCCGCGTGGTTAGCAAGGTGGGGACGCTTGAGGACCGATTTACTTACTGGGGAGTTGAATGCTTGAATCCGTCCCCCAAGGTTTGGGGCGTCGACTTTCCAAAAGCCGGGCCGGACGATCAACGCTCGGTCCGCGCGCTGCTGCAATGCCCGATCTGCCGCTCGCGCGAAGTCGTCTTTCTCGACGAGCCGCTCCTCGAATCCATACTGGAACTTGGCGGTCTCCTGCGCGGCTGCCTGAAGTGCGGAAAGACCGCCATCTGGGAGCAGGTCCCTTACACCCAAGCCTGATTTGCCGCCTCACGGCTCGCACTTGCCGAGCAGGTCGGCGCTGACGCCCCGCAAAACCCGCCCCTTGTGTTCCTCGCCCCTTTGAATCTTTGTGGCGTAAGCAATTTTTTGGATCAGAATTCTGAATTCCCGAAATTCGCATTCTTCAGGAATCATCAGCTCGTCACTGTTCGAAATTTCACCGAATCCAATCGTTTTGCTTTCCAAATCAATTTCCGGCTCGACGACGCGGGCCACGACCTTCCCCTTTTGGTAAAGCGCGTCGCTTTCTCGCAACGGTGACCCGTCGGGTTTGGCCGTCGCTTCGGGCGAGTCCGGACTTGATGATGGGTGGCTCATTGCCCACTCCTCAGCTCTCTCCTCCGGATGATTCCCGGCCTCAGGAGTTTTTTACGCCAGGAATTCGGCGGTCGTCAAGTCCCTCGATGAGTCTAAGGAATTCTTGAGAGGAGAAAGAGGTTAGTGGAGTTGCCGTTTGATGCTCACTGAGAACCCACTCGGTCCCGGTTCCACGAAAGTGGTTTTGAGCTGGGGGTCGGTTTTGACCCTCTGAATAAAGTCCTGGAGCACGTCGGCCATGTCCTTGACGTTGTGGGCCACGATGACTCCGCCCGGAGGGACGAGGGGAAGGACCATGTCGAGGTAGCGAAGGTAGTCAGATTTCCCCGCGTCGATGAACACGAAATCGAACGGTCCCTGGAGTTTGGGAATTTCCTCCAGGGCGTCCGCTCGATTCAACGTGACGAATGGCTCCATGCCCGCCGCCTGGAAATTTTCTCGGGCAAGTTCCGCACGCCCCTCGTCAATTTCGAGCGTCAGCAAATGGCCGCCTGTCGAGCGCATGCCTGAAGCAATCCAGATGCTGGAATAGCCATTGGACGTCCCGATCTCAAGGCCGCGCTTCAGATGATGTTTAAGAACCAGATTGTAAAGGTACAGACCTTCGCGCGGAGAGATGTTCCACATGCCCGTTTGGTTATCGCGCATCCAAACCAGCCGCTCCTGGGCTTGGTCGGGATTCTCGTCGGCGAGCGCCTGAGTGCCGGGAAGGAGAATGGCGGCCAGGAGCAGGAGAAAGGCGCGCGCGCGCTGCGAGCCCGAGCCAAGCACACTTGAAGCCATCATTCTGTCTCGCTGTGACATTCCTCTCTCCTCCCTGGATTAGTCCTGAGGAGCGACCGGGTCCGTGCGCAGACGGCCAGTCCGCGCCGTTGCGCGCCTCATGACGTAACGGGTACAGGTCTTGAGTGCGCAGTGTAACACCTTATTGGACATTACGAAATCCCCCCGGTAACGATGAACTGTTTTACAATCCCAATGATGGCCAAAAGACAACCAAAGATTTTGATCCCACTGGTTCTTGCCGGCATGATTTTTCCTTGCGGCACAGCAACAGCTCAGGACGCGGCCCAGGACGCCCAACCAAGTTCTCGAACTTTGCAGCAGGCCGTCCAGCAGCCAGTGCCCGCTGCCAAGCCTGCTCTTGAAGCACACCGCTTCTGGGACCGGACGAACGTCGAACTCTTCGCGGGTGTCGCGGCCGTTCGAACGCTCGACTACACCTCCACGCGCCACTTCCGGGCGCGCAGCGTCAACGAGGCTCTTCTTTCCAACGCGGTTGTCGACAACAAACCCCTCTTTGTGGGAATTGAAGC
The DNA here is from genome assembly GCA_964481715.1 of uncultured Acidobacteriota bacterium. Classification (GTDB taxonomy): domain Bacteria; phylum Acidobacteriota; class Terriglobia; order UBA7540; family UBA7540; genus JAHEKS01. The sequence continues at coordinate 1,658 of CAYZVR010000111.1, read as the reverse complement.
GGCGACTGCTGTAACCTCCATCGGCATCAGCTACTTGTTACATCGCAAGGGGCACCACAAATTGGAACGATGGGTCTCCTTCGTTCACATCGGTGCCGCGGGTTTCGGTGACGTTCGCAACTACACGCTGAAGAATTCCAACCCTAGTCCTTAGGCACCGGCCGGCGGCATCATTCCGATGACTTGAAATCCCGGCCCGGAAAATGAATACTTGAAACTGGGCGGGCATTCGTGCATCAACTAAGGAGGTCTGGTGAGACCAAACGCGGCAGACGCCGAAGGGACCGATTTGCCGTTTGAGCTTTCCGGCAAAAGGGAGAAGAGCATGGCGACAGAAAAGGCTACGTTCGGAGGCGGTTGTTTCTGGGGTGTGGAGGCGGCGTTTCGCCAGGTCGAGGGCGCCACAGCAACTGCCGTCGGCTATATGGGCGGAACGTTGAAGAACCCAGCTTACCGCGACGTGTGCACGGATGAGACCGGCCACGCCGAAGTCGTGCAGGTTGAGTACGACCCTTCACGCCTTTCCTACGACAAATTATTGAAGATCTTCTGGGAGGTTCACGATCCGACGCAGTTCAACCGGCAGGGACCGGACGTGGGCACGCAGTATCGCTCGGTCATCTTC
>CAYZVR010000111.1:0-1023 GCA_964481715.1 uncultured Acidobacteriota bacterium | reverse complement strand
GATGAGCAGGAAGCCGCCGCCAGAGCGTCGAAGGAAAGGCTCGAAAAGGCCGGGACATTCAAGAGGCCGATCGTGACTCAGATCTTACCGGCGGAAGAATTCTGGCGGGCCGAAGATTATCACCAGCAATATCTCGAAAAACGCGGTTTGGCCCATTGCTCGATCAAGTGAACGAGCGCTCAAGAGAAGAGAAATCTCGCCCGCACGATCCGGCGGTCGGACTTTGCTTCGAATGCCGCCACGCACGCCAAGTTCGGTCGGGCCGCGGCTCCGTCTTTTATTTGTGCGAACTCTCAGCCACCGACTCCCGGTTCGAAAAATATCCGCGGCTGCCAGTGATGGCGTGTCCGGGTTTCGCACCCGACGAGGGAGACCCATCAACGCAGCCGGGCGGATGAGCCTGCCTCCGCGAGAGGCCGTGCGAACTTGGCTTGTCATTTTTTCGGCCGGCTTTTAAACTGCCTTTACCATGCGAATTTACAAATGCTTTATACTCGGGGTTTTTATCGCTCTGTGGTTTCCCATGTCTTTCAACGCCCAAAAACAGGACTCTCCGCTCGACCGAACGCAGGCGCGCTCGATGGTCATCACGCGCCGGGGCATCGTGGCCACCAGCCAGACACTCGCCGCGCAGGCGGGCGCGCAAATTCTCGCCCGTGGCGGGTCGGCTGCGGACGCCGCGATTGCCACGAACGCCGTGATGGGCGTCGTTGAACCGATGAGCAACGGCGTGGGTGGTGATCTGTTCGCCATCGTGCGTGATGAGAAGACCGGCAAGCTCTCGGGGCTCAACGCCAGCGGCTGGGCGCCGGAAAAACTCACCATCGAGCACCTGCGCAAAAAAGGCTACAGCGAAATGCCGCAATTGGGCATCGACTCGGTGACCGTGCCCGGCTGCGTGCGCGGCTGGGAAGAGCTCCACAAAAAATTCGGTCGCCTGCCCTGGGCCGAACTGTTCAAGCCCGCGATTTATTACGCGCGCAACGGTTTTCCGGTGACGGAGTTCATCAGCGCCTACTGGAA
>CAYZVR010000110.1:11160-11457 GCA_964481715.1 uncultured Acidobacteriota bacterium | reverse complement strand
CTACCACAACAACGGCGACGGGACTTTCACGGACGTTACGGCGAAAGCGGGTGCAGACAATCGCCATTGGGGGGTCGGCGCCGCGTTTTTCGACTACGACCGCGACGGTTGGTTGGATCTTTATATCGGAAACTACCTGAAGTTCGATCCCAACTACCGGCTTTACTTCTCCGCTGAGGCATTTCCCGGCCCGCTCGATTACGAAGCAGACGCGGACCGTCTGCTCCATAACAACGGCGACGGCACCTTCACCGACGTCTCTCAGAGGGCCGGCATTGCCAATCCCGCCGGTCGGGC
>CAYZVR010000110.1:0-11150 GCA_964481715.1 uncultured Acidobacteriota bacterium | reverse complement strand
AGTCGGTGATTACAACAACGACGGCTGGCCGGACGTCTATCTGGCCAATGACACGATGGAGAGCTACCTCTATCGAAACAACCACGACGGGACCTTTACCAACGTGGCGCCGGAAATCAATACGGCCTTCGGCGCGAACGGCGAGGCCACCTCCGCCATGGGCCCCATTTTCGCCGACTACGACAACGACGGCTGGCTGGACCTGTTCGTTTCCGACATGAGCTATCACCGGCTGTTTCACAACGGCGGGCCGGATGTCTTCTTTCTCGACACGACGGTCGAAACCCGCGTCGCGCAGGCTTCCGGTCAATACGTGGCCTGGGGCGACGGCTTCTTCGATTTCGACAACGACGGGTGGAAAGACATCTTCCTGGTGAACGGCGGGTTGCATTGGTTGATTCCCATGGAGGATTCGCTGCTGCGTAACAACGGCGACCGGACCTTCAACGATTACTCGTCCCAGGCCGGGAGCTATTTCAAATTCAAAAAGGTCGGGCGCGGCGCCTGCTTTGCTGACTACGACAACGACGGCACCACGGACGCCTTCATCGTAGTCTTGGGCGGAAAGGGGATCCTCCTGCACTCGACCCCCTTTCCAGGCGGCGCCCGCAACCACTGGCTCACGCTGAAGCTGATAGGAACCAAAAGCAACCGCGACGGCTACGGAGCCCGTGTCGAGGCCGTGGCCAGCGACCTGCATCAGATCGTCGAAACCGTTTCACAGTCCGGATACCTTTCCCAGAGTGATCCCCGGCCCCACTTCGGACTAGGACCCCACGGTGAAGTCAACAAGCTTACGATCCGCTGGCCGAGCGGAATCGTCCAGGAGCTCGAGCACGTAAAGGCGGACCAAATCTTGACCGTGACTGAACCCGCAGGGGTGTCGGCTACGGCGTCAGGAAAAAGAAAGTGAGTGCGACCGAGCTCCCAACCCGCAGGCACCTACTTGCACTGGCCGTGCTCCTCCTGGCGCTCACGGTGGCGACGTGGATTTCCCCTTCGCATGTCGCCATATCGAAGACCCAGTCGCCTGCTATGGCCGAACCCGAATACCTCACACCTGTGGACCTCGAGCTTTCTCCTGACGGCCGAAAGGCCTATGTCGTATGCGAGGGAAACGATTCCGTCCTTGCAGTCAATCTCTCGACCCACCGGGTCGAGGCTCGGGTACGGGTCGGTCACAAGCCCAAAGGGATTGCACTCTCCCCGGACGGCAAGTCTCTCTACGTCTCAAACGAATGGTCGGACACGGTCAGCGAGATTGATGCCGGCTCGTTTCAAATCCGCCGGACGCTCAAGGCCGGGTGGGCCCCGGTCGGGTTGACGACGGACCGATCCGACAAGTTTCTCTACGTCGCGAACGCCATCGGCGACGACGTTTCGGTGTTCAACCTCGCGACCGGTCAGGAGATCAAGCGCCTGAGTGTGCAGCGCCGTCCCCAGCACGTCACGCTCTCCCGCGACGGAAGACGTGTGTACGTTTCAAACCTCCTACCTCACCTCGGGCCTTATGACCGGCCACCGATTTCCGAGCTGACCGCGATCGACACGCAAAAGCAAATCGTCGCCGAGCGAATTCAGATTCCCGGCGTCATAGAACTGCGCGAGGTTGCGGAGGCACCGGCCCAGCTGGGCGGTTACCTGCTGGTACCTTTCATGCGCCCCAAGAACTTGGGGCCGCTCATTCAGGTGAGTCAGGGATGGGTGCTGACGCACGGCATGGCCGTCGTCCGGCCCCGGCCGATGTCTTCGGCGGGGGAGTCCCGCACCCGAGTCACACAGGTGTTGCTCGATGACATCGACCACTTCTATGCGGGTGGATACGGCGCAGCGTTTACGCCCGACGGCCGCTACGCTCTGGTGACCGCCGCTGAGGCCAACACGGTTTCCATTCTCGATACCGCGCGACTCGCCCGCCGCTTGCGCCAGTTTCCCGCCGACGAACTCGCCGACCGACTGGATTCCGCGCGGCAATTCGTGGTTCGCCGGTTGCCCACCGGCTTCAATCCGACCGCGGCTGTGGTGTCATCAGACAGCCGCCTGGCCTACATCGCCAACCGGCTCGGGGACACGCTGACGGTGGTAGACCTCTCCGAACTCAAGGTCGCGGGCACGATTGATTTGGGCGGGCCGAAAGAAATCGCGGCCCTGCGCCACGGCGAGCGCCTCTTTCACGACGCCAGCTTCTGCTTCCAGGGCCAGTTCGCGTGCGCCACCTGCCATCCGAACGATCATGTGGACGGTCTGGCATGGAACCTGGAAACGCCGCGCCTCGGGCGAGACCGCGTGGCCAATCGCACGCTGAGGGGAATTGCCGAAACCGCACCGTACAAGTGGAACGGCGGCAACCCGGATCTCGAAACCCAATGCGGGCCGCGCATCGCCACTTTCCTGTTCCGATCGGAAGGATTCAATCCCCAGGAACTGGAAGACCTGGTGGCTTTCATCAAGTCCATTCCGCTTCCCCCCAACCGGTACCGTGCACCTGACGGCCAGCTCACAGACGCGCAGGAGCACGGGCGGCGGATTTTCCTGCGTGGGACCCGGAACGACGGATCGTTCATACCCTTCGACAAGCGCTGCAACGCTTGTCACGACGCCAATTCCCATTTCACACGACGGGTGAGCGTGCCGGTGGGAACAGCCACGCGGTACGACACCTCGCTGTTCTTCGACATTCCCCAGCTCGAGCGCATCTACGAGCGAGCTCCGTATCTTCATAACGGCGAGGCCACGACGCTGGAAGAGATCTGGACCAAGTTCAGCCCCGATGATTCCCATGGAGCGACCTTGGACCTGAGAAAAGAGCAGTTGAACGACTTGATTGAGTATCTGAAAACACTTTGACCGGAGCGGACGGATGGAGAGAGTTACGGATCTTCGGAGCGCTGGAGACGACGATGTTCGGTGATACCTGGAGACCGATCCTGTTCGCCTCAATGGTTTCGTTGGCGATTTCGACGCTGACGTTGGCCCAGAGGCCTCCGCTCTATACCCGCTGGGAAAACTTGACCGAAGCCAATGGGATGCCGGCGGGCAAGGTCTTCTGCGTGGCGGTCGACGGCGATCGCGTCTGGGCGGGAACGGATGACGGCTTGGTGCTCATCGAAAACGGCAAAGTCGCGAGGGTCTTCACACCCAAAGACGGCCTGGCTCACCGCGCCGTGATGTCCGTCGCGGTCGACAAGAATACGGGCGATGTCTGGATCGGCACGTTCGGAGGGCTCAGCCGGTACTCGGGCGGCGAGTTTCAAAACTATACCAACCTCACGAGCGGCCTCCTGAACGACGTCATCTACGGCCTGGCTGTCCAGGATCAATACGTCTGGGTGGCGACCACGGCCGGCGTCAGTCGCCTGAATACTCACACCGGTGCGTGGACGAACTGGAGTGAGTTCAACGCGCCGTTTCACGAACCGTGGGCATACGGTGTGGCCGTCGCCGAGAATCTGAACAAAGTCTATTTCGCCGTGTGGGGCGGCGGTCTCGTCGAATACGACATCGCCGGCAATTACATGAAGCCCTATACGGATCCCGACGGAGAGATGGAAATAGTTCTGTTTCGCAACCAGGGGTTAATTCACAACATCGTGAGCAACGTCGCTTACAACCCCGAGACCCGAATGGTTTGGGCCTCCACATACTTCGGGCTCAGCGGTTACGACGGCCGGGACTGGCACAACTACCTGACCAAGGACAGCGCTCTCGCTTCCGACTTCATCAACGCCGTTAAGTCACGCGGCGATGAGGTCTGGTCCTCAACGGACAAGGGCCTCAGTCTCCTGGACTACAAAACCAACACCTGGGTCACGTACCGGCCCGAAAAAGAAACCGGCCTTGGCGAAATTGAAATCACCTGGCCGGACGGCAAGAAGAACAAGTTTCAGACTCCAACTTCTCTCGCGCACAATTACATTCTGAACATGGATTTTCATGGTGAAGACATCTGGGTGGCCACGGCCCAAGGGCTCAGCCACGGCATCCGCGACCGCCACAAGGAGAAGCAACTCTATGAGTCAATCACAACTAGCCATTGAAAAGGCCGCACATGAGGAGACAGCGCACCGGCCGGTCTCGAAGAAAACCGTCCATGCGACGGAGGCTTTGAACGAGGCTTACGATTATGCACGTCCGTCCTCTTTCTCCCGGGCCTTGCGGCTGGATATCAAGGGCGTGACCATTCTCCTGATCTCCGGAACTGCCAGTGTGGGTGAGCACGGCGAGACCCTCCACCCCGGCGATTTCAGCGCCCAACTCTGGAAGACGTACCGCAACATCACCGCGCTGCTCGAAGCCGAGGGCGCCACATGGAAGGACATCGTGCGGACCACCTGCTACCTGCGGGACATTGAGCGCGATTACGCGGCCTTCAATGAAATTCGGACCCAGTTCTTCAAAGACCAAGGCCTGGATCCCTTGCCAGCTTCCACCGGAATCCAGGCCATTCTGTGCCGCCCTGACCTGTTGGTGGAAATCGAGGCCATCGCCATGTTCGAGTCCGACGGAAGACTAAACCGCCACAGCCGGGAGAAGGGAAACGGCGCGTGAGTCACCCGTCCGGCTCGCGAGGCGAACGGGCATAGGTGCCGACGCCAGCAGGCGACCCACGAGCTTGTGCCAGGAAGGTGAGCCATGAAAATAGCTGGGAAAGTCAGTCTCGAGGATCTGCCGCGAATTTGTCCCCTCGTGAGCCGTCATACCAATCCGCGTTACGGGGAGACCCGTACCCGCATTGTGCAAGTCGGCAGGGTCTCGTTCGGCGGCGCTCGCCCTGTGGTCATTGCCGGTCCGTGCGCCGTTGAGAGCCGGGAGCAGACGCTGGAGGTGGCTCGCGCCGTTAAGGAGGCGGGCGCGGACATGATGCGGGGCGGCGCGTACAAACCCCGCACCTCGCCGCACGACTTTCAAGGTCTGGGACTGGAAGGCCTGAAAATCTTGCGCGAGGCGAGCCAGGAGACGGGTTTGCCCGTCGTCACCGAGGTGATGGACGTTCGACTGGTGGAGCAAGTGGCCGAGTATGCGGACATGTTGCAGGTCGGTTCCCGCAATATGCAGAACTACCCGTTGCTGGTGGAAGTGGGTCGTGCGGGAAAACCCGTCCTGCTCAAGCGAGGGATGGCGGCATGCCTCTGCGAATGGCTGGGCGCGGCAGAATATATCGCGAATGAGGGGAACCTGGATATCGTGTTGTGCGAACGCGGGATCAAATCTCTCGCTGCGGGCCAATATTCGCGCTTTTCGCTCGACTTGAACGTGATCCCCGCGACGCGCGCCGAAACTTTCCTGCCGGTTATCGTGGATCCAAGCCATGCCACCGGCGTCTCCGAAATGGTGGAGCCGGCCAGCCGGGCCGCGGTCGAATTCGGAAGCCACGGGTTGATCATCGAAGTAGCCAGCGACCGAATCGACGCCCCCAGGCCGAAGTGCGACGCCGCACAGGCCATCAGTCCCACAACGTTGCGACGGATTGTTCACTTCATCGAAGTCCGACAGCCGCACGTTGCGGAGGAGCGGTATTCCGCGTACGCGTAGAGGGTGGTCCCGGCTCTTACTGCCCGGACTCTTCCCAGGCGCCGTTACACGACAAACAAAACGAACTCATCGGGGAGGGCCGCGATGCGCCGAAAGACACTGACATTGTTTTTGTTTCTACTTGTCGCCTCACCGGGACGGCCGCAATCCGCCGAATCCCTGAAAACAGGGACTCCGCAGGCCCAGGACAGCCGCTATGCCAACATGCCGGAGGAGGCCGTTCCTTTTCGCCGCTTCACCAAGCCCTACCAGGAATGGTTCATCCAGCCCAACACGCTTGAGTATAACGGCGCGGCGCAGGATCATCCGGACGGCGATCTAAATCAATTGAAGGAAATCGCCATCGGATTTCTCGGACCTCTGGAGAATAATCCCGAGAGCATCTTCGGCGTCACCATGCTCCACGGCGCGCAACTGGCCGTCGAGGAAGCCAATGCCCACGGCGGTTACCACGGCAAACCCTACGCGCTCAAAGTGCACAACGACTCGGCCCTGTGGGGAGCGTCGTCGGTGGAAATCGTCAAGATGCTTTTCGACGAGAATTGCTGGGCAATGCTCGGGTCGATCGACGGCCAGAGCACTCACGTGGCCTTGCGCGTGACCCTGAAGCTGGAATTGCCCATCATGGATACCGGCACGACCGACCCCACCGTCACCGAAACGCGCATTCAGTGGCTGATGCACGACTTCATCGATGACCGCCAGCAGGGGTATGCGCTGGCCGAATACATCCTCAAGGAGCTCAAGCTCAAGCGAATCGGCGTGTTGCGCACCAACAGCCGCTACGCGCGCATCGGCGTCGTCAAGTTCAACGACGAGGCCCGACGAATGGGCCGGCAGCCGGTCCTGGAAGTGAAATTCGACCGAGGCGACCGCGATTTCTCGAATCAATTGCGCATGATGCGCGACGCGCGGATCGAAGGTCTGGTGATCTGGGGCGAAGCCCCCGAAGCAGGGCTGATTCTCAAGCAAATGCGCGGCATGGATATGAACCAGCCGGTTTTCGGCTCCAGCCGCACGGCCTACCCTGAGCTGTTGAACAACGCCGGCGCCGCGGCCGATGGGTTTGTCTCTGCCTGCCCCCTGGACCCCTCCCGCAAAGATGCCGTATGGATCGCATTCCGAGACCGCTATCGCCGGCGCTTTGGCGAAGACCCCGACGCCTACGCCGCCTACGCGTACGACGGCATGAAAATCCTCACCAGTGCCATCAAGAAGGTGGGGCTGAATCGCGGGCGCATTATGGGCGCCCTGCGGGATTATCAGCTCAAGACCTATGATGGAGTGAGCGGTCGGGCTCACTTTGATCACACGCTGAACAACATTGGAGACGTTACGCTGGCCAAAGTTGAGAACGGTCGGTTCGTTTACTGGAAAGCGCCCTCCGCCAGACCTGAACGGCCTGTAGGAGCCAAGATCCGATGAAGCGAGCCTGGTTCTTGCAAGTCGCCTCCTTCCCTGAAAGTTCCCCGAAAGTCTCTCGGCATCATTTTTCCTATTTGCAATCCTCCGGCTTCCTGAGCGTCGCCGCGCTCGCCTTCCTGGCGTCCACGGGTCTCGCTCCTGCTCAAACAGGTTCGGAAATACCCAAACCTTATGCCAGCATCAATCGCGAGGCCGCCAACTACTTTGGTCCAGGGCGCGAGACGAGCGCGGACATCGTGGGCCCCGAAATCAAGATCGGGATTCTTGTAACGCTTAAGGGACCTCGGAAGGCGCAAGGCGAGGCGTTGATCCAGGCGGCGCAAATGGCGCTGGAAGAGGAAGCGCTGAACGCGCTCCCTGGCCGCCGACTGGCCCTTGTCGTCCGAGACGCAACCGGCCCGTGGGGGCACGCGTCGCGTGAAATCGTTCGTCTGATCTTTGACGACCGGGCCGTGGCCCTGATTACTTGCGCGGACGGCAATATGGCCCACCTCGCGGAACAAGTTGGAAATCGAGAGGGCGTTCCCGTGCTCACCCTCTCTTCCGACAGCACGACCACCAAAATCAATATCCCCTGGCTGTTCCGTGTTGTCCCGGATGATGCCGAGCAGGCCCAGGTCTTGGCGCAGAACATCTATCGCGAGCGGCGACTCCGGAGAGTTCTTCTGGTGACGGAGCGGGATCACGACGGGCGGGTCGGGGGTGAGGCGTTTCAAGAAGCTGCCCGGCGGTTGCGCGCTCCCGACCCCGATCACTTGGAGGTCTCTTCTTCAGCAGTTGAAATAGACTCGGTTGTTGGTCGGTTCAACGTGCAGCCACCGGAAGCCATGGTGGTCTGGACAGGCTCGGAAGTTGCGGAGCGACTCCTGGAGAGAATTTGGGAGACAAAGATTCATGCCCCCGTTTACCTCTGCCACAAAGCCGCGCAGGAGAGCATCAGGCTGAGAGAAATCGGGCCACCAGGCTCGAGAGAACGGGAATCCCCTCAAGATGCGGACATCTGGGTTGCAGCATCGCGGGTAAACGAACAGTCCCCTTTGCGGAAAGACTTTGAGCGGCGCTATGTGGCCCGCACCGGAATGCTTCCGACCACCGGTGCGTTCGAAACTTATGACGCCGTGCGTTTGCTGGTCAACGCCTTGCGCAAGGCTGGCCCGAACCGCGCACGCCTCCGCGACCACCTTGCAAGGGTTTCGAATTTTTCAGGCGTTTCCGGAACTATTTCTTTCGACGGCACCGGTAACGACCCTCCCGTCCTCAAGATCGTCCGCCTCCTACAATTCTCTCAGTAGTTCCTCATCTGGTCTGTTTTTTCTTCGTGCTGTGTTGGAACACCACGCCTTTAAAAAATGCGATCTACGGCCTTCCGATTATTGCTTTCGTTGACCCACCCCATTTCGAACCGAACTTTCTTGATTGCCGGATTACTGGTGCGAAATGAATCCGCATCGCATGAGCAACGGTTTAGTCGGCTTGACCTGCCCCCGTTTTCTGTACCAATCGTAATGCGAGTTCCAAGGTAGTTTCTTGCTTTTGTTCTTCTCTGCGGTGAAGCTCGAAGGGAGCCGTAGGCGACCGGAGAGCTGCACCGCAGTCCAGGTGACAGCCAATTTGGGAACCCAAGCCCGAACGTGTGGTAACCTTACAAATGAGTCAGTCCCCCCCCAACCAACCCAATTGATATCGAGATTGTTGTTCTGTGTTAAATCTTGGGCGTGCGTAAGAAATCCAAACGGAAGATCCTCGTGGCCGCCGCCAAGAGGCGTCAGATTTCACCAGTGCCTGAGGATCGAATCGTGCCATCCTCGTCATGGTCGCTCGAGACGCGTGAGGTCACTTGGATGATTTCGCGAAGGGAGTTTCTGGCGCTTGCTGCCGTGCCGCTTGTCCCCTCCGCCGCTGGTTCTCGGTCGCTCCCCATTCCAGAGGATTTGAAGACGCCCTACAAACTCAACCGCCTGGTCATCGGGCCTTCGCAAAAAAAGGGGGCGTTTGATGAACAGAGTGCGGACGTTCCCTTCGTTTTTCGACATGAGGGGCATTTCTATATGATCTATGTGGGCTTTGACGGTGTGGGCTATCAAACCGGCCTGGCGTCATCCTCCGACCTGACGACCTGGCAACCGGAAGGAGTCGTGCTGCGGCGCCAACTTTCCTCTCCCATCACCCGTTACAATGCCGCGCTGACCTGGATACTTCGTGACAACGACATCTTCGGATCGGGCGAACTCAAGCAGGTCGGGGGACGTTTCCTGGGCGTCTACCACGCGTATCCGCAGCCGGGTCTTGAAACCGGCCCCGCGGTGATCGGCCTTTGCTGGAGCCGCGACCTGAGAAATTGGGAAGTGGAGCCGCCGTGCCTCGAGCCTCAAGACGGGGCTGAGTGGGAGCGCGCAGGTCTTTATAAAGCATGCCTCGTAGAAGAACGCGGCCTGTATCACATTTTCTATAACGCCAAGAACCACCCCGAAAATTGGAGGGAACAAACCGGGGTTGCAACCTCGAAGGATCTGAAGCATTGGGTCAGGAACCCCGGGAATCCCATCCTTAGGAACGGTCGCTCAGGAACTCGTGATGAAATCTTCGCGAGTGACCCTTGTGTCTTAAAATATCGGAACGAATGGGCGCTTTTCTATTTCGGTCTCGACAAGCAAGGCGTGGCTCGCGACCTGCTCGCCCTTTCGCCCGATTTAATTTCGACGCGAAAGTGCGACGGCGTTCTGGTTGATGTGGGTCCAAAGGGCTCCGTCGATTCGAAATACGCCCACAAACCTTCCATGATTTTTCACCAGGGATCGCTCTATCACTTTTACTGCGCGGTTTCGGAAGAGTTCGGACGCGGCATCTCTGTGGCATCCTCGCGGCCGTGGCACATCTAATTCAATCGGTTTAATCTTGCCTTCTTTTTCGCGGACTCGACGCAACGCAAGCGCACGGACACCTCTGCTGGTCAACCAGGCACCAATCGTGGTAAACCATCGCCGATGGCCTCTTCTTCCGTGAACCGGCGCATCGCGCAATCGGCCGGCATCGTGATGGCAAGCGTGCTGGCCAGCCGCGTGCTCGGGTTTTTTCGCGACTGGACGGTCGCCCACCAGGTCGGCTCGAACGCGGTCACCGACGCCTACTACGCGGCCTTCACGCTGCCGGATTTCCTCAATTATCTCGTGGCGGGCGGCGCGCTGAGCCTCACTTTCATCCCGGTCTTTACCAAATTCGCTGCGGATAATCTCGAAGAAGAAGGCTGGCACGTTTTTTCAACCGTCATCACCGTGATGGGAACTCTTCTCGTCGGCCTGGTGCTGGTGGGAGAAGTCTTTGCACCGCAACTCATCCAGGTTATCGCGCCAGGATTTGCTCCCGCGGAAAAGGCCCAGGCCGTTTTCCTGACGCGATTGATGCTGCCCGCGCAAATCTGCTTTTATCTCGGCAGCATCATGAGCGCTGTGCAATACGCCAAAGCGCGGTTCCTGATTCCCTCGCTCGCGCCGGTCATTTACAACGTCGGAATCATCGCCGGCGGCGTGCTGCTCGCCCCACGGATGGGCATCACCGGGTTCGCGGTGGGCGTGCTCGTGGGCGCCTTCGCGGGTAATTTCCTGCTGCAGATTTACGGCGCCCGGCGCGTCGGCGCACGCTTTTTGCCCAACGTGGACGTCGGTCACCAGGGTTTCCGCCTCTTCATCAAACTCACCATCCCTATCATGCTGGCGCTTTCGCTGGTGTTTACGGACGACTGGATCATCCGCTGGTTTGGTTCGTACCTGCAGCCGGCTTCGATCAGCTGGCTCAGCTACGCCAAGACCTTGATGCGCGTTCCGCTGGGAGTGGTCGGCCAGGCGGCGGGTGTCGCGTCGTTTCCATTTCTCGCGCAGCTGTATTCCGAAAAGAAATACGACGAGCTCAGCCGCGCGCTCAATTCCACGCTGAAGGGCGTCATCCTGCTGCTCGTGCCCATCTCGGCGCTCACCATCGCGCAGAGCCGCCCGCTGGTTTATCTTGTTTTCTCACACACCCGCATGCAGCCGCCGGACCTCGAAGCGACCTCGGCGACGCTGATTTTCTTTTCCATCGGCATGTGCGCCTGGGGGGTGCAAGGAATGCTGGCGCGAGGGTTCTATGCCGCACAGGACACGTTGACGCCCGCAGTCAGCGGAACGATCCTCGCCTTCTTGAATCTGCCGCTTTACTGG
>CAYZVR010000109.1:7646-11467 GCA_964481715.1 uncultured Acidobacteriota bacterium | reverse complement strand
TGATTCCCGTGGGGAAATCCGCCCTGCGCGCGGTCGAAACGTATTTCAAGCAAGGCCGGCCCAAACTGGCGCGCAAGCCGGGTGTGCCCTTTCTGTTTCTCAACCAGCGCGGGACGCGGTTGACGCGCGTGGGTTTCTGGAAAATTCTTGGACGCTATGGCCGCTCGGCGGGCATTCAGACGCCGTTGACCCCGCACCTGGTCCGGCACTCGTTCGCCACGCATCTGCTCGAGCGCGGGGCGGACTTGCGCTCGATTCAACTGATGCTCGGCCACAGCGATATTTCGACCACGCAGATTTACACGCACGTGATGAAAGAAAGGCTGAAACAGGTCTACCATTCGCATCACCCGCGATCTTGAACGCCGGCCGGCGCCGGACGGATGGGGAGGTTCATGAGCGACTACAACTTCCTGATGGAAACCCGGCTATCGCCTGAGCATTTCCACGTTATCACCCAAATCAGCCGAGCCGCGAGCGCGCAGGGAATGAATCTCTATCTGGCGGGAGGCGCTGTCCGCGACCTGACCTACGGCCAGCAAACTATCCGCGACCTGGACTTCGCGCTGGAGGGCAGTCCGGAAAAAGTCCTGCGCCACCTGACCGCCGCCAAAACTCGCCGCACCACCCCAGAGCAGCCCACCGCCGCACAGGTCGAGCAGGTTCACTACAACCGGCGGCTCAACTCGGCGGAGGTGGTGTTCTCAAACGGCGTGCGCGCCGAAATCGCCATGGGACGCACGGAGGTTTATTCGAGGCCCGGCAAGCGCCCGGAAATTTCGCCGGCCATGATTTTCGAGGATTTGCGCCGCCGCGATTTCTCCATCAACGCCATGGCCGTTTCGCTCCACCCCAATTCCCGCGGCCTGCTTCTCGACCCCACGAACGGCGCCGCCGACATTGAAAAGCACGAGCTGCGCGTTCTGCACAGCCGCAGCCTGAGCGAAGACCCTTCCCGGATTTTCCGGATGTTGCGCCTGGGCTTGCGGCTGGGGTTCAAGCCGGAAGAAAGGACGAAGGGATACCTCGCGACCGCAATTGAAAACCAATACTGGCTGCGCCTGACTCCTGACCAGCAGGGCAGCGAATTGCGCGCCATCCTTCACGAAGATGACCCCGGCCGGGTGCTGAAACTTTTTGCAGCCCAGGAACTGCTCGCCGGGCTCGACCGGAAAATTCCCCCGCGCAAAATTCCTTTCGAATTGTTCAAGAAAATTCACGCCGTGGCACGAAACCTTCAGGGTGCGGACCCCTTCCTGCCGAACTTCATCTGCCTGGTCGCCAAACTCGGAGGCGGCCAGCGCGCACGGCTGGCGAAGAAAATCATCGCCGACCGGAAAGCCATCAAGACAGCTTTAGGACTCGAGCGGGCTGCCAAAAAGCTCGCCCGCCTCCTTTCCGGCTCGCGCGCCGCCGCGCCGAGCCAGGCCTATAAAATTCTCGAGTCGCAGCCGCGCACGCTGCTGCTCTTTTTGCTCGCGCATTTCCGGCAGTCGAAAATCCAGAAACGCGTCAAAAATTTCCCGCATAAAGCGCCGCTCGTCCCCGCCGCACTTCCGCGCGCCGAATTCCTTTCCCTGGGCGCGAAGCCCGGCCCCAAATTCGAGAAGATTCTCGCCCGCCTCTTTTTTGACCAGCTCGACGGCAAAATTAATACGCACCCGCAACTCGTCAAGGAATTCCGCAGGCTCGCCGGCATCCCCGAGCCCAAGCCGCCCAAACCTCCCAAGCCGCTTAAACCGTCAAAAACCAAAGCGTCGCCTGAGAAACCCAAAGGCAAGCCAGCCGGGCCCGTCAAGGCCCCACCCAAAAAGCAGGCCGCCCCGAAGAAGCCGGCGAAGCATAAATCAAAGCGCCGCTGACCGGGGCTCTTTTCGTCAACGCAAGATTGCTTCTGCTGAGTGAACTCGAACCTGCCAAGAAGATCCAATGCTAAAATTCCCATGGGGCGAGAAGGTGAGACCTATTCGCGTTGGTGAAAAAGCTTCAACTGCTCTGCTTTGCCTGGTGTTCACCTGCCTTGCCACGCCTCTCCCGGCGCAAAACAGCGGTCCCGAGCGAGACGCTTGGCAGCATCCCGACCAGGTGATGGACGCCCTGGGGATTCACGCGGGCAGCACGGTCGCCGACATAGGCTGCGGCCGAGGCTATTTTACTTTCGAGTTTGCCAAGCGCGTGGGCACGGAAGGGAAAGTTTACGCCGAAGACCTTGACCAAGGCGACCTCGCCTCGATTCGGAACAAAGCCAAGGAACGCGGCCTGACGCAAATTGAAACAGTCTTTGGCACAAAGGACGATCCGCACCTGCCCGCGGCAAGCCTCGACGCGGTGCTCATCATGAACGCCTACCACGAATTCCAGAACCACGACCCGATGCTTCAGGCCATCTATCGCGCCCTTAAGCCCGGCGGGCTGCTAGGGCTTATTGACGGCGCTGCCGAAGTCGGCCACCCGCGAAGCTACTATGACGGCACGCATCGTCTGCCGGAAGTTTACGAGCGCGAAGACGCCCTTCGCGCGGGCTTTCATTTCGTTCGCCAGGCTCCCAGCTTCAAGCGCACCGACGACGGCAAGGAATTCTATTTTCTGATTTTCGAGAAACCCAAACCCTAATCGGGGATACAATTAGTTTTGGGATATTTTCGGAAAACTCGTCCGCTGCCCAGCACGCATCATACGTTTAAACGAGGGACCGAGTGATATCACTAATGAAATTTACCAATTTTCGCCTGCTGGTAGCGGCTCTGCTTATCTGCCTCGCCGTTTCGCCGCTCGCCGCCCAGGAACCCGCCACCAATGAGGGAGCGACTCCCTCTGACGATTTAGAAGTTCAGTCCTCGGAAGCTACTTTACTCACCGCCCGGAGCATCTTTGTTGAACCGATGGGCGAAGGGTTTGACAAGTTTCTCATCTCAGAACTCGGCCGCGCTAAAGAGCTCTACGCGGTGACCTCCAACAAGGAGGAAGCGGACCTCTGGATGAAAGGCGTGATAACCATTGTAGAGGTTGGGCACGCCGGCTCGGAACCGGTGCAAGAAGCTGACCACGCACACTCCTCGCTTCCTGTAAGCGGAATCGCCACCGTGGTGGTGCTTCCACGGGGCGGAAAGGAAGTAATCTGGGAAGGAAACGCCCGACTCCTCTCCGTCCCCGGCAAGCGCATTCCGAGCATGGCGAAGGTCCTCGTGACACAATTTCGCAAAGCCGTCAAAGAATCCCGCAAAACCGCAAAGGACAAGCCGGGTTCTCGATGAGTCATCCGTTCCTTGATTCTTGGACAGACGCGGCGTGAAGACATCTGCGTGTCGCGGATACGTGTCGCGTGTTAAAATAGGGGCCGATGCCCTCAAAGAACTTTGTCCACCTGCATCTTCACAGCGACTACAGTCTTCTCGACGGCGCCTGCGCAATCTCGCGGGTCATGGACCGCGCCGCCGAGCTGAAGATGCCCGCCGTGGCGCTGACCGACCACGGGAATCTTTTCGCCGTCAAGTTTTACAACGCCGCGCAGCAGCGCAATCTGAAACCCATCATCGGCTGCGAGGCTTACGTCGCGCCCACCAACCGCTTTGACCGCTCACCCGACGCGGACCGGCCGAACCACCTGGTGCTGCTCTGCGAAAACGAGCGCGGGTACCGCAACCTCGTCAAGCTCGCCTCCGCCGCCTTTACCGAAGGCTATTACTACAAACCGCGCATTGACAAAGGACTGCTCGCCCAGCACTCGGACGGGCTCATCGCGCTTTCCGCCTGCCTGCGCGGTGAAGTGGCTGCGGCGCTTTCCGCCGACCGCTACGAAGCGGCGCGCCAGTCCGCCTACG
>CAYZVR010000109.1:0-7594 GCA_964481715.1 uncultured Acidobacteriota bacterium | reverse complement strand
AGACCTGCGAGACATTTTCGGCAAGGGCAATTTCTATCTCGAAATCCAGGACCAGGGCATCACCGAGGAACACAAAATCAATCCGCACCTGGCCCGGCTCTCGCGCGAGACGGGCATCCCGCTCGTCGCGACCAACGACTGCCACTACCTGACGCAGGCCGATGCGCACGCGCAGGAAGTCCTGATGTGCATCCAGACGGGAAAGACGCTCAGCGACACCAACCGGATGAAGTTTCCTACCGAGCAATTTTATTTCAAGTCTTACGAAGAGATGCTCCAGGTGTTCGGCGAAATTCCCGAGGCGCTCGACCGCACGGTTGAAATCGCCGAGCGCTGCAACGTGCACCTGGAAAAGAAACACCACGTTTTTCCGCACTTCGAAGTTCCGGCGGGCGAAACCCTGGAGAGTTGTTTTGAACGGGTCACGCGTGAGGGCTTTGCGCACCGCCGCGTCAGACTGGAGCGACTGCGGGCCGAGGGGCGACTGCGCCACCCGCTCGAAGCCTATGAAGAGCGCCTGAACTTCGAAATTGAGCTCATCAAGCAGATGCGCTTCGCGGGGTATTTCCTGATCGTGTGGGATTTCATCCGGTTCGCGCGCGAAAAATGCATTCCGGTTGGCCCGGGGCGCGGCTCGGCGGCAGGGAGCCTCGCTTCCTATTCGCTCCACATCACCGACATTGACCCGCTCCAGTACGGCCTGCTCTTCGAGCGCTTCCTGAATCCCGAGCGCATCAGCTTTCCCGACATTGACATTGACTTCTGCGTGCGCGGCCGCGGGGACGTGATCAACTACGTCACGGAAAAATACGGCCGCGAAAACGTCAGCCAGATCATCACCTTCGGCACGATGGGCGCCAAGGCGGTCATTCGTGACGCAGGCCGCGCGATGGACATGCCGTATGCAGAAGTCGATCGTATCGCCAAGCTGGTCCCCAACATCCTGAACATCTCGCTCGAAGAAGCGATCAATCAAAACCCTGAAATCCGCGAGCTGCGCGACCGCGACGCGCGCGTCAAGGATTTGCTCCAGGTGGCCGGGCGATTGGAAGGCCTGGCGCGCCACGCCTCGACGCACGCCGCGGGCGTGGTGATTTCCCCGACGCCCCTCACCGACATCGTTCCACTCTACAAGAGCAACAAGGATGAAATCACCACGCAATACGCGATGGACGATCTCGAGAAAATCGGCCTGCTCAAGATGGATTTTCTCGGCCTTACGACGCTGACCGTCCTTGACGATTGCCAGCGCCTGATTGAGACGTCGCAGGGGAAAAAACTCGACATGGACGAGCTGCCGCTTGATGATGCTGCAACTTACGAGCTGCTCGGCAAGGGCTTGACCGCGGGCATCTTCCAGTTTGAAAGCCGCGGCATGACGGACATCCTGCGGCGCTCCAAGCCCAGCCGCCTCGGCGACCTGACCGCGTTGAACGCCCTCTACCGTCCCGGGCCCATCCAGGGCGGAATGGTTGACGACTTCATCGCGCGCAAGCTGGGACGAAAGCAGGTGACCTACGACCTGCCGCAGTTGAAGGAAATTCTGGAAGAAACCTACGGGGTGATCGTCTACCAGGAACAGGTGATGCAGATCGCCGCAAGCGTTGCGGGGTTTTCGCTCGGCGAAGCGGACGTTTTGCGCCGCGCCATGGGAAAGAAAAATCACGAAGAAATGGTGGCGATGCGCGAGAAATTCCTGGCCGGCGCCCGCCAGAAAAATGTTTCCGCGCACAAGGCGGAAAAACTTTTCGCGCTTATGGAGCAGTTTGCCGGGTACGGCTTCAATAAATCGCACTCGGCGGCCTATGCGCTCATCGCTTACCAGACCGCCTACCTGAAGGCGCACACTCCCGTCGAGTTCATGGCCGCGCTGCTGACCTCGGAAATCGGCAACCAGGAAAAACTCACGCACTACCTGAACGAGTGCAAAGACCTCGGCATCGGCATTCTGCCGCCCGACGTGAATTCCAGCGACCGGCACTTTACGCCCGACGGCGGCAGCATTCGCTTCGGACTGACGGCAATTAAAAACGTAGGGGAGGCGGCCATCCAATCGGTGGTGGAAGCGCGCGCGCGCCTGGGACGGTTTGATAGTCTCTTTCAATTCTGCGAGAATGTGGACCTGCGCCTCCTCAATAAGCGAGTCCTCGAAAGCCTGATCAAGGCCGGGGCGTTCGATTCGCTCGGCGCGCGCCGAGCGCAGCTTGTGGCGGTGCTCGACCGCGCCATGGAACTCGGCGCCAGGCGCCAGCGCGAAACGCAGAGCGGGCAACACGGACTTTTTGCAGGCGAAGGCGAGTCGGTGTCCGCGCCTGCCCTGGAGCTTCCTGACGTCCCTGAGTGGACGGAAACCGAGCGCCTGGCGGGTGAAAAGGAAGTGATGGGGTTCTTTGTGACCGGCCATCCGCTCGAAAAATTCAGGGCGCAGATCGCGGCGCTCACGCGGCACGATAGTTCGTCGCTCGAAAGCGTCGCGCACGAGTCTCAGGTAACACTGGCGGGCATCTTAACCGGGCTGCGCATCCGCCCCAGCCGCAAGGGAGACCTTTGGGCGAGCGCCAACCTCGAAGACCTTCGAGGCAGCACCGAGCTGCTGGTTTTTCCCAAGGCCTTGCAGGAGCTCAAAGGCGTGCTGAAACCGGATGCAGCCCTGGTCGTGAAAGGCCGCGTGCGTCACGAAGAAAACGCTCGCACAAAAGTTGTCGTCAACGAAGCCCGGCCGCTCGAGGCAGCGGTCAACGGCGTGAAGGCGGAATTGAAAATCCGATTGAATTTGGCGGAGGTTTCAGAAAAGCTTGCCGAAGAGCTCGACGAACTTTTCGGGGCGTTTCCGGGAGAAAATCCGGTCGTCTTCGAGCTCGAGCGTCCGGGAGATTTCGAAGTCCGCTTGCAGCCGCGCCGCCCCCGTACGGTGCGCGCAGAGGATGAACTACTTTCGCGCTTGCGGGAGCTTTGCGGCGAGGGCGCCGTATCACTTGCCAAGGGCGGAGCGGGGCCGGAGAATTGAATCTAAAATACACAGGGGAAGAATTCCAAGGCGGCCCATTTTCATTTTTGGGACACTGATGGCCAAACGGGACGGACATTCCGGAATCGCTGACGAGCTGGAGAAGCTCATCTCCGAGCTCGAAAAATCTCCCGACTCGGTGGCCGTGCGCGAGGAAGTGGACCGCCTGCGACAGCAGCTCCAGGCTGCGAAGGAAGGGAAGAGCGGCGATACGGCGGACGCCTGGGAGCGCGTGCTGCTGGCGCGCCATCCGCAGCGGCCCCACACGCTGGATTACATCCAGCACCTCTTCACCAATTTTGCGGAGATGCACGGCGACCGGCGCTATGCCGAAGACCCTTCAATCGTGTGCGGCTTCGCATTCTTCGAGGGCAAGCCGGTAATGGTCGCTGGCCACCAGAAGGGGCGCGATACCAAGCAGAAACTCTTCCGCAATTTCGGAATGACCAAACCGGAAGGCTACCGCAAGGCTCTGCGCCTGATGCAATTGGCGGCCAAGTTCAGCGTGCCCATCATCACGCTGGTGGATACGCCCGGCGCCTACCCGGGCATCGGCGCGGAAGAGCGCGGCCAAGCGGAAGCGATTGCCTATAACCTCAAGGAGATTCCCAAGCTGCGCGTCCCGATCATCGTGGTCATCCACGGTGAGGGCGGGAGCGGTGGCGCGCTGGCAATCGCTATCGGCGATCGCGTGGTGATGCTTGAAAACACCGTCTATTCGGTTATTTCGCCGGAAAGCTGCTCGTCCATCTTGTGGCGCGATTGGGATCATAAGCAAGATGCTGCGCGCCTTTTGAAGCTGACCGCTCCCGACCTGTACGGATTCGGTCTGGTGGATGAAATCGTGCCCGAGCCCCCCGGCGGCGCGCACACAGACGCCGCGAAGGCCGCCGAGCTCTTGCGCCCTGTCCTCTCCAGGACGCTTCAAGAGCTGCAATCGCTCGACGCGGGCGAACTGCTGAACCGCCGCTACGAACGTCTTCGCAGACTGGCGACTTTTGTGACCGAAGAATAATTTCCTGAACTGCATCCTTCCCCCTCGGGCAGCATCGTCACAAACGTGGTCAGTTTCATCATTCCGACCTACAACGAGGAAGAGTGTATCGGCCGGACGCTCTCGGCACTCGCCCGCGTGCATGGCGATTGCGAAGTGATCGTCGCGGACGGTGCGAGCACCGACGGAACGGTTGGGATTATTGAAGCTTTCGTTTCGGATTATCGACACCCACTGCTTGTGGGCGTCACTGAGCGCCACCGGGCGCGTCAATTGAACCGCGCGGCTGCGATGGCGCATGGCGATGTTTTGGTTTTCCTCCACGCGGACACCGATGTCCCTGCGGACGCCCTGAAAGGTTTGGCGGACGCGCTTCGCGATGAATCCATCCTCGGCGGGAATTTCGACCTTATCTTTGAAGTCGACTCCATAGTCGAGCGCTTCTTTACCTGGGCCTATCGCGTGCGGCGGCCGTTCGGGATTTATTACGGCGACTCGGGCATATTTGTCCGTCGCAAAACTTTCGAGCGGCTGGGCGGCTTTAAGGACATCCCGATCATGGACGATTACGAATTCGTCCGCCGCCTCGAGCGCCTGGGGCGGACCGTGTGCGTGCCGTCAAGCCTCAAGACATCGGCCCGCCGCTGGCGAGTGCAAGGGTTGTTCAAGACGCTTGCCAGTTGGGTTTGGGTGCAGGCGCTTTTCTCGCTCGGCGTTCCGGCGCAGTATCTCGCGAAGTGGTACCGGCCCGTGCGTGAGACGATTCCGCCCGTCGAGCCCAACGTCACGAACTATTGCGCCACGGTTCCATCCACAGCCCCGGCACGAAAATAGGGAAGCAGCCCGATTTGCGCCGTTGCTTTCGCTCATCCGCTTACCTATAATTCGTTTCTGCCGCGCCAGGACCAATGGCGGCTGAAATTCTCTTCATCAGGACCGGGACTTGGGCGATCCTCTCTACCGCGACTACGAAAAACTCGTCGAAATTACCATTCTGGGAAAACCCTTCAAGGTTCCTGAGAAAAATATCTGTCTGCGCGCCTTTCAATACGTGAGCCCGGAAACCATTCCTTACGGTCGTTTCTGCTGGAACCAGGAGTGTCAGCTCTGCAAAGTCGCCTACACCATGGCCGGCCAGGAAGGCACGGCGCCCCGGCCGATTCTCGCCTGCAAAGTTCTGGTCGCGGAAGGCATGCAGATTGTGGAACTCTCCGAGGAACTCAAATGGAACTTGAGCGGCGTTCTGAAGCCCCCCGAACCGCGTCCGCCGCTCGACTGAACTTTGCATGTCCCGCCGTCACGACAGCCTGATTCCGCTTTCACGCCAGCACCAGCACGCGCTGGCACTTGCTTTGATTATTCGGCGCAGGGATGAACTGGACAAGGGCGAGCCCGCGTGGCTTGAAGCGACTGCCGCAAAAATTCGCAATGCCTACACGGTAGAGCTTGCCGGACATTTTGAAGTGGAAGAGGCGGTACTGTTTCCGGAGATGGAACGCTATTTGGGCAAGCTGGAACTCGCCGCCGAGCTGGTCGAGGATCACAAAACGCTTCGCGGCCTCGTCCGGCGCATTGAAGCGGCTCCAATGGCACTGCTCTTCGACGATTTCTCCGCGCGGCTTGACGCGCACGTGCGCAAGGAAGAAAAGCAATTGTTCGTGGAGTTCGAAAAGCGCATGCCCGCCGAAGAAGCGTTGAAGCTTGGCCGCGAAATCGAAACCCGCCTGATCCAAGCCTGCCCGGCACTGGCCATTGGGTGATCGGGCCATCGAACCATCTCATCATCTGAAAAGATTCGTGTGTCAGGGCTCTGTTTATTCAATCGCCTGATGGAGCAATGAGCCGATGGCTCGATTTTCTCACTCATACCGCAAGGCCACGATGGGATCGACCTTGGTGGCGCGGCCGGCGGGGAAGTAGCACGCCGCGAGGCCGCCGGCGTTCAAGGCCGCAGTTGCGCTTGACTTGGCGCGTCGCCGGGTACACTATTTTGTCAACATACCGTTTCCAAAGCGGGATTTGCTCCGGCACCTTGGTGCTATTTACTCCCTGACAAAAAAACGCCTAAAATTGTGTTGCTCAAAAGCGTGGTAAATATGTTGAGGGCCCTTCGTTCCAGGCGCGGATCGCAGACATGCGACGGCGATGTCTGCGCCACCCGCGGCGGGCGCAAAACTCGACGTCTACGATGGAGACATCTACGTGTCTTCGGCGGGCAGGGGAATCATCCTCAAAAGTCCGGATGGGAGCGTCTGCAAGAAACTGACCATCGACAACAGCGGGAACCCGGTCTGGACGACCGTTACGTGTCCGTGACGGTTGGCCCCCAACTATCGAAGGTAGACGAGAGCTGGTGTTATGAGCTGCAAAAGGGCTGACTCAAGTCTGGCAAGGCCAATTGGGCTTGTCGCAATCAAGATTCTCGCCCTTCTCCTTCTTTGCGCATCGGCTCGTGCCCAGAACGGTACCTGGACTACAAAACCGCCAGTGCCGACAGCTCGCGGCGGCTTGGCTGCCGCCGCAGTTAATACGACCGTTTATGCTCTGGGGGGAATAAAGCCTGCTTCGATAGACACGTTTTACACTACGGTCGAGGCTTACTCGCCAGAGACGGATACGTGGACGACGAAGGCGTTCCTTCCCGGCCCTTGTGCTTATGGGGGAGCCGGGGTGATTGACGGCGTGATCTACGTCGTTGGATGCGGATCCCCCACCTATGCCTACCAACCCAATTCAAACACGTGGACGAGCAGGGCCGAGATGCCTAACCCCCGCTCCGGTGTGACCGTCGCGGCCACGGACGGCATCCTATACGCCATCGGGGGCATAAGAAACTCTGCGAGAGTGCAGGCATACGACCCCAAAACGGATGCCTGGACGATCAAGTCCCCGATGCCGACGGGCAGGCATTTCGCGTGCGCAGGCGTTATCGGTGGCTTGATTTACGTTGCAGGGGGGGCAAGGTTTGTCGGGCCATCGGTCGCAGCGTCGCTGGCAGACCTAGAGGTATACGACCCGAAGGCTGATACGTGGACGGCTAAGACACCTATGCCGACAGCGCGCCGGGGAGCGGCATGCGGCGTACTTAACGAGGAGCTTTACGTGATTTCAGGAAGCCTGACCGACTACGCAGATTCGGTCAAAAACATTGTGGAAATATATAATCCGCAAACAAACAGTTGGAGGACTGAGGTTCCCATTCCTACGCCGCGATTTTCCTCGGGGGCGGCAACTGTTGCAGACACAGTGTATGTGGTTGGAGGCCTGGACGTTGACAACCGCCCCCTTGGTCGCAACGAGGCCTTCAGTCCGTTCCTGGCGGTGGGGATTGACATCAAGCCCGGGGATGCGGCGAACACCATCAACCTGAAATCTACCGGAGTGCTGCCGGTTGCCATCCTCGGCTCGGCCACCTTCGACCCGATGACGGTTGATCCAGCCACAGTGACTTTGGCGGGCGCGCATGTGGCTACGCGCGGCCGTGGCGTTCCCATGACCTCTGTCAGTGACGTCAACCACGACGGCTTCCCCGACCTGCTGCTATTCTTCCGAACCCAGGACTTGACAGCCCTGTCCTCCGCGAAGGCGGGGGA
>CAYZVR010000108.1:0-11476 GCA_964481715.1 uncultured Acidobacteriota bacterium | reverse complement strand
GACTCGGCGAAGTCCGCGCCCCCGGTCTGTGTCCCGCCGTCGATGGCACGGGTAAAGGTTTCTTCAACGGCGGGACACAGACCGGGGGCGCGGACTTCGCCGAGTCAGTGGACGTCGTTGGCGCGTTGAAAGAGTACGAACCCGGCAACGTCATTG
Source organism: uncultured Acidobacteriota bacterium (assembly GCA_964481715.1). Taxonomy (GTDB): domain Bacteria; phylum Acidobacteriota; class Terriglobia; order UBA7540; family UBA7540; genus JAHEKS01. Next base: position 11,320 of record CAYZVR010000108.1, on the reverse strand, counting down.
TGATGCACCCGGGCGGCGGCCGGCGTTTTGCCTTGTCCCAAGAACCCTACTCGCAACTGGTGGCAGGCATCTACTCGACCAAACCCGGCGTTCTCGCCACGCCCCACGTAATGGACGATGCGAGCTTGAATGACGAAATCCCCTTGGCCATTGTGGGTATCGTGCCCTGTAAGGTCAGCGCTGAGAACGGCCCGATTGAAGTTGGGGATCTCTTGGTTACTTCTTCGACGCCGGGGAACGCTATGAAGGGGACCGACCGCAGCCGCATGCTGGGGGCCATCGTCGGCAAGGCTCTCGAACCGCTCGCTAGCGGCACGGGCGTCATTCAAGTCCTTGTGACGCTACAATAGAATGGAGCACGGTCGACGCCGATGGCGTGGCCCTGGCTGCCATCCAGACGCTCTATCGGCAGAGCCTGGAGAAAGACGAGCAGATCCGCAAGCTCACGCAAAAAGTTGCGGAGCTGCAGGGGCTCGAGGCGCGGCTGGCGCAAGCTGTTAGCTGGTAGCCACCTGCATGAATCTTGTACCGCGGGTTCGTGAAAACGTGGACAATCAAGAAGCCCACGGTCCCGCCCTGCGGGACCGAGACTATCCGCATCGTTTCGTTCAATCCGCCGGCCCGCCCTGCTTGCAGCAGGCAAGCTGCGTCGGGCAGGCTGACGGATTGAAAAAGAAGATCGTCGCCGCTTCGATTCCATGGGCTCACGCCCACGGCTATTCAGCTTGAACCCGTCGGCTGACGGACTGCGCTTGTATCTACTTGCTTGCTTCGTTTGCCCGGAATCTCTTCGGTGAATCCCGAAAACCTCTTCGCAGTTTCAAATCCACTACGCGACACTTGGCGGCGCGGGGGCGGGAACAACCCACTCGCTCAAAGGATGCAGTTGGCCGCAATCCACGCACCTCGTCGCCCCAAACCGGGCTGCGCAGTGCGGACAGACGGCTTGCGTTTGGAAAGTGTCGAATGTCTTTCGACACTGGCTGCACATCCAAAAACCTCCAACAGGTGGCGCTGATTTGCACGCTGGGCAGGCAAACCCTTCGCGGCGCGGCAGCCTGTCCAAACGCGCCAGCACTCGCGCTTGCCGCAGGCCTCCCCAGCAATTGATCAGGATGAACGCGGCGAGAATGCCGAGCCAGACGGATCGCATCCACACGGCGAGCGAGACGAGCCCCGCCACGCCCGCAAAGCCGACCGTCGCAGCCGCCATCAAGCTGCGGGCGCGCCCCACCACAAACCACAGGAGGGACCGAAGAATCTGGCCGCCATCGAGAGGATAGATGGGCAGCAGGTTGAAAATCAGCAAGCCCAGGTTGATGAACCACACCGAGCGCAACAACGCGTGGGCGTTGGGCATCGCCGCCGCCCACCCGAGCGAGCGGTTCACCAATCCCGCGACCGACAGCACCGGAAGGAGTACCAGGTTCACCAGCGGCCCCGCCGCGATGCTCCACAGCGTGGCGCCCGGCCGTGGCGGCGGCTGCACGTACGCCACACCGCCCAGGGGCCAGAGCACAATCTGATTCGCCGTCCCTCCCACCTGCCGGCAAGCCAGCGCGTGGCCGAACTCGTGCAGCATGACAATGAAAAACAGCGCCAGATACTCCAGAACGTTCCAGGCGATGGAAGAATAACTGCCCGCTCGCGCTCGGATTTCATACGCTGCAACCAGGAACCACGACCAGTGCAGGAATAGATCAATCCCGGCTACGTTGAAAAGGCGGAACGATCCCTGGCGGATGCTCGTCATAGGCAAGACTTATAACACACTCGAAGTTCCGCCATTCGGGGCTGCGCTGCGACGTGTCGGAATGGTTTGAGCGGGGTGCGGGGGACTTCGGTTTCCGAGTGGCCAACTTTTCTTCCGATTATGATCACGACGCAATCGATCAGACGAAACCGTTGGTGAGGCAGCAGCAAGGACAAGCAGATTGGCGCGATCGCCGTCTCAGGAGCCGGAGCATGTAAGCAGCCTCTAAGGTATACTTATACCGAACCCGTCCTCGCCCCCCGGGGAGTCACTAAGCTGATAATCAGTGAGCCGAATATTGTCAATCTCGAGTTCGGTACGGATACGCGGCGAGTCTTCCCAGGCGCTGAAGATAGTGAGTGGCGTTCCCGGGCAGACGCGACCCTGGAAATCGCGAACCTCAACTTCGCCCCAATCCGATACCCACAACGGAGTGGTCGAGACCGGATTGATGCCGAATGGAAAAACCGCGTTCCATCCATAGCCAACCGTTCCGGCGGGCAGACGAGTTTCATGTTCACGCAGCGGGCAGGTTAACTCGTCCGACAGGGCGCTTACCAGCTGGAGCGAGAATTTGGGCGGAAAAAGGCAAGTAACTTCATTGTCGGCGGCTGGACGGGGGGAACATCGCCCGTCACCCGGCATCCTGAATTGGCCCGCGCTCGTAACAATCCGCACGGTCTCCGCGGAGTGCATGGACTCGAGTGCCATCGTGACGCGGAGCTTAATAGGAGTTGACTTCACTCGCTCGAAGAAGTCCTTGTCTAGGGTAATAAGAGTTTGAGTGCGCGGTCTATTGGCCAGTAGGTCTGCGTAGGCGCCGTGCCATCCTGAATTCCACTCCAGCCCGCCGGGCGCCTGGATGCTCTCCATCGTTCCACGCACATAAACCACAGAGCCTTCAGGGATACCCGACACAAGCCAGGGTATCTGGATATGCACTTTGTCTTTCTCCGCGAATCCGCCTTTATGCGACGTTGGCTTTGCAGGATCGAAGGCCAGTTGCACAGGCGGATGCTCTCCAGAGTTTGCAAGCGGATAGTGACGAGCGATGAGCATGTTATAAGGCGCTATCAGCATGACGATCGGGTAGGCCACCCCGGCACTGGCGAGCATGATGCGGGACCGTGCCGTTTGCCGGCGCGCACATTGCAAGAGGATGGCGGCTAAAGCCGCACCCAAAAAGACAGGAGATGCAATCGAAGCGGGAACGGAATACGCACCTTCGACACTGAGGGCAGGTATGCTTGACGCGGCGCCCACGAGCGACATTAAATAGATGAACAAGCCAAGGATAGCCAGAACGAACTGCCCGATGCTGGCGGTGACAACTGCCAGAGTCACTGTGGGCAGGATAACGGTGAGCACCCACATCAGTTGGAGCCAGAGAAGTCCCGGAACGTACGAAAATGGCGAAAACCCTGCCATGATCAGCAGAAAGACCTGCAAGATTAAAAGCGGAAAGTTGACGAAGGCGAGGACGAAAAGCAATTTGGCGGCCAGCAGTTTCTTCCACTCATAAGGCCGGGTCACCCAGAACTGGCGGTCGCCCACCAGAGACTCTGCGTGCCAGGCGCGGACGATCAGAAGAGCCGAGGCGATGGGAACCAACCAGGATAGCCATTCCGATATGAGGGAAAAGGCAAAAAACATGAATTCCGATTCGGCAGGGATGATGATCTGGTGCCACGCGTACGCCACCAGCACGACCGCGTAGAGGACAATCTCCTTCCACTGTTGTCGGATATCTTTTCTGAAAATGTGCAGAACCTGACCGTTCATAAAGGTGTTCCTCAGGCAGTTGATTTTCCTGCCTTGGCCATCGCCACGAAAATCGCACGAAGCGACATGGGTGTGAATGTCAAGTCACGCACATTGCCGAACCGTTCGCGGATTTCGGATGTCGTGCGTTCTTGATCGAAACGGCTCTCGATAAACCGCAAGACGACTCCCGACGTCTCAACGTGCATCCAGCTTTCCGGCCACTTATCCGGAAGTGCCGGAGGAGCGTCAAAGGTGAGGTCCACTTCACGAAAACGTTGGACCAAAGCTCCCATACTTTCAGAGAATCGGAGGCGGCCTTCTTCGAGGTAGCCGACGTGGCTGGCGACGTTCTCAATCTCGGCCAGATCGTGCGATGAGACAAATATCGTCGCTTCTTGGGCGCGCTCCAGGATGCCTTCGATCAGTTGGTCGCGAACCAGCGGGTCCAGTCCTCCGAAAGGCTCATCCAGCACAATCAGCCTGGGGTGAAACGCCAGGGCGCTTAGCAAAGCAGCTTTCATCCGCATCCCGCGCGAGAGTTTCCCTAGCTTGCGGTCCAACGGCAGGTCGAGTTGTTTGACCAGTTCGTCTTCAAGACCTCTGTCCCAGGTGGGATAAAAAGGTCTGAGGTAGGCGAGGAATGTATCCATTCGCATCCAGCCCGGCAGCTCCTGGTTCTCCGATACGTAGCCGATGGACATGAACGCTCGCCCGGCGATGCGCGCCGAGTCTGTGCCCAGAACCTCGGCGCGGCCGCTGGTTGGGGGAAAGATGTTCATCAGGATCTTGATGGCGGTGGTCTTTCCCGCCCCGTTCGGACCAACCAGCGCGTAGATCGCCCCATCCGGGACATCGAGGTTGAGCTGGTTGAGCGCCGTGACCCGGCGGAATTTCTTGACCAGATTTTCGGTTCGAATGGCACTCTTCATCGAGTAACACGCCCTCCCCGGCCTGGTGCCGGCGCGGGTCCATCGCTCCCGCCCAACCGCGTCCAGTGTGCGGAGACTGAGGCAACGAAATCGTCTAATCCGATTCCTAGTTTCTTGGCCTCCACCACAAGTTCTTCAATCTCGTTGCCAAGCAACCGGGTACGTTCTGCGGCGCTCGATTCCGGTAATGCAGCGACCAGGGTTCCAACTCCGGGCCGCGTCTCCAGGAGATTCTCTGAAACCAGTTGCGCAACGACTTTGTGGGCAGTATTGGGATTGATCTTGAGCTCCCGGCTGAGCGCGCGCACTGAGGGAAACGCGTCGCCGGGACGCATCTGCCCCCGGATGATGGCTTTCTTAGCCGCGTAAACGATCTGTTCGTATAGGGAAACACCCCGTCGAAAGCGTACTCGAAACGGAATCACATCTGTACTATAGCAGATAGTACAGTCCGAGAATCAAGACCAAAATGGGTCTTGTCGCCTGTGCTTGGCGCATGGCGCAATCATGGCGTATTATGCCATGTGTGGGACTGAGATGTTATCTAATTGTGGATGGAATGCATTCGAGCGGGGCGCGGCCCCGCCCCCTTGGCTGAAGAAGTTCTGTCCGTGAAACCGATGGACAAGCACAACTGCCCGATCTGCGGCAATTTTCTGGCCGAAAGCTCGAGCGTCTGCCTGCACTGCGCCGCCCGCTCTGCAAGCCATTGGTGCCACACGATTTAACCTGGGCAGGTGACAACGCCGACCAAAACAAAAATCAACCTATTATCGTGATAACGATTATCGTTGTAATGTATCTAATCCGCGCAAAGTGGAAAACACTCTATGCGTCTCTACGGAGGTGTGTTGAATAATGAGGCAGACACTCGAAACTCCGGCTGCGAAAAACTGCACGGGGAATTGTCGCTCAAATCTTGAGCCCGTTGGGAACCATGGGGAGCGACCGCAGGCGGATGCCTGTCGAGTCGAAGATGGCGTTCGCGACGGCGGGCGCGATGCCGACAATGGGAGTCTCGCCTGCCCCGGCGGACGGCAAGTCTTTGCGATCAATCAAAACTACTTCCATCGCGGGAACGTCGCTGAAGCGCGGAACGCGATATTGAGAAAGGCGCGGGTTGGTGACGCGACCGTCTTTGAACTCGATGGCTTCAAAAAGCGCGCCGCCCAGTCCCATGATGTTCGACCCCTCGATCTGGTTTTTGAGCCCGTCGGGATTCACCACCGCGCCGCACTCGAACGCCGTGACAACGCGCACCACTCGCACGCTGCCGTCCGCGCGGTCCACGGCGACCTCCGCGCAGGTTGCAACGTAGCCGCCCTTCTCAACGCCGCCCGCGATTCCGAAGCCATGACCCGGTGATTTCTTAGCGCTTCCCCACCCAAACTGTTTAGCCGCGGCCTTGAAAACGTCACGCAGCCGCTCGTCCTTCAAATTCTTGAGTCGAAATTCCAGCGGGTCGATTTTCGCCGCGTGCGCGAGCTCGTCCATGTACGACTCGCGGGCAAAATGGTTGGCCGTTGCCGCGAGGCCGCGGTACGAACCCTGCCGCAACGGCGAGCGCGTGGGATGAAATTGAATGAGCTGGTTCGGAACTTCGTAAGGCGTGCGAATCGCCGAGCCGCCGGAATTGTAATTGTGAAATTCCCAGGCGGTCAGCGTGCCGTCCGTTCGGACTCCGCCCTTTATTTCGATCACGCCGGCGGGGCGAAAATACGCCCAGGTAAATTCTTCTTCGCGCGTCCACACTACTTTAACGGGCCGGCCCGCCGCCTGCGCCAGCCGCGCCGCTTCGATGGCCGTCTCGCCTGTGTGCTTGCCGCCGTACGCGGAGCCCGTGTCGGGAACGATCACGCGCACTTTGATTTCAGGAATGCGAAAGGCCTGGGCGAGCTCGCCCTTCACGCCGAAGGGCCGCTGCGAGCCGGTCCAAACGGTGAGCTTTCCGTCTTTCCATTCCGCAACCGCCGCGCGCGGCTCGAGCGGTGTGTGCGCGATATAGGCGACGGTGTAGGTTTGCTCGGAACGATGCGCGGCCGCGGCCAGGCCTTGCTCGACCGAGCCCACGGTAAAATCTCCGCGGCCCTCGCCTTTTTCTTCATTGGCTTTCAGATATTCGAAGAGTTCCTTATCGGAGGGCTGCGGCGTGGTTTTCCACTCGGCGCGAATTGCCGCGACAGCGCGGGCGGCGGCATCAGCGCTTGGCGCGGCAACGCCCACAAAATCGCCGTCGTGGACAACCGTCACGCCGGGCATCGCCTGGGCCGCGCTTGCGTCGAGCGAAGCGAGCGTTGCGCCAAACGCGGCGGGCCGCAAAATTTTTCCATGCAGCATGCCCGGACGGCTGATGTCGGAAGCGTAGCGATGTTTGCCGGTCACAAAGGCTTCGCCATCGATCTTGGGGAGCGATTTGCCGGCCACCGTCCACTCGTCTGCTGGAGTGAGCGGATCGTTTTCGGCAAGAGCCTTGGCGAGTGTTTGCCCTTGGGCAAGCTGCGCGTAAGTAATGGTCCTGCCGCTCGCGCGGTCCGTGATTTTTCCGTCGGCCGCTGTAAGAGCTTTGGGGTCGGCCTTCCAGCGGTCCGCCGCGAGTTTGACAAGCAGATCGCGCGCCGCAGAGGCGACCTTGCGAAGCTGCAGGTTCATGATAGGCGTCGTGCGGCTTCCGAAGGTTCCCATGTCGAACGGCGTGAGGTCAGTATCGCCCATCACCAATTGAATCGAAGCCGCCGGAACGCGCAATTCTTCTGCAACGGCTTGCGTGAGCGAGGTGCGGATGTTTTGGCCCATCTCCGCCTTGCCGGTGTAAACGGTCACGGCGCCGTCTTCGCCGATGTGCAGCCACGCGCCGATTTCTTCCGGCATCTCTTCGCGGAAGCCGCGCGCGCCGCGGCCCGATTCCTGAAGGGCCTCGGCGTCGCGCAAGACAAGGAACACCGCGATGCCCGCGCCCATGACGCGGAAAAAATCCCTGCGGCCGAGCTCGAAGTGATACGCGGGTGGCGAAGCCAGCTCGTAGCGCTCCGGTTCGAGGGTGATTCGCGTTTTGGGTTTCTCACTCATGCGCCGGATTTCCTGGCCGCCACGGCGGCCCGTCGAATCGCTTCCACGATTCGCGGATACGTCCCGCAGCGGCAGACGTTGCCTTCCATAAAATGCCGGATAGTTTCTTCGTTCGGATCTGGATTCGCGCGCAGCAGCGCCGCGGCGGTTATGATCATGCCGGAAGTGCAGTAGCCGCACTGCAACGCGTCCGCGTCAAGAAAAGCTTGTTGAAGGGGATGAAGGTGGCCCGTCGTCTGACGGGCCAGGCCTTCGATGGTGGTGATCTGTTTTTTCACCACTGCACCGACCTGAGTGATACACGACTTGCGGGGATTCCCGTCAATCAGGACTGTGCAGGCGCCGCACTGACCTTCGCCGCAGCCGTATTTCGATCCGGTCAGGTCAAGCTGGTCGCGAAGGACCGTGAGCAGGCTGGTCTCCGCATCTGCATCGACGGTGAGAAGCTTTCCGTTAACGTGAAGTTCGGTCACCTTCGGCATGATGAACTCGCGCCGGCGATCTGAAAATCTGGACGCCACTATTCTCGCAGAGTCTCGAACCGTTCAAGAAATTTTTCGTTGAGACTGGACTCAAATTTCCCCAGCCACTCCCTGACGTAAGGCAAATCAATATCGGGGTTCTTCAAAAGCACTCCCCGAACGTCTTCCAAATCCCGCGGGCGTCCCGCCACGATCTTGTGAATGATCAAATCTTCGACCGAAGCGAAACAAACCTTCGCGGTTCCTATCGGTACGCGGCGCACGCGCTCCATCGCTTGCTGCTCGTACACCGAATGCGAAAATATGAAATCGATTCGAATCCCGCTGGCCCTCTCGACGCACGGCAGCACTAGGGTTCTCTCCACGAATTCTTTATCGCCGAGGGGCTGCCAGCCCGACGCCTCGGCGAGTTCCAAGATTTCGCTCCAGCGCTCCGGGCCAATCCCCAGCGTTACGTCGATGTCCCGCGTGAGGCGAGGCTCTCCATAAAGCAGGGTGGCTTGACCGCCGATGAGCATGTAAGGGATGCCTCGGCTCTCAAGCGCCAAGGCCATTTGTTCCAGAATTTGTTGGAACATTCACGACCCTGGCTACCCGGATTTTGGTTTCAATTCCTTCGAGCGGGTCTCCTAATGGAAAGGCCCCGACTTTTCGGGCGAGTTCATACATCGATTCGACGAGCGCCAGATTGCGGTGGAAGTCGGCAGGCTGGCTGAGAATGACCCGGGCTTCCCAAGCCTCCCAGTAAGCTCTGTCCTTGATCACAGATGCCTCCCCGCCAGATCGTGCTTGAGCCAGTTGTCCGCAGCCCTTCTGCGTCATGGGCCACGGACAACTGACAGAACGCGCTCACTTACCCGTCGTGAATCGCTTCTCCGCAGCGTCCCAGTCAACCACGTTCCACCAGGCCGCGACGTAATCCGGCCGCCGGTTCTGATATTTCAGGTAATAGGCGTGCTCCCAAACGTCCAGTCCGATGACGGGATATTTCCCTTCCATGAGCGGCGAGTCCTGGTTGGCGGTGGAGTAAATTTCGAGCTTGCCGTCTTTGCCTCGAATGAGCCAGGCCCAGCCGGAGCCGAACCGCGTCGCAGCGGCGGCGGCGAATTTTTCCTTGAACTGGTCAAAGCCGCCGAACGCGCTCGTGATGGCCTCTACGAGCTTACCGCCCGGCCCACCGCCGAAGCCTCCCTCGCCAAAACCACCCTGGCCGAAACCGCCCTTCTGAGATCCCATGATCGTCCAGAAAAGCGAGTGGTTGGCGTGGCCGCCGCCGTTGTTGCGCACGGCCGTCCGGATATTTTCGGGTACGGCGGCGCAATTATTGGCCAGAAGTTCTTCCAGGCTCTTCGCGGCGAGGTCGGGCGCCGATTCGAGCGCCTTGTTCAGGTTGGTCACGTAGGCGTTGTGGTGCTTGCCATGGTGAATCTCCATGGTCGTCTTGTCGATATGCGGTTCCAACGCGTCTGAGGCGTACGGTAACGCTGGAAGCGAAAAGGGCATAGCTCCTCCTTTAGTCGGTGTCGCTGAAGTTCCCATCAGGTCCTCCTCAAATTAAATTTTCTTGCGCAGCCCTTCCGGCTTCGGGAAGGCGCGGTTTGCGGCGCCGACGTGCGGGCGCGCAGTTCGAGAGCCCTTGGTTCCTCCGCCCTTGTCCCACCTTGGGGCGTCGAGCCTGTTGGCCGGGGAGGAACGCGTCCACAGGGCTCAATTCATGACTTCTCCCTGATGCAAACAGTTTATCACACTCAAGACCGATGGGAGGAAGCGTTGAGCCGTCAAGCAGAACATTTTCGGAAGACTAACCCTTCGGCTCACGGTCACCCATCTGCGGCCAGCTCGATTTGTCGAGCACCAGCGTCCGAACTGGAAACGGAATCTGGATTCCTTCCTGCTCGAATCGCTTGATGATCCTCTTTCGCAGCTCGCTCTGGACTAGGAACTGGTCTGACACTTCCCGAACCTGGACGATCAGAGAAAAATCCAGCGACGATTCGCCGAACCCCGGGATGAATCGCACGGCGGGTTCGGGCTCACCAAGCAGCCCCTCCACTTTGTCGCGAATCGCAACTGCCGCGACCTCCAGCAAAACTTTTTCCACCCGGTCGGGGTCGGTGCCGTAGGCGACGCCCACTTGCAGGACATAAGCCATGCGTGACTCGGGCAGCGAGTAATTCGTAATCACCGCTTTGGCGAGGGTCGAATTGGGCACCACAACCAGGTTATTCGGGCGGGTGCGGAGCAAGGTGGAACGCCAGCCCACGCGAACGACGAATCCCTCCTGCCCCGAGTCCAACTGAATGTAGTCGCCGGGGCGGATGGGGCTCTCCGCCATGATGTAAAGCCCGGCGAAGAAATTGCTGAGCGTCTCCTGAAGCGCCAGCGCCACCGCCACACTGCCCACGCCGAGAGTGGTCCACACGGCGGTCAAGTGAATGCCCAGGTTTTCGAGGATGATGATCATCGCGACAAGGGCGAATAGCGCGCGAACGAGGAAAGTGGCCGGAGCGGTGACCTGTTCCAGCCCCGGATTCCGCACGCTGGCCTGGCGGAGAAACAGAATGAAGATCTTTGCCGGGAAGTAGAACAGGACGATGATGACCAGAGCGAGAATCAGCTTCGAGCCTACCAGCTCCCATCTGCGTGGCAGCTCGAACACCTGCAAGGCCGTATAGAGGCCGGTCAGTAGGAGAAGCGGGACCGGAAGGGATTCCAGGAGAGCGAACAGCAGTCCTCCCCATTTGCCCCGCAACCTGACGGTCCAGTGATGGAAGACCCGATTCAGGACAAAACCCGCGATGAGAGCCACCATGAGAACAACGGCAACGGCGAGCGTATCGACCACGGCGGGTGAAATGCGCAGGCTTTGAGCCAGGTCATGGAGCATCGTTCAGGTCTCCTCGAACAGACCATGAGGATAACTTGCCCGCGCCTTGCCGCGCAATCAGGGCTTGTCGAGCCCGGAGCGCGCCGGCCAAGCTTTGCATCGCCGCACACCTGCCACCGGCTGCTGCATCTAAATCAGAGGGGAACGCTTTATATTCACGTTCCCCGGGCCGCTCGCCGATGAACCGAACGTAGAGGTTCGAAAGTCCAACGCGAACTCGCCCGCATGATAGAATGGCTGGCGAAACGGTAAGGCGCAATGGGCCGTGAATCTGCGGCTGAAAAGTAATGCTGATTTCGAGGTAACCGGGCGATGCCCAACAAACAAAAAACCGCGGCCGAATTCACCGAACTGCCGATTCTTCCCGTTCGGGACACGGTCCTTTTTCCGAACGCCATCCTGCCTTTGACCGTGGGCCGCGAGAGTTCCTTGAAGCTCG
>CAYZVR010000107.1:240-11683 GCA_964481715.1 uncultured Acidobacteriota bacterium | reverse complement strand
ACTCGAGCCCGATGCCGGAAGGCGCGACGGCGGTCGAGGGCGTGTATTGCGAGCCCGGCTGCTGGTGGGAGAAAGATCTACGCGCATAAAGGAAATTGCAAACTGCGAAAACATCTTCCGCACGAGTTTCGAATTTCTACTTTCGAGTTTCAATGCCCAATGACCCGATGATTCGATCTGAGGTTATATCATGCCAGTGATGACGTTGCTCGAAGCCATTCGCCAGGGCATTTGGGAGGAGATGGAGCGCGACCCGTCCGTCTTTCTACTTGGCGAAGACATCGGCGCCTACGGCGGCGCCTTCAAAGTGACCGCCGGGATGCTCGAAAAGTTCGGCGAGGACCGCGTGATCGATACGCCGATCTCCGAGTCCGCCATCGTGGGAGCCGCGGTTGGAGCGGCTTTGATGGGCATGCGCCCGGTGGCGGAAATGCAGTTCATGGATTTCGTCTCCTGCGGCTTCGACCAGATCGTCAACATGGCGGCGAAGATCCACTACCGCTGGGGACCGGCCGTGCCGCTCGTGGTGCGCGGGCCGTCGGGCGCGGGCGTGCACGGCGGGCCGTACCATTCGCAGTCAAACGAAATGTGGTTCGTGCACACGCCCGGTCTGAAAGTTGTGGTCCCCTCGACCGCTTACGACGCCAAGGGCCTGATCAAAGCCTCCATTCGCGACGACAACCCGGTAATCTTCTTCGAGCACAAGCTGCTCTACCGGCGCATCAAGGATGACGTGCCGGAAGAGGATTACGTCGTGCCGCTCGGCAAAGCGCGCGTGGCGCGGGAAGGCACGGACATTTCCGTGATCACTTACGGCGCCATGGTGTGGACGGCGCTCGAGGCCGCCGAAGCGCTCGCCAAGGAGGGAATCTCGCTCGAGGTCGTTGACCTGAGAACCCTCCTGCCCTACGATGAGCAGGCGGTGCTCGCGAGCGTGCGCAAATGCAACAAGGTGATGCTGCTGCATGAGGACACGCGCACGGGCGGAATGGCCGGGGAGCTTGCGGCTCTGATCGGCGAAGAGGCGTTCGAAGATTTGGACGGGCCGATCGTTCGCGTCACGTCGCCCGATACTCCTGTTCCCTTTTCGCCGCCGCTCGAAGAATATTTTTTGCCCAATCCGCAAAAGGTTGCTGAGGCGGCGCGTAAATTAGCTGCTTATTGAGGTCAACGATGCCGACGAACGTCATCATGCCGCAGATGGGAGAAAGCGTCGCGGAAGGGACCGTCACAAAATGGATGAAGCGGGTGGGCGAGCGCGTGGAGCGCGACGAGCCGCTGTTCGAGATCTCGACCGACAAAGTGGACGCGGAAATTCCTTCACCCGCCGCCGGTGTGCTGACCAAAATCCTGGTGAAAGAAAACGAGACGGTGGCGGTGAACGCGGTGGTCGCCATCATTGATGGCGAGGGCGCCGAAGCACCAGCGCCCAAAGAGGCGAAAGCCGAAGCGCCAAAGCCTGCCGGACGGGCTCCGGAAGCTCCTGTGTCCCGCAAAGAAGCGCCCGCCAAACCCGCGCGCGGTGAGGGCGAGAAGGTGCGCTCCTCGCCGCTCGTGCGGCGCATCGCGCGCGAACACGATGTGGACCTGAGCGAAGTTTCAGGAACAGGCCTGGGTGGGCGCGTCAGCAAAAAAGACATTTTCACTTACCTCGAGCGCTCGAGCGCAGCGGGCGCCGCCCAGCCGGCGGCTCCCAGCGCGGCGCAGGCACCCCCGAAAACCGCACCTCCCCAAATGGTTTTTACCGGCCCGACCAACGTCGTCGCCATGTCGCCCATGCGCAAGCTGATTGCCGAGCACATGATGGCGAGCCAGCGAACCTCCGCGCACGTCAGCACGGTGTTCGAAGTCGAAATGAGCCGGGTGTTTGAAGTGCGCGCCGGGCAGGCGGCGGAGTTCGAGCGCCGCAACAAGCTGAAGCTGACCTACACGCCGTTTTTCGTGCGCGCCGCAGTCGAAGCGATCAAGGAATTTCCGGTACTCAACTCGTCGGTGGACGGCACGAACGTCGTCTACAAGCGTGACATCAACATCGGCGTGGCGGTGGCGCTCGAGACGGGGCTGATCGTTCCGGTCATCAAGCACGCGGACGAGAAAAACTTTCTGGGCATCGCCCGCGCCGTGCAGGACCTGGCCGAGCGCGCCCGCACGAAGCGCCTGAGTGTCGACGACGTCGAGGGCGGAACGTTTACCATCACCAACCCGGGCGTTTTCGGAAGCCTCTTTGGCACGCCCATCATCAACCAGCCGCAGGTTGCGATTCTCGGGGTCGGAACGATTGAGAAGCGCCCGGTAGTGCGCAACGACGCCATCGCCATTCGGCGCATGGTCTTTCTCGCCTTGAGCTTCGACCACCGCATCATTGACGGCGCCGTCGCCGACCAGTTCATGGGGCGAATCAAGTCGCTGCTCGAAAACTGGGACGAAGCGGTCCTGTAGAGTACAGCTCTAAGAGCGCGGAGCTTGGCAGGGGAGGGGCTTCGTGTTCTTTACCTGGTTTTAACCTGTCATGCGGGAACGCCGATTCCCAACCCGTGCATCTTTTTTCGCTCACGCCGTCGGTCATGAATCGCCGCTATCCTTAATAAAACACCAAGTCCTTCATCGGATAGTGCTTGCGGTTGCGAGTCCACAGCGCCAGGTTGTGGAGAGCAGCGGTGGCGGCGATGAGAGCACCGCCGAGTTCGACGTGGTGGGTTCTGTGGTACTCGCGGAGGTAGTCTCCGGCGCGGCGACCGATAGCCGCATCAATGGGGACGCAAAGGAGCGCCGCGAAGAGTTGGGTCAGCGTGGCGTTTTCGTGCGGCCGCGCACCGTGCCAGATTTCCGCTACGGTGACGGGAGAGCACAAGGGTACCGTCTCGCCCCGGCTCAATTCCTCCCAGCGGGCCAACACGGCTTGGTTTCGGCCGCGCGCCACCTCAATCAAAACATCGGAATCAATCAGGACAGCTTTCAACGCCCGAGCCTCATCAGGCGGCGGCCTCTGCGAAGACGCCGCACGTGGGTCTCCGTGTTTCCAAGCTCGGGGCGGTCCTTCCATATTCCGACGAACGCCTGCATGGCCTGCCTCCGCTTCGCCCGGCTCGCAACGTACCGGCCGCGCACGGCCTGACGCACGAGTTCGGAAATGGACGTGCCCGACTGTCGGGCGCGGATGTGGAGCGCCTGCCAAGTGGCGTCATCGAGGTAGAGCTGGGTTCGTCGCATGATGTATATTGTACATCATACGGCCGGCGCGAGCAAGGATAAAGGCGCCCGGGGGGGCGGCGGGATCTCAGCGCGAGGTTTCGAAGAACCGTCGGCCGGAGACGGACGCTACGGGAGGCTTCGGAAGGAATCGAGCGTCCAAACATCTAGGCCTTCATCGTGGCGCAGGATGTAGAGATTGCCGTCGTCGGCGAGGACCTTGAAGCACTGATACTCCGGCCCGTACCACTGGTCGAGGACTTCCGCCACTTCTCGCGTCGGCGCGCCGGGCGTCGAAGCGCGAAAGCGCAGCGGACGCTCGTCGGCTTTGGCACCAGAGTAGCACTCGACCTGGAGGGCAAGGCTCATACTGCTATCCTAGCGGCCTTCATTCTTCTGGCAAGGCCACTCCATTTGGTTCTTGACAAAACTAGCCAAGTATGCTAGGCTACAAATGATGCTCAGGAGCCGGTGTCCCATGCCGTTTCTTGTCTCCCCTGCCCCAGCGGCGCGCGGGCCGGCCCCGAAAAAGGGCAGAATTCAAAACAATCCATTATTTGAGGGACGAAGCCACCAAGCGATTGATTCTAAAGGACCGGGCCTCGGAACGAAGCCAACTTTCAGGCCCCCTTGCGCAGACCCTGGCCCGCGCCTACATTATCAGCTCTCGCCGCACCGACTGCGCGAAATCCTCGACGCCCGCGAGCGGTTGGATGGAAATCCTGCCTTCCTCGAGAATCTGCTGGCAAAGCGCCGCGGGTTCGTCGCCCTGCCCTGCCAGACCTTCCACCACCGCGGTCAGGTCGGCCGCTTCTTTTCGCCGAACGTGCTGGAGGGTGTAGACAAGCACTTTGGCGAGCTCCGCGTCGCGCCGGAGAGAGAGCGCATGGATAAGCCGGACGTGGCCGTTGGGCTTACCCGCCACCTCAAGCGGCCGGTAACCGTAATCAAACCTGAACGGGTCGCCCGGGTGGGTCCACGTGGAGGCGGAGATGCGCTTCTCCATCTTTTCCCAAACGCCCGCGTGGACGAAGGCGCTGGTGAGTCGCTGCTTGATGCGGAGGCGCGACTCTTCCCGCTCAATGCCGCTCGCGCGCGCTCCGACGTAACGCGCGAAGAGGTCACGAATCTCGGATTGCGGATCACCGAGCAGGCAGGTGCGCGGTGGCGAGATCTGGAGGAGGTTTGAAAACGAATTCTGCATGCGAAGGATATAGCTCTCCAATGCTTCGCCGGACTCGTCGATCTGCTGCTCAAAATCCTGCTGAAGCTCGCGCAGAAATTCCAGGTCGGCCTGCGGGTGAAAGCGCTTGATGCGGCGATAATCGTCTGAAAAGAGGCAGCCCAAATATTTATCCTGCGGGCTGTGCAGGAACAGACCAATATTCATGAACTCCCCACGCACCAAATCCGGAACGTATTGGACCAGGAAGAACGCGCATTCCTTCAATGGGGTTTCCCGGGTCATGACGTGCAAGCCTCGATTACAATCTCCGCGACCTAACGCCAATTCGGAAACGGCCGCAGGTCGCTGTTCTTGGCGTCAACCAGCGCCTGCCGCACGCGCCGGCGCCGCGTGGTGAGCTGCTCGGCGATACGCTGGATTAGTTCGGGCGAATCCCCGCACCACTCCGCGGGAATTCCCTTAACGCAATCTTCGATCTGTTGTGCCTCGAGGTTTTCTATTTTGGAAAGAAACGGTTCGAAGGTATGAAGTCCCCGTACGGCTTCGTAAACAAGGCGGCGGGGATAAATACAGCGGATGGGACTGTCGGGGAAATTCCATTCGCCGGCGTTGAAACAAAAACCGTTGTCGATGAGCCAGGGCGAGTACGGAGCATTTTCCTCTGCTGCCGGCCGTGTAAAGATCATCTGGCGGCCGTCGCAGTTGCAAGTCCACTTGTCGAAGACGAGGGCGCCGGCAAACGTTTGCTCCACGTCGCGCGCGCGGCGAAGCAGACGGTCGGGCAGGAAATCCACAATCAGCGTCTGGCCGGGTTCACCCGGAAAACTCGAGCCGAACTGCAGGCCGGGCGCGCACCGAATGCGCCGCGTGCCGACTTCGAATTCCATCAATGGGTTCCCGGCGATCAGCTCGGGCGGAACATCCACAAAAGCCGGCTCGCGCACCGGGAGGTCGAGCAGCAGAGCCAGGCGGGCAGCAAACATTTCGTTGGCGAGGATTCGCGCGTGCTGAGGATTGTTCGAGAACTTGACGACGTAATACGCGCCGTCGTCCGAACGCAGCAACTGAGGCTGCGACGCGCCGCGCATCCGCCGGACGAACTCAACGGCGCGGACGACGGGCACCTCGGCCGCTTCACCGCTGGGAAGCTCCGTAGTCGAAGGAGGTTTCATGAACTCCGGAGATGGCGTCGAAAGATAATCGGAATGAGTACGACGCGACGAATGATCCGGCTGGGCGGGACCGGCCGAAATGCAGGGATTCCCGCCCGCCTCTTACGCTAGCCCACCTATGCGGGCTAGCCGGGATTGCCAATGTAGCCCGCGACTTCCTGGGCATACCGCGGCGCCATTTCGGCGAAAGGTCCGCTAACGCCGCCTGGATTTCTTGCGTGCGGACGGCTTCCGGCGCTTGGCGGCCTTCTTCGCCTTGCGGGCGGGCTTGCCGCGGCGGGCGGGCTTGCGAGCCTTGGTCCCTTTCTTTTTTGCAGGTTTCGCCGCGCGCTTCTTCTTACTCCCGGCCGCCTGGGCTTTCGGCGCCTGCTTTCGCGCCTTGGGGGCGGGCCGGGACACCGCAATCGGGGCGGGAGGCGGAGGAGCAACCGCGGGCGGGTGGCTCACCTCGGCCTCGTAAGAGACTTCCTCTTCGAGCTCCTCTTCCTCGTTCAACCCTTCTTCCTCTTCGTGATAGTCCGAGGAGAGCTCATCTCCGAATTCTTCCAGGTCGTCGCCCGGACCTTTTTCTTCATCGAACGCCATGAATTCCTCCTGCCGATGCTGCCTTCCACAGAATCAGTTATTGAGGACGCTCAAGGTTTTCGCAAACCCCCGCGTTTTTCGCTCAGCGAGGCAGATGTATACCACAGAAATTGTCCTGTCAAGCGCAATGACAAACGGCAAGCGCCCCCCCCGAAACCCTTACCGCGCGGCCCGAGTGGCGGAAGCGGGGCCGGAGGAAGAGGGTTGCTTCTTCGCCCGGGCCTGCGTCGATGTCCCCCTATTGGCCGGGGTGGCCCGGCTGGTCTTGCGCCGCGAGCGAGACCTGCTGCTCCGTTCTCCCGCCACGTAAACCCTCAGGGTCTTGCCGACGACG
This sequence comes from uncultured Acidobacteriota bacterium, assembly GCA_964481715.1. Lineage (GTDB taxonomy): Bacteria > Acidobacteriota > Terriglobia > UBA7540 > UBA7540 > JAHEKS01. The sequence goes on along the minus strand of CAYZVR010000107.1, from coordinate 5,217 downwards.
ATCCGAGAAGAGCTCAGGTTGTTCCAGCGGCGAATCTGGTAGGGCGTCACATCAAAACGGTCGGCGATCAATTCCAAGGTGTCACCCCGCTGCACGCGGTAACGATACAGTTGGCGCGGACCTCCCGTAGGAACCCGCGCGAGCGATGACTCATTGCCGGCCGGAAGGGGAAGAACCAGCAGCGTCCCCGAAACGACCGGATCATCCGGCTCGATTTGATTGGCTTCGATCAGCGTCGACCGGGAGAGGTGATACTTACTCGCCACCGCCGAAAGGGACTCGCCATCCGCCACGGTGTGTACCCGCCACCAGATGCGCTTGCCCTCGGGAATCGAAGCGATGCCCTGGTTGTAAGCGTCCGCCGTTCCGGGCGGCAGGTAGAGGACAAATTCCGGGTCGTAGCCAGGCGTCGTCCAGCTCAAAAGCGACGGGTTGAGCTTGATCAACTCCTCCACGTCATAGTTGATCAATTGCGCGATGAGCCGCAGGTCTGTCGGAACGCTGACTACCACCGGGTCGGTGGCAAGGGGGGGATCCGGCTGGATGTCGAATCCATAAGCCTTGGGGTCCTTGGCGATGAGCGCCGTTGCCAGAAAGATGGGGACGTAGTTTTCGGTTTCACGCGGCAAGGCGTGCAGTTTTCGCAAAGTCCAGAAATCGGCGTAGCCCGTCTTTTCGATGGCCTTTTGGACCGTGACGGGTCCGCTATCGTAAGCCGCCATAGCCAGATACCAGTCCCCGAACTGTTGGTAGAGGTCTTTCAGATGGCGCGCCGCTGCCTGCGTGGCTTTCACAGGGTCTTTGCGTTCGTCCACCCAGCGGTCCCTTCGAAGCCCGTAAAGCATGCCGGTCCCCAGCATGAACTGCCAGATTCCCATCGCCCCCTTACGGGACCGCGCCAGGGGATTAAAACCGCTCTCGCCCGCGGCCAGATAAATCAGTTCTTGTGGAACGCCTTCCTTGCGCAAAGTTTCAGAAATCAGTGGTTGGTAGGTGCCGACCCTGGTCAGCACTTTGTTGATGAATCCGGAGCCGCGGTTCTGAAAATAGCTGAGGACGCCATCCACCAGGTCGTTCGACACCAGCGGCAAGTCCGAATGCACCGACCGTATTTCCTGCTGAACGCGCTGCTTGACGTTGGGGTCAACCGGGAATGTAAGGCCCGTCAGGGACTCGATGGGCGTCGGCTCGGACTTCTGGTCACTGAGCGTGTCACCCCGCTCGAGGGTCGCAACCTCGACGGCGTGGATGTTTTCCACCAGTTTGTCGAACTCAGCGCTCAGGCGCGCGTCGCCACTGATGTCGAAATTTGATTCAAGCAGCATGGCCAGCGCTTTGTCGAAATCCTGCCGGGCGCTCTCCATGTTGCCTGCCCGGTATTCTTTTATGCCGGCCGCGTAAAGTACCTCCGCATGAGTTACCAAAACGCTGATGGCATCGGGTGGGGGGGCGACGGGTTCAGCAGGAGGCAGGGCGGGCGACATTGGTGCGGAAGCCGCTTGAGGTTCCGGCTGAGCGGCGGGTGCGGCGACGGGCGGCTGGACGACCACCTGCCGTCTTCCGGCCGTTCCGCAGCCGGCCAAGAGCGCGACGGGGAAGATAAAAAGGTATGCCTTGAACCTGGCCAAACGGGAGCCTCTGGCGCACCCGAGGTCGGCGGATTCTGGGTCCGCCAAGCGCACCAGATTGCGATTCTACCTTTTGACACAGTGGGGGGTCAATCGAAATTGGCTGGTTTGATTAAGACATTGTTTTTCAATAAGATAGGGTGTTGAGCAGGGAGGGAGTTTGATGGAATTTGGCACACTTTCCATCTACGATTCCTACCGAAAATTGCGGAACTCTGGAGGGCGCGCACCCGATCAATTGTCAAGCGGCGAGACTGAAACTTGCGGCATGAGCGACGCCGCTCAGTCTCGCCCAAGCCGTTTACTTTTTGTAATAATCGGCGTTGACCGGAGTAAAGCCCTTCCACTTTTCCGGCAGGTCATCGAGCGGGAAGATGGCCGTGACCGGGCAGACCGGAACGCAGGCTCCGCAGTCGATGCACTCGACGGGATCAATATAGAGTTGTGGGACATCGGCGAAATTCGCCTCGTCCTTGCGCGGGTGAATGCAGTCCACTGGGCAGACGTCAACGCACGCCGTGTCCTTGGTGCCGATACAGGGTTCAGCGATGATGTAGGCCATTAGGCTTTCCTCCTTGAGACGGATCCTGTTTGTCCGGGTTGGTCTTCCTGACCAGACTAAACTTACCCCGGAGGCGTACCCCGCTGCGACGACTTAAGTCTTGCCGCGTAAAAAGATTATGAGGGTTTCCTAATCTCTCGGACCCTCCGGTTGGCAAGCCCGTTCCCCGAGATGGCGCTTGCCGAAGGAAATAACCGTGGCATAGGATGATGCCATGGCAGCCTTGGACCCCGTCGAAACCCTGCAGCGCGTTCCTTTCTTCGCCGTGTTGCGAGGTGACGAACTGAAAGCCCTGGCGAGGCACTGCGTGGTGCGTCACATCGCCAAGGACAAAATGCTGTTTGCTGAGGGTGACCCTTGCGAAGGGCTTTTTGTCGTCCAGGAAGGCGCCATCAAACTCTTCAAGATGGCCGACACGGGGCGCGAGCAGGTCCTGGTCATCGAGCGCGCCGGCTCGACAGTGGCGGAATTGCCATTGTTCGACGGCGGAAACTTCCCCGCTTCGGCCGCCGCCGTCGAGGACGCCACTTTGCTGTTTCTTCCCAAGCGCGTCTTTCTCGATCTGTGCCGGCGCAATTCGGAAGTGGCCTTTGCGGTCATTCGGACGCTGGCGTGGCGGTTCCGTTACATGACGAGCCTTGTCGAGGAATTATCACTCAAAGAAGTCAGCCACCGTCTGGCCCGCTTCCTGCGGGACCGGGCGCTGCGCTCGGGCGTCCGCACCCGGCGGGGGGTCGAATTTCCGCTGGAAGAGACCAACCAGGAAATCGGCGCCGAAATCGGCACAGTGCGTGACCTCGTCTCCCGCAACCTGCGGCAGTTTGTAGACCGTGGGATCATCAAAATGGAGCGGCGCAAGGTCATTGTGCTGGATATGGGCGAGCTCGAAGGACAGATCGCCGGTTCCAAGCGCGCGGCAGGATAAGAATGCCCGCAGGATACTCCAAGCGGTCCTTGGTTGAAAAACTCGGAATCCGGGCCGGCTCAAGGCTCGCGATTCTGGGCGCGCCCGTATGAACAACTCAGGAAAGCAGCGAAGCAAGGCCCGGGAAGTGATGAGTCCGAGCAATCCCGTGCTCAAGGTCTTCCGGCGGGCGCTTGCAGAGGGCGCGACGCGCGATGGATGGCTGGGCTTGGAAGGCCCGCTGCTTCTTGAAGAAGCGATCAAGGCGCGCGAGACCGCCACGGTCCAGTGCGTGCTCGCCGGCGAAAGCGCCGCGAAAAAGTTCCACGCGTTAATCGCCCGGCTCTCGAAAGATGCGGAACTGGTGACGGTGTCCGACCGTCTGTTCGAGCACATCGCCGCCACCCAGACTCCGCAGGGAATCGCCACGCTCGTCAAGTTGCGACCGCATGACCTGGACTCGATCCTCACGCGGCGCGGCGTGATCCTGCTCGTCGCCTGCGGAGTGCAGGACCCGGGAAACATCGGCACCATGATGCGCAGCGGCCAGGCGCTCGGGGCATCCGCCTTGATCACGCTGCGCGAAACCGTGAACCCGTTCAACGCCAAAGCCCTGCGGGCCTCTGCGGGTGCGGTGTTGCGGCTTCCAATCTTCCGCAACCTGGAAGCCGGCCCGCTCTTTGAGCAACTGCATCGCGCGCACGTGCGCATCATCGCCGCCGACCGCCGCAGCCCTTCCCCTATTGCGCAGGCGGACTTGACCGGCTCCGTGGCATTCCTCATCGGCAGGGAAGCCTCGGGCCTTCCGCCGGAAATCGCGCGTGCGGCTGACATTCTCCTGAGTATCCCCATCCGCCAAGAGACCGACTCTGTGAACGCCGCGACGGCGGCCAGCATCTTTCTATACGAGGCGGCAAGGCAAAGAGTGTTCAAATATTGAGTCATCGGTCCATTGAGTCATAGAATCGTGGGTATGTCGGTCCGTGGTCCGTTGTCCGTAGTCATTTGCAACGGACAAAGGACCAAGGACAACGGACGTTCTAATTTCATGAGCCTTTTTAACATTACCCCCGAATCGAGTCAGCCCGCCGGTCCGCGGCCGCTTGCCGACCGCATGCGAGCGGAGACTCTGGAAGAATTCGTGGGCCAGCTTCACATCCTCAGCCCCGGCAAACCCCTGCGCCAGCAGATCGAGCGCGACGAGGTCCATTCCATGATCCTGTGGGGGCCGCCCGGGTCGGGAAAAACCACGCTCGCGACCATCATCGCCCGCAAGACCAAAAGCGATTTCGTGCGTTTCAGCGCCGTGCTTTCCGGCATCCGCGAAATCAAGGATGTGATGGTGGCGGCCGAGAAAGGCCGCCAGTACGGCCGCCGCACCATTCTCTTTGTGGACGAAATCCATCGCTTTAACAAAGCGCAGCAGGACGCTTTTCTGCCCTACGTCGAGCGCGGAGACATCGTGCTGATCGGCGCGACGACGGAAAACCCGTCATTTGAAGTGATCGCCGCGCTGCTCTCGCGCGCCAAGGTTTACATGCTCTCGGCGCTTTCGACGGATGAGATCGTGACCTTGCTCGACCGCGCGCTCCGCGACGAAAAACGCGGACTCGGAGGACAAAGAATCGAAATCGGAGAAGAATTGCTGCGCCAAATCGCCGTCTTTTCAAACGGCGACGCGCGGGCAGCCTTTAATACGCTCGAGACCGCCGTGGCGGCCGCCGACCGCGATGCCGAAGGCCGCGCCGTCGTGACCGAAAAGATCATCGAGGACGCCATCCAGCGCAAGATGCTCCTCTACGACAAAGCTGGCGAGGAGCACTACAACCTGATTTCGGCGCTGCACAAATCGGTTCGCAACTCCGACCCGGACGCGGCGCTTT
>CAYZVR010000107.1:0-230 GCA_964481715.1 uncultured Acidobacteriota bacterium | reverse complement strand
AAGCGGGCGAGGACCCGCTCTATATCGCGCGGCGGCTAATCCGCATGGCCTCGGAAGATATCGGGCTCGCCGACCCGAATGCCCTCGCCGTGACCGTCGCCGCCATGCAGGCCGCGCACTTCGTCGGGATGCCCGAGGGGAATCTCGCGCTCGCCGAGGCCGCCGTGTACCTGTCGCTCGCTCCCAAATCGAACGCCCTATACACTGGATATTCGCAGGTCTCGGACGAC
>CAYZVR010000106.1:0-11709 GCA_964481715.1 uncultured Acidobacteriota bacterium | reverse complement strand
GGCCCGTAAATTAGTCTTTTTGATTTTGGTTTTGGGCGTTTGTACCAGTGCGACGGCGGCTGATCTTTCCACGGCGCCGTCAGAAGAGTTGTTGAAAGTTTACGGCGAGCTTCGCGCCCTCCAGGGAAGCAGCGAGGGAGCGGTTGCTGAGAATGTGGTTTTCAAGCGCGAAGCGGCAACCTTCACGTTTTTGGATGGCCGTATTACCTTTGCCGCGCCGGTCGGGGGCCGCGTCCTCGCCGCAGTTTTTCAGGGGCGCGGGACCTTCGAGCTAAACCCGCCAACGGACGTCGAACAGCGCCAGATCTCGCGCTTCGCCAAAGGCCCCAAACTCCTTGACGGTTTTCGCGAAGCCGTCTTTTTCTTTACGGACGATTCGGCGGACCAGATTCGGAAGCTCGTGACGCTTCGCTCCGACGCGGACGCCGCGGCGGCCGGCCGGGAGCTTGCGGCCGCTCAAGGCAAGTACTCGGAAAGCTTCAACGACTGGTGGGCGAATGAGCGGAGCGGAAATTTCCCCATGCGTAATCTGGCCGCGCGCATGCTGGCGGACCTGACCGACCACGCCAGCCGCGGGTTTTTCCTGGCTGATTTTAAAGGGGAGAATTCCGGTGACCTCTTGTATCACGTCAGCTGGAATCGCGATCTCATTCTGATGTCGGATGCCGCAAACGGCGACGAAGTGATGCTGCTGCACGTCAACCGCGGGAATTACCACGAGTGGTGGGCCGGCTTCCACCTGGCGGAAGAATACGCACAAAACGCCCATCCCGACCATCGCACGCTGATGGCCCATTGCACCGAAGAAAATATTGATCTCGACTTGAGCAAGGACAACCACATCTCGGCCTCGGGCGAAATGAACTTTGTCGTCAACCAGGGATCGCCGCGGCTGCTGCCCCTCAGCCTGCGCGGCGTTCTGCGCATTTCGGCCGTTGAGGATGGAGCGGGCCAGAAGGTGGCGTTTATTCAGGAGGATCGAAAACTCGACAACGACCCCTGGCTGATCCTTCCCGAACCGGGCCGGACCGGGACGCCTTACAAAGTCAAGATCGCGTATAAGGAAGATTCCACCCATGACAGCCGCATCATCGATCAGCAGGGTTCCGGGCTGTACTTCGTCGGCGCGCGCGAATCCTGGTATCCGAGTTTCGGAGCGTTTGACGACCGCACCGATTTTATTCTCACGGTTCATTCTCCCAAGAAATTCAAGTTCCTCGGAACCGGCAGCCTTTTGAAGTCTGAAAAGAAAAAAGACACGCTCGACACGGTGTGGAAATCGGAAATCCCCTTGAGCGTCGTGGGCTTCAATTACGGCGACTTCATGGAAAAGACGCAATCGGACGCGCAACTCACGGTGACAGCCTACGCCGGCAAGGTCGTGCCGGACGAATTGCGGGGCGTCGAGACGGACCTTCAGCAGATGGAACTTGCCCTTGGACCCGGGCACGGCGACATCGCGGGGCGAATGGGAATTATGACCGGCGGCTTCAACACCGCCGCCAACGCCCAGTACGCGGCCGGGGTCAGTTTCCAGGCCCTCAAGCTTAACGAATATTACTTCGGCAAGCTGCCCTTCAAGAATATTTCCGTAACCGAGCAGCCGGTGCGCGGATTCGGTCAGAGCTGGCCGACCTTGATCTTCCTGCCCTACGACTCGCTTCTGGATTCGACCACGCGGCAGAGTCTCGGCCTGCAAGGGTCCGCGGAGGCACGGGAGTTTTACAACATCGTCGCTGTCCACGAGATGGCCCACCAATGGTGGGGACACGTGGTTGGGTGGAAGACTTACCGTGACCAGTGGCTTTCGGAGGGCTTTGCTGAATTCTCCGCCAGCCTGTACTTGCGCCAGTTCGAGCCCAAAAAGCTGGAGAGTTTCTGGGAACTCAAGCGGAAGTGGCTGCTGTCAGCGGACACGGCGGGGAATCGCCCCGTGGATGTCGGGCCCATTTGGCTGGGCCAGCAGTTGCCTTCCTATCTCGAACCGGGACTTTACCGGATTTTGGTTTATGAAAAGGGAGCATACGTCCTCGAAATGCTGCGCGCCATGATGCTCGATGCGCAGTCGAAAAATCCGAACGAGCGCTTCATCGCCACCCTGCACGATTTCGTTTCGACGTATTCGGGCAAGAACGCTTCCACTGACGATTTTCGCCGCGTCGTGGAAAAGCACATGGGACAGCCCATGGACTGGTTCTTCAACCAGTGGGTGTACGGCACGGAAATTCCTCAATACGATTTCAATTACCAGTTGAAGGATGCCGGGCAGGGAAAAACCGAGCTTTCGATGTCAGTCACACAATCGGGAGTCTCGGAATCGTTCGTCATGCGAGTTCCGATAGACGCCATCATCAACGGACAGCCGCGCCGGCTGGGCCTTGTCAGTGTCAAGGGTTCGCGTACCGTAACCGGCAATGTGATGCTCCCGCTGCGGCCGGAAAAAGTCGTGCTGGACGCGGAGAAAAGCATTCTCTGTACGGTGCGATAGGTGAAGGATAACTTCAGACGCGGCATGGCCGTGAATTCGGTTGTTACCAAAGTGGTGAAATAATATCCTCTCTTGCTATGTTTACTTGTAGAATCGGCCTGCTTGCCGCTCTTTTGCGCGAGCCGGAAATTTCTACACGCCATCTGAAAATTTGCGGGGTATTCGAACGGTCTGCCAACCCAAGTCCGTCCTCTTAAGTCACTGAAAACCCACGAGTTCCATAACTAATTCGGGGTTTGGCAGCGGCCGTGCCTCCGTTCACTGTGAAACACTGAGAGGAGGTCTGCTATGCGAACCATTCGGCGACCTATGCTGGCGATTGTTGCCGGCCTGAGCTTGCTCTGCCTGGCGGGGTGCCAGAGCAGCGAAAAAACTGAAGCGGCAAGCCCCAACCACCCTCAGGGATGGTGGGAGAAGCTGACTCGCACTCCGGAGAAGATCACCATCCCTCCCGGCACCGACCTCGAGGTCCGTTTGAACGACACGCTGAGTTCTGAGGGAAACCGAAGCGGTGACACTTTTGAGGCGACCCTCGTTCAACCCATTACTGTGGGGCATCGCGTGATTATTCCGAGCGGGACACGAGTGTATGGAAGCGTGGTTGAGGCAAGAGCGTCCGGCCATTTGAAGACGCCGGCCTCGCTGGCGATTACGCTGACCGAAATGGAAGCGGACGGAACGGATTATGCCATTTCGACGTCCACGTTCAGCCGCAGTGGACGATCGCACAAGAAACGGAACGCCGCATGGATCGGCGGCTCGACGGCGGGCGGCGCGCTGATCGGAGCGCTCCTCGGCGGCGGCAAGGGTGCTGCCATCGGCGCGGGCGTCGGCGCGGGCGGAGGCACAGCAGCCGCTTATGCCACCGGCAAGAAAAACATCGTGCTGCCTTCGGAAACGCTCCTCCGATTCCGGCTCGAGACTCCGGTGACCGTAACGAAATAGTTTTGGAAAACTATCAAACAGGGGCACGCCCCATAAGTCGGCGTGCCCTCTCTTTTTAGATCGTCCACAACGTTTAAGCTCACCTGGCGGGATGCTTAAAAACTCCGAAGGGTCAAGCCGAGCCCACCCTAGTGGAGGAAGCGTCTGCTGCCTACTCGTGCGACAAACTGCGGACCGGGGAATAATGCTGCTACACTGGGCTCCAACCAAAGGGCAACAAGCGCGTGAGGGGCTATGCAAGGCAAAGTCGTGGTCATAACCGGCGCGACTTCGGGAATCGGGCAGGTTGCTGCGGAAAAACTTGCGGGCATGGGCGCGCGCATCGTGCAGGTAGCGCGCGACAAGGCGCGAGGTGAGGCGGCGATGGCGCGGTTATGCCAATGTGGCCCCGGCGTCGCGCACAGCATCCACTATGCCGACCTCTCGCGGCTTGGCGAGATGAAGCGTGTGGCGGCGGAGATCGCCCAAGCGGAACCGCGCATTGACGTGCTCATCAACAACGCCGGCGCGTTGTTCAACACGCGTCAAATCACTGAAGACGGCCTGGAGCTTACCTTCGCGCTCAACCACCTGGCTTACTTTGTGCTCACCCACGCTCTTCGCGCGCGGCTAATCGCCTCGGCGCCGGCCCGCGTGATTAACACCAGCTCGGACGCGCACAAAGGAGCCACACTCGACTTCGACGACCTGCAATCAGCGCGCGACTACAGAGGTTTCAAAGTCTATGGCCGCTCCAAGCTCGCGAACATCCTTTTCACGCGCGAGCTCGCCCGCCGCTTGAGAGGTACGGGTGTCATCGCAAACGCATTTCATCCCGGCTTCGTCGCCACTCGTTTCGGCGACCAGAGCGGTGGATTGGCATCCTACGGAATTCGCTTCGGCAAGTTATTCGCGCTCTCGCCCGAAAAGGGTGCAGAGACCCCCATCCACCTTGCCCAATCTTCGGATGTAGCCAACGTCACCGGCCTGTATTTTCACAAATGCCGCCCTGCAACCCCCACTCGAGAAGCACAGGACGACGCCGCGGCCCGCCGGTTGTGGACGGAATCCGCAAAGCTGGCGCGCCTGGAAGACGTGAACTAACCTTTGGCTGGGCTTTCAACCTGAGGAATCTGAGCGACCGAAAATCCAAAATCGCAATCCGGATTTCAATCCAGGTATTTTATGAACACCACTTCATTGCGCGCTTCGTTGTAGAGCAACTCGTCCACGATGGCCTGGGTCAGCATGAGCCCAAAGCCGCCCGAGCGCATGCCTTTTTCTTCACGAACGCGAGTGTGCTCGAAGGGCTGGTCGGCGGCGTAGCTGACCGCGGCGTGCGGAAGGTCATCGAGGCGGAAGCCCGGCCCGGGGTCCTCGATGCGATAAAGAATCATGCGGCGGGTGCGCAGGCAGGCGATTCGAACCTTGCGAGTGGGGTCGAGCTTGCCGCCCCATTCGACGGCATTCAAAAGCAATTCGCGGAAGGCCCGTGCGACGGCTTCGCGGACGTCTTCGGAAAGGTCGGCCTTCAGTTGGGCCATGAATCCCTGGAGGCGGTCGGCGGTGTCGAAGTCGCAGGGCACGAGCAATTCGACCCAGTCGGGTTTTGCTGAAATCACTTCAATGGGAACGGTCGGGGGCTCGGCGGCCAGGCTGTTTTTTACCAATTCCAGGAGAGCCTTCGACTCGAAAGGTTTGGCGACGTAACGGTAGGCCTGCTCGCGAATGGCCCGGAGGAGAGTCTCGGGTGTGTTATCGGCCGTCATGACGATTACGAGCGGCGGAGAAGGCTCTTTGCGCAATTCCGCCATGACATCCAGGCCGTTCATCTTCGGCATCCAGATGTCCAGGATGACCAAATCGAATTTTTGTTCTTTCATCCGGGCGAGGCCCTCGACGCCGTCGCCGGCCGCATCCACCGAGTATCCCGCGGTTTTCAAGACCTCGCACACGAGATGGCGAATGGCCCGGTCATCCTCGACCACCAGGATGCGGTGCATTAATTCCCTCCCCACGAGCTCCACTTCCCGAATGCCCGATTGAACATCTTCGCCGCCTGAGAGTCAATCATTTCGTTTTGGAGATTATGTTTCTAGCAACCAGGGCGGGCTGGTCAGCGGCCGCTTCCTTCAGGACGCTTGGGAGGCTTGAACGCCGCGAGCTCTCGCTGGAGACGGTTGACTTCCGTCTCCAATTCAGCGAACGCTTCGCGGGCGCTGTCTAACTTTCCTGCGCGGGCGCGGGCTTCCACCTTCTGTGCCGCTTTGAGAGCAGCCTGCGCCGCGAACGTTCCCACCGAACCGCGCAGGGTGTGCGTCGCGGTCATAGCGGAAGCCGTGTCCCCTCGCGCCAGCGCCTTGCTGACATCCTTGAGCATCTTGGGGCAATCGGCCAGGAAAATCTCGATCAGCTCACGGAGGAGTTTGGCGCTCCCACCCACGCGGGCGAGAAGCACCTCGCGGTTGAATGCCGCAACTTCCTCCGGTTCGGCCGGCGGAGTGGCCGCGGCCTGACGCCTGGAGGTCACCAGTTCTTCCAGAGACTTAAAGAGTTCATCGGCGCGAATCGGCTTGGAGAGGTAGGCGTCCATCCCTGCTTCAAGACACTTTTCGCGGTCGCCGCGCATGGCATGGGCGGTCAGGGCGATAAGCGGGATGTGGCCCCCATGGACTCTTTCCTGAGCGCGGATGGCGGCAGCGGTTTCGAGGCCTCCCATCACCGGCATTTGAACGTCCAGCAGGACCGCATCGAACGAATTAAATTCCAGCGCCTTCAAGGCCTCGCGGCCGTTTGCGGCCACACTCACCCGATGCCCGCGAGCCTTGAGCAGATGGACGGCGAGCTTCCTATTGAGGGCGTTGTCCTCGGCCAGAAGGACGTTCAGGTGCCGTCCGGATTTTCGCGAGGCGGGTTTCGCGCCCCCGCTTTCGCGGGGGTGACGCCCTTGTTTCGGTTTCCGGCCAGAAGAAGGTAATACAGTCCTCACCATCGCGTCCAACAGATCCGATTGGCGGACGGGCTTGGTGAGATAGGCGGGAATTCCCAGGCGGCGGCAGCGCGCCGCGTCTTTCCGCTCACCGGCCGAAGTCAGCATGACGATTCCGGTCGCGCGGTGCCGCCGGCTCTTTTTGATCCGCCCGGCCAGGTCAAACCCGTCGGTGCCGGGCATGTGCGCGTCGAGCACGGCCAGAGGAAAAGGGTTTCCGGCGGCCGAGGCCGCCTCCAGCTCTTCCAGGGCCGCTTGCGCGTTCGCAACCGCCACAGGCTTCATCTGCCAGCGGGCCAGCATTTCTTCCAGAATGCGGCGGGTTGTGGCGCTGTCGTCCACGACCAGGACTCTGAGGTCCGAGAGATCACCGGCCTCGGGCGGCGGGAGGCTGGCTCTCGAAACGTTTTCCAGACCAAAGCGCGCCGTAAAATGAAACGCGCTGCCCTTTCCCACTTCGCTTTCGAGCCAAACCCGCCCTTTCATCATGCGAACGAGTTCGCTGGAAATGGTCAGGCCGAGGCCCGTCCCCCCGTAGTGGCGCGTGGTCGAGCTGTCCGCCTGCGCAAAGGCTTCGAAGATCGTTTCCTGCTTTTCGGGCGGGATGCCGATCCCCGTGTCGGTAACCGTGAAATGCAAAGTGGCTTCATCCAACGAGACGGTTTGCGTCTCCACATGGATGACCACTTCGCCTTCCTCGGTAAATTTCAGGGCGTTGCCCGCCAGATTGATAAGAATCTGACGAAGGCGCGCGGCATCGCCAACCACCCGCTCGGGGACCTCGGGCCGGACGGAGCAGGCAAGCTCCAGTCGTTTTTCGTGAGCCCGCAAGGCGAGAACCCGGACTGTCTCTTCCACTGTCTCGCGAAGGTTAAACTCAGAGGATTCGAGATCGAGCTTGCGCGCTTCGATTTTGGAAAAATCGAGAATGTCGCTGACCAGTTCCACGAGCGATTCCGCTGAGTCTTTGACGGTCGAGAGGTAATCCTTCTGCTCCGGCGTCAGGCGGGTTCCCAGCGCCAGGTCGGTCATGCCGAGAATGGCGTTCATGGGGGTGCGGATTTCATGACTCATGTTGGCAAGAAACTCGCTCTTGGCGTGCGCCGCGTCCTCGGCGCGACGCCTGGCCGCCTCCAGTTCCTTGACCAATTGCGCCAGCCGCGCGGCATTTTCTTCCTCGGCCCGCTTGGCGAGTTCGAGCTCGCGGGCGTAGCGTTTTAATTCCTCCTCGGCCTCCCGGCGCTCGGCGAACTGGCCGATCTGGCTGGTAATGCTCGTCAAGGTCAGGAGCAGGCTGGGGTCCGGCTCGCGGATCTCGCGGCTGAAAAATTCCATGACGCCGAGAACTTCGCCGCCCAGCGTGATGGGAAGGCCAAAGGCGCTGTGCAGCCCTTCTTCCGCCGCCGTCGCGGCGCGAGGAAAGTTCTTGTCCTGGACGACGTCGGGAATCCAGGCGGGCTGCGCGCTGGCCCAGATGCGCCCAGGCAGGCCGACGCCGATGGCAAAAGTCGAATTGCGGCTGGCAGCTTCAAATTTTTGGAAACGCACCAAGGGTGAATGCCAGACGGCCACGCAGCGCAGGACTCCGGCCTGCCGGTCCCTGTCCCAGGCGGCGCCGAACTCCCAGCCCATGTCTTCACAAACGGCTCGGAGGATCCGGGGAGTCGCTTCGGCGAAGGTTTGGCATTCGGCGAGCGCTTGAGCCGTGGCAAACTGCGCGGCCAGGCGCCTTTCGGCGCGTCGCCGCTCGGTGATGTCGGTGGAGATGCCGCACATCGCCTCGGGGCGCCCGGTCGAATCGTAGAGAGGAAACTTAATCGAAATATAGGTGTGGACTCCGTCGTCGTGCGGTGCGGTTTCTTCGAATTCCAGCGGGATTCCCGCTTCCAGCGCCTTGCGGTCGTTCGAGCGAAATGCCTCGGCCGCTTCCTTGGGGAAAATCTCGAGGTCGGTCTTGCCCACGATCTGCTCGCGCGTGATGTGGAACAGCTCTTCGTATTGCCGATTGATGACCAGGTAGCGGCCCTTCGTGTCCTTAACGTAGACGACCGCCGTGGTGCCGTCGAGGATCGCCTGGAGACGCTGTTCGCTCTCTCGAAGTTCTCGCTGGATGTTTCGATGGTCGGTGATGGCCTTGGCCATGCCGCTCATCTTGTGCCGAACTTCGAGCTGCGCCGCAACCTGACGCGCTAATGTCGCCAGCATCTCCTTTTCATCGTTGCTTAAGTCGCGGGGGATACGGTCCAGGACGCAAAGCATTCCAAGCTCGGCGCCGGCGCGCGAGACGACCGGCACCCCGGCAAAGAAGCGCGCTTGGGGACCCGAAGTTACCCAGGCGTGATGGGAAAATCGGGAATCCGCGGAAAGATCGCGAACGATAAACATTTCCCGGCCGAGCTTGACGGGCGCAACAGGAACTGCGGATTGCAGTGACTCGGAGAGTTCCAACCCCCATTGGGATTTGATCGTGAGGCGCTCGTTGTCCTTCAAGGTGAGCAGGGCCATGGGCGCTTGGCACAGGCGAGCTGCCAGGCGGATCAAATCGTCGAATGCTTCTTCGGGAGCAGCGGCGACCGTGTCGGAATGGAGAAGGGCATCTGGTCCGGCGACTTGGTCACTCGGCAACGGTGCCTTCATGAGGCTCGCATCAGCAGCAGAAAGATTTGCGTTTGTTTCTTGTGCCTTGAAAATCGGCCCGCGTGTCCACTCGGGCCGGCGCCGCCCCATTATAACCCTTCGGGCGGCAATTCAAATTTGAATCCGAATCGTCAAGGTCACACTGGGGCAGGCGAAGCTTTTGGGGTGATAAAGGACGCTCGGTGCCGAAAGTCCTGATCAGAGGGGATGCCAAACTCGAACCCTGTCAATGGGCGGCGAGTTTCTTGGCCAGGGTCAGCAGGACTTCGCGGTCGGGCTCCACGATGTGTTCCAGATGAGCCTTGAGCTTCAGAAGGAACCGCGCGTCAGCGCCTTCGCTCCCTGGTTCTTTTGCGAGCTCTTCCAGTGATTTTCGCGGGGTGAGGTTAGGAGTCGCTGGCGTCTCTCCGCCGCGGTAGAAGAGCTGATACAACGGAATGCCCAGGGCTGATGCAAATCGCTCCAAGGTTTCGATGGAGGGGACGGTGTGCCCGTTCTCCACGCGCGAGGTGTAACACCGCAGCAGGCCGGTGGACTTCTCGATATCGCCCTGCGAAAGGCCTTTCTGCTCGCGCATTTCCCGTATTCGTGCGCCGATAGACATGGTGCCTACTCCTTGTACTGGCCGGATTCTTTTTCGTGTCGTCATATCGTGCGACAGTTTCGCTGAGATGAGCGCCGCCAGCAAGGGCACCGGAGTACCAGTACTAAAGTTTGCAAAAGCCGCGAGAGGACGCTCCGCCCTCGCACCATGTCATTCCCGTCCCGCAGGGCGGGAGGAATCCACGTCTCAGCACGAGGATATCGGCAGGAGAAGCAAGACTCCAAAGGGGATCGTCTCAGGAACTCCGCGGGAGAACCATCATGAGGAGGGCCATCCGGACATAGAGTCCGTTTTGCGCCTGGCGGAAATACGCGGCGCGGGGGTCCTTATCCACCTCCATCCGGATCTCGTCGAGGCGGGGGAGGGGGTGCATGACGATGGTTTCCTTCCTCATCAGCCGAAGGCAGGATTCGTCAATGACATAAACCCCCCGGCACTTTTCGTAATCGGCGACCCGGTCGCCGAACCGCTCCTTTTGAATGCGCGTTTGATAGACCACGTCGACTTCCGGCAGGACTTTGGTGAGAGAAGTCTCTTCTGCGAACCAGATGTGCCGTTCACTCAAGTGCTCGAGGATGTCCTCTTTCATTTTCAGAGGGGGCGGGGCGACGAAATAGATCCGGATGTTCTGAAACTTCGAGAGCAGATAAGCCAGCGAGCGTACCGTGCGCCCTTGCGCGAGGTCGCCGACCATGGCGATGCGCAGCCCGTCAATGTGCCCGATTTCTTTGCGGATGGTGTAGAGGTCGAGCAAGGCCTGGGTGGGGTGCTGGCCGATGCCGTCACCGGCGTTGATGACGGGGACGCGCGAAACCGCTGCCGCCCGCCGCGCCGCGCCCACTTCGTTGTGGCGGAGCACCAGGACATCCGCGTAGCCGTTCATAATCCGGATGGTGTCCTCGAGCGTTTCGCCTTTGGAGACGGAAGAGAACTCGCGCGCGTTCTCGGTGGAGACCACGCGCCCGCCCAGGCGGTGCATGGCCGTTTCAAACGAAAAGCGCGTCCGCGTCGAGGGCTCGTAGAAAAGGGTCGCCATGATGCGGTTGTGATAGTCCTGAATGCCGCCCTGGCTGACCACCTCTTCCATCCGCTCGGTCATCTCGAACAATTCGGCCAGCGTCTTCAAGTCAAATTGTTGGGCTTCGATGATGTGGTGGAGTTTCATTTTTTCGCGGCCCGGCAACGGAATGCGCGAAGGGCCGGGGGCTATCCTCGCTGACGTAGAAATTTCCCGTCCGGCAAGATACTCTGAGGATTATTTCGCGTCAACCCATCAAGTCGGCGGATGGTTCAGCCGATTAAATAAGGGAACTGCCTGATCCCTTGGTCGTATCTTCGCTTGCGGCCCATGGGGAAGGACAACCATGGGTTTCGGGCGAGCGGAGCGGCGGCGACAGGGTCAAGAGGTCGCAAGTGTAAGGATCTTTTGCTTCTTAAGGTAAGCGGTTGACACGCCATGCTGATGAGGATAGTTTGTGTGTTGTCCCTGCGTCCAAGTCATAACTTATTTAACCCTAGGGGTTTCCTGTGAGCGACGAAATCAAAGGCGGTCGTATTCTGGTAGTGGACGACGAGGCAGCCGTCTGCATGCTTTTGTGTGAAAGGCTGACCCCGGCCGGATTTGAGTGCAGCAGTTGTTCCAGCGGGCTTGCCGCGCTTGAGCTTCTCAAGTCCAAGTCGTTTGACTTGATCGTATCGGACCTAAACATGCCTGGCATGTCAGGCCTGGAACTTCTTGAAAAAGCCCGCAAGGATTATCCCCACTCGGCTTTCCTGATCGTCACCGGGGTGGACGACATTCGCGTGGCGACTCGGGCCATGAAGGAGGGGGCGGACGACTATCTGGTCAAGCCCTTTCAATTTGACGCGGTGCTGGCGAGTGTCCAGCGGGCCCTGCAAAAGAAAAGGCTCGAAATCGAAGTCGAGCATTACCGCCAGAATCTCGAGCAAATGGTGGAGCAACGCACCAGGCAGCTTCAGGCGGCCATGAAGCGAATTGAGATGACCTACGACGAAACGCTTGAAGCGCTGGGCGCCGCGCTTGACCTGAGGGACAACGAAACCGCC
>CAYZVR010000105.1:0-11737 GCA_964481715.1 uncultured Acidobacteriota bacterium | reverse complement strand
CTCCAAAATCGCATTTGGGGTATCAAATCCGCCGACCCGCTGACGCTTGTTGCCGTCTCGTTAGTGCTGACGGCCGTGGGCCTCGCGGCGTGCTACATCCCCGCGCGGCGGGCGACCAAGGTCGATCCCATGGTGGCGCTGCGCTACGAATGAGCGAACCGGTGAACGGGCATGAGTAACAGCGAAGAAGCAATGGAAACCTTACTCATGGACGCGACAGCAACGAAAGACACACGCGCCGGGCGAATTTTGATTGCCGACGATCAGTCGGACGTTCTGGAAGCTCTGGCCATGCTGCTCAAGCAGCACAGTTTTCAAGTCGCCATGGCGAATTCACCCGGCGCCGTCTTGCGCCTTCTCAGGCCCGGCAGTTTTGACGTCCTTCTCATGGATCTGAATTATGCCCGCGACACGACTTCCGGCCAGGAAGGCCTTCACCTGTTGTCCCAAGTTCACGCCGTGGACGAAAATCTCCCGGTGGTTGTCATGACGGCCTGGGGCACGGTGGAATTGGCTGTCGAGGCCATGCACAAAGGGGTCGGCGACTTTGTCCTTAAGCCGTGGGACAACGGGCGGCTGTTGGAAATTCTTCACAACCAGATTGAGGAAGGCCAGGCGCGGCGCCGGGCCGTGCGCATGGGGGCTAACCCGGATATCTTGCGCAGCGAGATTTTGGAAGCGAGGAAGATCCAAGAAGGCCTTCTGCCCAAGAATATTCCAGCAATAGCCGGCTACGAGATCTCGGGCGCCTGGCAGCCCGCACGGGTCGTTGGAGGCGATTATTACGACGTCCTTGAGCTCGGCAAAACCGCAGTGGGCTTGTGTATCTCC
This sequence comes from uncultured Acidobacteriota bacterium, assembly GCA_964481715.1. GTDB lineage: Bacteria > Acidobacteriota > Terriglobia > UBA7540 > UBA7540 > JAHEKS01. The sequence goes on along the minus strand of CAYZVR010000105.1, from coordinate 10,906 downwards.
GACGTTGCCGGGAAAGGAATGCCGGCTGCGCTCCTCATGTCAAACGTGCAAGCCTCCATCAGGGGCGCTGCGTCGGAGACCGTGCAACCCAGGGAACTGTGCACAAAAATCAATCGAGCGATTTGCGGCAATCTTGCCCCCGAAAAGTTCATCACGCTCTTTTTCGGACTCCTCGACGCGCCCGGCAAAGAACTGATTTACTCGAACGCGGGTCACAACCCGCCGATCGTTGTCCGCCGTGATGGCCCGCATCTGCGGCTTCCGGACGGCGGACCCGCGCTGGGCGTTCTTCCGGACGGAAACTACAACCAAGGGAGAGTCCGACTGCGCCCCGGCGACCGATTGGTGCTTTTCACGGACGGCGTGACCGAAGCCATGGCGCGCGACGACGAAGAGTTCGGAGAAGAGCGGTTGATCGGGCTGCTGGAAGCCAATCGGAACCTGGGAGCCGGAGAGCTGCAGAGAAAAATATTGGAAACCGTTTCGGATTTCTGCCACACAGACTTCCAGGACGACGCCACGCTGATTGTTGTAGCGGTTGAGTGATTGTTCGAGGTGTGCGGGTGGGCACATTGCTCCAAGACCTTCGTTTCGGCCTGCGAATGCGCTGGCACTTGGGATTGGGGCCAACACGACGATCTTCAGTTTTGTGAACGCGCTCCTGCTGCGCGTGCCAGCGGTTGAAGCGCCAGGCACCCTGCTGGAGGTCTGGAACCGGCCCACGAAGGGAGACGGCGGCCCGCTGGGCTTCATGCCGCTGACATATCCGGACTACGCCTATTATCGCGATCACAATCGGTCGTTTTCCGGGTTCGCGGCCTTCTCAGGCGATCCAGTCCCGGTCAGTTGGAGCCGCACCGGGCAAGGCGAAATCGTTCAGGGCCTGTTCGTGTCCGGGAATTTCTTCGAAGTGCTGGGCGTGCGGCCGCGTTTGGGGCGCGGATTCCTGGCGGATGAAGAGAAGCCTCCGACGGGCCGCCCGGTCGTGGTGATCAGCCACGCCTTCTGGCGTGAGAGCCTCGGTTCGGACCCGGCGATACTGGGGAAAACCCTCAAACTGAATGGCGCTGAATTCACCGTGGTAGGCGTGGCGCCTGCGGCGTTCACAGGGATTTTGGTGGGACTCGAACCAGACTTTTGGGCGCCCCTCACCGCTGAGTCGGTGCTGTCCCACGGCGGGAGCATGCTCGAAAGCCGGCAGGCTTCCTGGCTTTTCGGCATCGGGCGGCTCAAGGCCGACGTCGAACCCGCGATAGCGCACGCCGATCTCGTCGTCCTCTCTCAGCAACTGCAGAAGGCGTTTCCCGAAAGTAACAAGGAAATGGAAGCCGCCACGTTCCCGGTGGCACTTGTTCCTGGACCGGTTCGGAAATACGTTGCGGCCTTTACCGGCCTGCTGATGGTCGTCGTAGGCATGGTCCTGCTCATTGCTTGTGCCAACGCTGCGAATCTCCTCCTCGCCCAGGCAACGGCCCGGCGCCGCGAGATGGCGATTCGAGTGGCGCTAGGCGCCGGACGCGGCCGCCTGATTCGCCAGACGCTCACCGAGAGCATTCTCCTCGCCATCCTGGGTGGAGTCCTAGGAATCGCTCTCGCTCAATGGGCCGTTCCTGCCCTGATGGCACTCAAACCCGCGAGCCTCCCTTTGCGGATCAGTGTCCCCTTGGACTGGCACGTCCTGGGCTTCACGCTTCTGTTGTCGTTTCAAACCGGAGTGATTTTTGGCACCGCACCAGCCTTCAAAAGCAAAGCCTCGAACCCAGTCCTGGCGCTGAAGGACGAAGTCCCGGCGGGAGGCCCTCGAGGCTCCGTGCTGCGCAGCACCCTGGTGGTCAGCCAGGTAGCAACCTGTCTGATCCTCCTAATCGGCGCAGGCCTCTGCATCCGGAGCCTGATCAATGCCCAGTCGATCGACCCTGGGTTCGATGCGCAGCACGTACTGGCGGGCGGGTTGAATCCCGGAAGCCTTGGTTACAGTGAAGCGCAGGGCCGAGCGTTCTACGCTCGTCTTTTGGAGCGCGCGACCGCTCTGCCAGGGGTTCGGGCCGCAGCGTTCGCACAGTACCTTCCCCTCACTACGACCAGCATGACACTGGACATCAGCCTTCCCGGCCGCTCCTCGCACAGTCAGCAGCCCGATATCGTCGCCACGGCCGATGTCGGGCCTGGGTACTTCCGGACTATGGGGATCCCCATTCTGCAAGGGCGCGAGTTTACAGATCAGGATGGGACCGCGGCGCCGCGCGGGCTGGTGATCAATGAAGCTTTGGCGCGCAAATACTGGCCGGGCGAGACCCCCCTTGGCAGAGTCTTGTTGATGATGGGTCCGGAAGCAGGTGGGGAGCGCCAGCCGTTTGAAGTGATCGGCGTGGTGGCGACGGGAAAGTACAGAACTCTGAGCGAGCCCGGCACGCCCTTCATGTACCGCAGCCTGCTGCAGTTTTACCACGGGAACGCCACGCTGATTGTGCACGCGGCGGGAGATCCAGCGCAACTGCTCGGCGCGGTGCGACGGGAAGTGCAGTCGCTCGACCCCGATGCCGTGCTCACCAATCTGGTCACACTCCGGCAACACATGTCCCTCCCGCTCTTCCCGGCGCGCACGGCGGGCCTGTTGCTTGCCGCGTTCGGACTGCTGGGCCTGCTGCTCGCGGTGGTAGGGCTCTATGGCGTGATCTCCTTCGCTGTCTCACAACGCACACGCGAAATCGGCATCCGCATGGCTCTCGGAGCCGAACGGCGCGATGTGCTGAAAATGGTTGTGCGGCAGGGTTTGGTCCTGACGCTCATGGGGATTGCCGTTGGTCTCGCGGGGGCGTTCGCGGGCACGCGGGTGCTCTCCAGCCTGCTTTACGGCATTCATCCAACCGACCCGTTGACCTTCACTCTGGTGACGCTCACGCTTGTTGGAGTGGCGTTCCTGGCAAGCTACATCCCCGCGCACCGGGCGACGAAAGTGGATCCGATGGTGGCGCTGAGATACGAATGAATCCGATGGAGTGATCGGGCGACTTAAAACGCCTTAGAAAAGATTCGATGGCCCAATGCGAGGTGAGCGATGAGCACTTTGCTCCAGGACATTCGTTACGGGTTCAGAATGCTGCTGAAGCGCCCTACCATCACGCTTGCAGCCGTGCTGTCACTGGCACTGGGGATTGGCGCCACGACCGCCATTTTCGCCGTCGTTGACTCGTTCCTCTGGCGCCCGTTCCCGGTCGAAGACCCTGGAAAGCTGGTTTCAATCTTCACGACGGATACCAAGAATCCCGGCTTTCTGCCCGTGTCCACCCTGAACTATGAAGACTTCCGCGACCAGAACAAAGTTTTCATGGGGTTGACCGCCTACGGCTTCGCTCCCTTGGATCTGACTGTGAACAGGGAAGCAGAGCGCATTTTCGGACTCGTGGTGAGCGGAGATTATTTCAATACGTTAGGAGTGCGATTTACGAACGGCCGCGGGTTCCTTCCGGACGAAGCAAAATCACTGGGAAGCCAGCCAGTGGTGGTTCTGGGATACGGCCTCTGGCAGCATCGCTTTGGTGGCGCCGCTGATGTGATCGGCAAAACGATTACGCTCAATGCCACGCCCTTTACGGTCGTGGGAATCTGTCCCCCAGAGTTCGATGGCACGATCCCTGCGTTTCATCCGGCCGTTTATGTTCCTTACACGATGCGTGACCGCGTAATCCCGTCCCTGGCCTGGTTTACGGAGAGCCGGCGGGGGGTCTGGCTGAACCTCATTGGCCGGTTGAAGCCCGGAGTGTCTCAGGCTCAAGCGCAGGCGGCCATGCAAACGCCGGCGCGGCAACTGGAATTGCAATACCCGGAGTCCAATACCGGACGCTCCGTAGCGCTCACAACCCTGGCCGAAGCGCGCGCGAATCCCCTGGGCGCAGCGCAAAATCCGGTTCCGCAAATCGCTGCGTTGATATTGGCCGTCGCAGGCGTCGTTTTGCTGATTGCGTGCGCCAATGTCGCCAATCTGCTTCTTGCACGCGCCGCCGGCCGGCAAAAGGAGATTGCCGTGCGCCAAGCCATGGGCGCGAACCGGTCTCGCCTGGCGCGCCAGTTGCTGACTGAGAGCCTGATGCTGTCCCTGGTGGGCGGAGTTATCGGCTTGGGAGTCGCGCTCTGGGTCACCAGGTTGTTGCTGGCTTTTCAGCCACCCAACTTTTTCGGTTTCAGTATCGAAGCCGGCCTCGACGCCCGCGTTTTGCTTTTCACGCTGGCGGTCTGCGTCGGCTCGAGCTTGATCTTCGGAATGGCTCCGGCCTTGCAAGCGTCCCGGGCGGACTTTCATGACACCCTCAAAGAGGGCGGGCGGCAGTCGGGAGAGGGGACAGGGCGCGGCCGCCTTCGGAGTGTACTGGTGGTGGCGGAAGTGGCGCTGGCGGTTGTGGCGCTGATCGGCGCCGGGCTGTTTGTCCGCAGCCTGAAAAACGCCATCGCCATGGACCCGGGGTTCGATTCCAAGAAGATTCTCACTCTGAATCTGGATGTGAGCCTGCAGGGCTACACCCCCGAGCGGGGGCAGGAGTTTTACCGACAGCTCTTGGAGCGCGTGGAAGGTGTCTCGGGAGTCGAGGCAGCAACTCTCGCCACGCGCATTCCGCTGGGATTTGGCTTGCAAAGGACCACCATCGTGGAAGGACAGGTGCCCTCGGAAAATGAGCGGGGAGTTCTCACCAACGTCGCTACGGTCGAGGCCGGATATTTTAAAACGCTGAAGATTCCAATTGTCAAAGGGCGAGCGTTCGAAACCTATGACGATGCCAAGTCCACCCCCGTGGCCATCATCAACGAAACCATGGCGAAGCGTTTCTGGCCCGGCCAGGATGCCATCGGCAAACGCATCCAGTTTTTTGCGGGCAAGGACGGACAGTTCACGCCGCTCATCCAGATTGTGGGAGTCGCCCGTGACAGCAAATACGTCACCATGGGTGAAGACCCCATCCCTTTTGTCTATCTGCCTTTTCGCCAGGATTACAACCCCGGAATCGTGTTGTTCGTCAAGACGGCGGGCGACCCTAGCGGAGTCTTGCCAATGATTCGCGGCCAGGTGCAAACGCTCGATGCCGGCCTCCCGATCTTCGGCATCCTGACTTTGGACGAGCAGATTGCCCAATCTCTCTTCTTGGCGCGTGCGGGCGCTTATCTGCTCGGCGCCTTCGGACTGCTGGCCCTCGCGCTGGCAAGCGTCGGAGTGTACGGCGTGATTTCATACTCCGTGAGCCAGCGCACGCACGAGATAGGTCTTCGCATGGCGCTGGGCGCGCGGAACCAGGATGTGCTCCGTCTGGTGGTGAAGCAGGGAATGGCTCTTGTGCTCGCGGGCCTCGCCACGGGTGCCGTCGCGGCTTATGCCATGGCGCGGGTCATCGTGAGCCTGCTCTATGGAGTTCGGCCGAGCGATCCGGCCACCTTCGCCGGTGTTTCGGTGGCCCTATTGGCTGTGGCGTTCCTGGCGAGTTATGTGCCCGCGCGCCGGGCAGCGAAAGTGGATCCGATGATTGCACTGCGTTATGAATGAAGAAGTTCTGAATTTTGAGTTCAGAGTTTTGAATTGGGAATGACATCGGTTGGTTCTCCGGGTCAACTCATCACTCAGAACTCAGAATTTTAAACCTTCGCAGAAAGGCGAGTCATGAGCACGTTGCTGCAAGATTTGAAGTACAGCTTGCGAATGCTGGCGAAGAACCCCGGCTTTACAGCTGTAGCGGTCTTGACGCTCGCGCTCGGCATCGGCGCGAATACCGCCATTTTTTCAGTCGCCAACAGCTTGCTGCTGCGCCCCCTTCCGGTAAAGGATTCGGGGCAGCTTGTCGTCCTGGCCTTCAGGCGGGAGCGCGGTCCGATTTCGAACGAGTTTTCGTACGCGGACTTCGATGACATTCGCAGCCAATCGACGGACGTGTTTTCCGACGTGATCGCATACCATTTTGGGATAGACGGCCTGAGTGTGGAAGGCAAGCCCAGCCGAATATTGAGCAATTACGTCAGCGGGGATTATTTCGCTGCGCTGGGAATTCGACCCGTGCTCGGCCGCTTGATCCTGGGTTCGGAGGGAAAAACGCCAGGGGCCGACCCTGTGCTGGTTCTCGGTCACAAGTACTGGAAAACGCAGTTCGGCGGCGATCCGAACATGGTCGGGAAAAAGGTCACCGTGGACGGGCATCCCTTCACCGTCATAGGTGTGGCGCCGGAAGGCTTTCGCGGCCTCCACTCGCTGCTGGACACGCAGGGTTACATGCCCTATGCCATGTCCTCCATCGAAGGCGGACCGGCCGATTTCATGACCAACCGCGCTCTGGCGACCGTGCTCGTGGTGGCCCGGCGGCGGCCCGAAGTCAGCTTACAACGAGCCCAAGCCGCACTCGATTTGATCGCCAAGCGCATTTCGCGAGAGCACCCGGAATCGAACAAGGGGATGACGATCCGGGCGTTTCGGGAGCTTCAGGCGCGGCCGCAGCCTGATGCCTCGGATGCGCTGATGGCGATTTCCGCTCTATTCCTGGGCCTCACGGCGCTGGTGCTGGTTCTCGCCTGTATCAACGTGGCGAATATCCTACTGGTCCGTACCGTCACGCGTGAGCGTGAGATGGCAATCCGCGCGGCTTTGGGAGCGGGACGGAGGCGATTAATCGCACAGCTGCTTACCGAAAGCGTCGTGCTGGCGCTATTCGGCGGAGCGGCCGGAATTTTTCTCGGCCTGTGGGCCAGCAGTCTGATCGGGTCCGTCCCTCTCCGAACGGAACTTCCGGTCGTTTTCGAATTTGGTTTTGACTGGCGGGTTTTCGTTTTCGCTTTGGCCGCCGCCCTGTTGGCCGGAATCCTCGTTGGAATCATTCCCGCGTTGCGTGCCTCTCGCCGAAACCTCAACGAAATTCTCCATGAAGGAGGGCGCACGATTTCGTTTGGGCGCCACCGCCTTCGCAGCACGCTGGTCGTGGCCCAAGTGGCGGGCTCGCTCATGCTTCTGGTGGTCGCCGGCCTCTTTACGCGGAGCCTCCAAAAGGCGCAGAGGAGCGACCTGGGGTTCGATCCGCAAGGCGTCCTTAACCTTACCCTGGACCCAAGCCAGGTCGGTTACGACGAGGCCCAGGGCCGTGAGTTTTATAAGCAGCTTCTCGACCGGGTCCGTGCTTTGCCGGGCGTTCAATCGGCCAGCCTGGCCGCAGTGGTTCCGATGGGGTACTACAACCAGAGTGATACGCTCCAAATCGAAGGCTACGAAACACCGCCGGGCCGGCCCGGGCCGAGTGCGCTCTATAACCAGGTTTCGCCGGATTACTTCCAGACGCTCCGCATTCCTCTAGTCCGGGGCCGGGCGTTCTCGGATGCGGACGATCAGAACTCCCAGTACGTGGCGGTCATCAACGAAACGATGGCCGCGCGTTACTGGCCGAACCAGGACCCTCTCGGCAGGCGCTTCACGATGAAAGGGAGCGCCCAGCATTCGATCGAAGTCGTGGGTGTGGCGAAGAACAGCCGGGACCACGGGTTCTCCAGTCCCATCGGTCCTTACTTCTATATACCCCTCACGCAGAATTATGGTTCTCTCCGAACACTCCAGGTCCGTACGACAGCGGCTCCGGAAATCATGACGATTACGCTGGAGAAGGAATTGGCCAGCCTGGCTCCCGGCTTGCCCGCCTTTGACGTTCAGACGATGGTCGAAGCGCTCGATACATTGAACGGCCTGCTGATCTTCGAGCTCGGCGCAGGGCTGGCTGCGGCGTTGGGATTACTAGGTCTTCTCCTCGCGGTCGTGGGCGTCTACGGCGTTATCTCATTTGCGGTCAGCCAACGCACGCACGAGATCGGGATTCGCCTGGCGCTCGGAGCGGAGCCGGTGGAAGTCTTGAAAATGGTTCTCCGCCAGGGATTGATCATCGTGGCGGCGGGCATCATTTTCGGACTCCTGGGCGCGTTCGCCGCCGCGCGTTTGGTGGCTGGTTTCTTGGTGGGAGTGAGCCCGGCGGACCCCGTCACTTTCGTAGGTGTTTCACTGCTGATGACCGCCGTAGCACTGCTCGCGAGCTATGTCCCGGCACGCCGGGCGACGAAGGTGGACCCCATGGTGGCGTTGAGATACGAGTGAAGTGAAGTTTCAAGTTTTTGTTGCGGCTTGACAGATCGAAAGACCGGCTCTGAGGCCCGAAGGACAATCCAGGGATCACGAAATCAAAGGAGAAAAAATGGAACCATCGAAATCCCAAACACAAACTGCAGGAGAACAGAGGCAGGAATCGATCTCGCCTGGGCAGGCGCTCATTGAGATGGAAGGCGTGACGAAGGTGTTTTACACCGATGAGGTGGAAACGCACGCGCTGGCAGGCATCCATCTGGTCATCCAGAAGGGAGAGTACATCGCCATCGCCGGCCCTTCCGGATGCGGCAAATCCACGCTGCTTTCGATCATGGGCCTTCTGGACACGCCCACCGGCGGCAAGTACGTCTTGAACACCAAGCCGGTTGAAACTCTCAACCTCTCCGCCCGCGCGCGCATCCGCAACCGGGAAGTAGGTTTCATCTTTCAGAGTTTCAACCTCATCGGCGACTTGAACGTCTACGAAAACGTCGAGCTGCCCTTGACTTACCGTGGCATGCCCGCTGCCGAGCGCAAGAAGCGTGTGCTCGAGTCACTCGAACGCGTCGGCATGTCTCACCGCACCAAGCACTATCCCTCGCAGCTCTCGGGCGGCCAGCAGCAGCGCGTGGCCGTGGCGCGCGCCCTGGGAGGGAATCCTTCAATCCTGCTCGCCGACGAGCCCACCGGCAACCTCGACTCGAAAAACGGCGAAGCGGTGATGGACCTTCTCCACGAACTGCATCGCGAAGGCGCCACCATCTGCATGGTGACGCACGACCCGCGCTACGCCCGCCACGCCGACCGGTCCGTCCATCTGTTCGACGGGCGCGTCGTCGAAGAAAGCAAGGCAAACTCCGAGGAGATCGTCTAATGCAAACACTTCTGCAAGATGTCCGCTTCGGCATACGGATGCTGGCCAGAAGCCCAGGTTTCACCGCCGTTGCGGTCATTACGCTGGCGCTCGGCATCGGCGGCACCACGGCAATCTTCAGTGTGCTCTACGGCGGGTTGCTGAATCCCTGGCCGTATAAGGACAGTGGCCGGTTGGCAGTACTGGTTACCCACGATCCGGATCAGCCCCGGTTTGACGGCTGGGCGTGGGTCAGCCCCGCCGAGTTCCTGGACTTACAGGAACAGAACCACGTGTTCGACGAAGTGATCGGAGGAATAGGAGAGGACTTTCTGCTGACCGGCCGCGACACGCCGCCGGAGTGGTTCAATGCGATGCGGCTGACCCCCAATACGTTTCGAGTTCTCGGAATGGCCCCGATCATCGGCCGGGCCATCACGCCCGGCGACGCAAAGCCCGGAGCTCCCCCCGTCGTCTTGCTAAGTTACAAGCGGTGGCAGAGCCTGTTCGGCGGGAACCCGGGATTAGTTGGGCAGACCCTCATCCTGAATCGCCAGCCCACAACGGTGATTGGTGTCATGCCACCGCGCTTCAAGTGGTATGGCGGTAATGGAGGGCCCGACGGTTGGCTTCCTGCGTTATTCTCCCATGGGGCAACTAAGGATCAATCGCAAACTTCCCCCGTCGTCGGGCATTTGAAGCCGGGCGCAACAATCGCACAGGCCTCGGCCGACCTTGAGGTTCTGGCCAAGCATCTTGCTGCCGCCTACCCGAAGAATCATCCTAAGGGAGTTACCTTCTCGGTCCAATCTCTCACCGAAGCATGCGTTGACAAGCAATCCCAGAGGACGCTGAGCATCCTGATGGGGGGTGTGGGCTTGCTGCTTTTGATTGCCTGCGTGAACGTGGCCAACCTGCTTCTGGCGCGCGCCACAGGGCGGGAGAGAGAGGTCGCGGTGCGGGCAGCCCTCGGCGCCAGTCGCGTCCGGCTGGTCCGCCAGATGATGGTCGAAAGCTTGCTACTGGCCTTAGGCGGGGCGGTCCTGGGCTGTCTGCTCGCCTGGAACGGGCTGGATGCGTTGGTGGCCATCATCCCCCCCTGGTACATGCCCACCGAGGCCGCGATTCGCATCAACGGTTGGGTTCTTATATTTGCTTTGGGTGCGGCGCTGGCCTCGACTCTGCTCTTCGGCCTGGCGCCTGCCGTACTGGCCGTGAGGAAGGACCTCCAAGCACCCCTAAAAGGAAGCGGCCGGGGAGTCGGCGAAAGCCTCAGCCACAACCGGCTGCGAAACCTGCTGGTAGTGAGCGAGGTAGCGCTCTCCCTGGTCCTCCTGACGGGAGCCGGGCTCCTCTTCCGCAGCTTCTGGGCGCTTCGGCACCTTGAACTGGGCTACAACGTCGGTAACGTGCTGCACGCCTTGGCAGAGCTGCCGAAGGAGAGGTACGAGACCGCGGAACAGAGAAACCAATTTAAACTGGAGATGCTGCGGCGCGTGCGCGCCTTGCCCGGCGTGGCTTCGGCGACCCTGGCCTGGACTTCATTAAAGTGGGCCAACTCCACACCCATTGAGGTCGCCGGGCAAACTAGCGCCGAGACCCAGACCGCCTGGTTTCGAGGGGCGGGTGATCGTTACTTCGAAACTTTGGGTATCCCTTTGCTTCAGGGGCGAGGCATTTCCGAAGAGGACTTGGTCCACGCGCGAACAGTTGTCGTGGTCAATCGGGCGTTCGTCAACAAGTATCTCGCGGGTAAGGACCCCTTGGGCCGGCAAATCAAGGTTACGCCACCCCCTTGGTTCCCGCCGATGAAGGACGCAGGGTTCGAGATTGTCGGAGTCGTCGCGGATACAAGACACAGTGACAGCACCGGGCCGACGGTGCAGCCGCAGATCTTTCTTCCCGCCACTGTCGGAGGGATCCCGCGGATATTGCTTTTCGTTCGGACAGCGGGAAAGCCTGCG
>CAYZVR010000104.1:0-11844 GCA_964481715.1 uncultured Acidobacteriota bacterium | reverse complement strand
GATCGTTCACGGTCTATTCGGTGGTTGCCGGCGGAGTGGATACGGGATGGACTTTCTATACGCCCCTCAGTACCAGTTACCTGAACACCCAAGTCATGTCGGCGGCGGTGGGGGTTTTCATCTCGGGATTTTCGTCCATCCTGACCGGGCTCAACTTCATCGTGACCATTCACAAGATGCGCGCCCCGGGACTGACCTGGTTCCGCCTGCCGTTGTTTATCTGGGCGCTTTATGCCACGAGCATTATCCAGATTCTGGGAACGCCGGTGGTGGCGATCGCCATTGCGCTCGTGGCCCTCGAGCGGACGTTCCACGTTGGGATCTTTGACCCGGCTCTGGGCGGCGACCCGATTCTCTTCCAACACCTTTTCTGGTTCTACTCGCACCCCGCCGTTTACATCATGATTCTTCCCTCGATGGGTGTGGTCAGCGAACTGGTGACCTGCTTTTCCAGGAAGCGGATCTTCGGCTACTCGTTCGTCGCTTTTTCGAGCGTGGCGATCGCCGTCATTTCGTTCCTGGTGTGGGGACATCACATGTTCGTCAGCGGACAGTCCGTGTACGCCGGGCTGGTCTTCTCGGTGCTCAGTTTTCTGGTCGCCATTCCTTCCGCCATCAAAGTGTTCAACTGGACGGCGACGCTCTACAAAGGTTCGATTTCTTACCAGGCGCCCATGCTCTACGCTCTGGGCTTTATCGGATTGTTTACGATGGGCGGGCTGACTGGCCTCTTCCTCGCCTCGCTCGCCACCGACGTCCACCTGCACGACACTTATTTTGTCATCGCTCACTTCCACTACATCATGGTGGGAGGAGCCTTGATGGGGTATCTCGGCGGCATCCATTTCTGGTGGCCCAAGATCACCGGCCGACTCTACCCCGACGGCTGGGCGCGCTTCTCCGCTCTGGTCATTTTCATAGGCTTCAACCTGACCTTCTTCCCTCAATACGTCCTGGGATATCTCGGCATGCCGCGGCGCTATGCCATCTATCCGGCCGAATTTCAAGTTTTGAACGTCATGTCATCGGCGGGAGCGTCCATCCTGGGTGTGGGTTATCTCATTCCACTCATCTACCTGATCTGGTCCATGCGCTACGGGCCGGTTGCCGGTCCGAATCCGTGGCGCGCCAAAGGCTTGGAATGGGAAACGCCTTCGCCGCCGCCCACCGAGAATTTTGAAGAGACGCCTGTCGTGACCGAAGAAGCTTACGCCTATGCAACGGAGGAACAGCTTGGCTGACCATCACGCCGCGGTCGCGCACCACCCGTCAGCTGACGGGCTTGCGGAACAATTCGACGACCTCGAACAGCAGCACGAAGCCTCCAGCCTCGGCATGTGGGTGTTCCTGGCCACCGAGGTGATGTTTTTCGGCGGCCTGTTCGCGGGCTATGCCATCTTTCGGAATCTCTATTTCGAAAGCTTCGTCGCCGGAAGCCATTTACTCGATGTCAGGTTCGGAGCCACTAACACCGTTGTGCTGATTTGCAGCAGCTTGACGATGGCGTTGGCCGTCCACGCCGCGCAACTCGGCAAGCGCAAGGCTTTGATCTTTTTCCTCCTGTGCACAATCCTGCTCGGCCTGGCGTTTCTTGCGGTTAAATTCACTTTCGAGTGGCATCACGACTACGTTGAAGGCCTCGTCCCCGGAATCCACTTTGCTCCTCCTGCCGAGCTTCTGGAGCACTGGAAGCAGTCGCAGGTTTCACCCAACCACGTCGAGCTTTTCCTATTCTTATACTTTGCCATGACGGGCGTCCACGCGCTGCACATGGTGGTCGGAGTCGGAATCCTGAGTGTACTGGTCGTCATGGCCTGGCAGGGGAAGTTCGGTCCGGAAAGATTCAACGCTGTCGAGATGTCGGGCCTCTACTGGCACTTCGTGGACATCATCTGGATTTTCCTGTTTCCATTACTGTATCTGCTGGGAGGGCGTTTCTGATGGCGGGCCATGTCGTTCCCAAGAAGATTTATTTCCTGGTGTTTGCGAGCCTGATCGCGCTCACGGCGTTGACGACCTTTGCAGGATTCGTTGACATTGACAAGCTGCTGGGCTGGTCGGCGTTTCCCATGAACACCGTTGTCGCGCTCGCCATCGCCGCCTGCAAGGCCACGCTGGTGATTCTCTTTTTCATGCACGTGCGCTACAGCAGTCATCTCACGCGAGTGGTGGTCGTGGCCGGGCTCTTCTGGCTGGCCATCCTGATTTCATTGACGCTGAGCGATTATATGACCCGAGAATTGCACATACCCAGTCCGCCGGAAACCTGGGAAGTTTCGACTGCGCAGCCGTCCCGCTAGGCGGATCTTTTAGTCCCCGGTCGCGCCCCCACTTGACTTTTCCGCGTGAATATGTTAGCCTAGATTTGTAGGCTCTAGATCGAGACATGCCCGGCTGGGCAAGGTAGGGTTGCAAGGGGTTTTGGGAATGAAGGCGATGGAGACCGAATTTGAATTCGCAGTTTGGTCCCGATGCACCAGGCGCGCCGCCGGAAGCCTTCGGCGAACCCACCGCGCCAAGATCGAGAAAACGCGCCGCACCCAGTCCCGCCTTGCGGGATACGGGTGCAAAGCGAGTAATGGGGGAGAAGCGCGCGAAAAAATAATTCTTTTTTGCCGATCAAAGCTGTCAACTTGTTGAAAACACTCGGCCGGCTTCTGGAAATGGGCTGAGAATTGGCCATAACGAACCTAACACGAAGCAAAACCGAAGCGAGAATAAGGGCCTACGAGTCCGCAAAGGCGGGTGGCGTAACCGATTCCTCAGGCGCTACCGTCGCGTGCAAAGGGTTTGCACTTGCGCGCCGGGTGAGCGACAATTCCCTACCGTCCTTGATTCTCAAAGAAGCGAGCAGGAGAAATGGCCATGCCCGAACTCGACTATGACCTGCTGGTGATCGGCTCCGGGCCGGCGGGCCAGCGCGCGGCGATCCAGGCCGCCAAGCTCAACAAGCGCGTGGCGATTATCGAGCGCAAGGCGGTGATCGGCGGCGTCTGCATCAACACCGGCACCATCCCCAGCAAGACGCTGCGCGAGGCGGTGGTCTATTTTTCGGGATACCGCCTGCACGATATTTACGGTGAGTCCTACTCGGTCAAGCAGAACGTCACCATGACCGACCTGCTCTTCCGCACCGACCATGTGATTCGCCACGAGATTGACGTCACGCGCCACCAGTTGGCGCGCAATCGGGTTGAATTGTTCACGGCCGATGCCTCGTTCGTAGACCCGCACACGGTCCGGCTTCAGTACCTCGACTCGCAGGGTTTTCGAGACCTGACCGCCGCAAAGATTGTCATCGCCGTCGGCACCATGGCGACGAAGGAACCGCACATTCCTTTTGATGGCCACCGCGTCATGACCAGCGACGATATTCTGAAGATGGACCGCCTGCCCCGCACGCTGGCCGTCGTGGGCGCCGGCGTCGTCGGGCTGGAATACGCCAGTATCTTCGCTGCCCTGGGCGTGCGCGTGACTTTGATCGACAAGCGTCCCCGCCTGTTGCCCTTCGTGGATGCGGAACTCATTGACACGCTCTCCTACCACTTGCGCGAGGACCGCGTCACTCTGCGCTTGGAAGAGGAAGTCAGCGGCATCGAGTCGTTCGAAGACGAGCGGGGCGGAGGAGTGAAAATCAATCTGGCCAGCGGCAAGCAGACCATCGCCGAAAAGGCCCTCTACAGTATCGGGCGGACCGGCGCGACGGCCAACCTAAACCTCGGCGCCGCGGGCCTCCCCTCCGACGATCGCTGCCGCTTGAAGGTCAACGGGTTTTATCAGACTCCGGTTCCCCACATTTACGCGGCCGGCGACGTCATCGGATTTCCCAGCCTGGCTTCCATCTCCATGGAGCAAGGACGCCTGGCCGCCTGCCACGCTTTCGGGGTCGAGACCGAAAGCGTTCCGCAACTATTCCCCTACGGCATTTACACCATCCCGGAAATTTCCATGGTCGGTCCCAACGAAGAAGAATTGACCGATAAGGGAGTTCCCTACGAGGTCGGCAAGGCGCAATATCGCGAAATCGCGCGCGGCCAGATCATCGGCGACTCGACCGGCCTGTTGAAACTGATCTTCCACCTGGAAACGCGCAAGCTGCTCGCCGTGCACATCATCGGCGAGGGAGCGAGCGAGCTGATTCACATCGGGCAGGCCGTTCTGGCTTTCGGCGGCAAGGTGGATTACTTTGTGGATATAGTCTTTAATTATCCGACACTAGCTGAGTGTTACAAGACCGCGGCATTCGACGGCATCAACCGCCTGGCGCGATGAAATTTTCAGGCCGACCTTTTCGCAAGCAACCGGCTTGTCCGTGGGACCATCACCGAAATCTTTTCCTGCAGGACGGTGGCCTCAAACGGCAAACGTCCCAGCGGCTCGCCGTCTATTTCCACGTGCGTCAGCTCGTCCGCCAGGGCCGCCACCCTGCTCGCCCGGAAATGGTGGACCTTGGGATGGCGGTAAATGTCCTCGGAATAAAGAACGCGCACGTTCCGCGCAAGCTCGAAGATGCCGAGGCGGTCGATGACGGTCACTTCCAAAAGTCCGTCATTCAAAATCGCCCTGGGACAAGGGTGCATTCCGCCGCCGTGGAATTCGCCGTTCCCCACCGCGATGTTGGTGACACAAAACTCCTCCGCGAGCTTTACTCCATCGAGCTCCAGGCGAACCTTTTTGCCGCGATAGCCCAGGAGCACCCGCGTCGTGGCCCACAAAAAGGCCACGGTTCCGCCGAACGGCCGGGGGGTATTCTGCGCGCGCGCGGCCACTTCGCCCCCCATGCCGAAGCTCGCCACGTTGACGAAATAGCGGCTCTGCTGAGTGCCGTCGTGACCCTGAAAGGCCGCCTTCCCGACATCAATCCGCAGCGGCGCGCCCTCGCTGAGCGTTGTGATGGCGTCTTCAATTTTCGAATTAATTCCAAGCGTTCGCTGAAAATCACCGCCCGTCCCGAGGGGGAAAATTCCCAGAACGGCTTCGGGACGAACCGGCTGGTCATTCTCCAGAAACCCGTTGGCGACTTCGTTGACCGTGCCGTCGCCACCCACCGCAACAATCAGGGTGTGACCTTCCCGCAGAAGTTCTCGCGCAAGCGCGATGCCGTCGCCGCTGGTTTTGGTAAAGCGGACACTCACCGGGCCGATGCGCTCTTCCAGGGCGCGCGAGATTTGCGGCCAGCGCTTTCCCGTCTTGCCGCCTCCCGAGCGCGGATTGACGACCGCGGCGATTTTGTCCATCTGAGTCATTCTGACATCGGCCGGCGGAGCATCGCCGCGCGTCTGGTCAAGCAACACCCCGGCTGCGCAGATCGTCCACCGTATCCCTCAGCGTTTCGAGAGGCTCGCGCGACGCATAGCCTAGTTCTCTCCGGGCCTTTGTGGAATCACAATACCAGAAGGGCGCTCCCATTTTGATGGATGCGTCGTCGAGTTTGAATTCCTTGCCCGCCAGCGGATACACAGCGCGAAGTATCCTCGCGCTCGCAAGCGAGAATCTCAAAGACGGTTGGAGTTTCGGAGCGCGACGCCCGGTGATCCCCGCAAGGGCTTCGAGCAATTCCCGAAAAGTCCAGTTGGGCCCGCCGAACAAGTATCGCTCGCCCGGCCGGCCCGCGCGCATGGCAGAGATCAAGCCCGCTGCCACGTCGCGCGCGTCGGCAAAGTTCAAGCCGCCGCCCGGGATGGCCAGAATCTGGCCTTCGAGAAACAGCGCCACGTCGCCCGTAGAAGAATTCCGGTCGTCGCCGGGTCCGAGCAGCAGACTGGGGCTAGCGATCACGACCGGCAACTGAAACTGCGTGAAATAATTGAGCGCCAGCTTCTCCGCAAAAATCTTGCTGAGATAGTAGGGCCATTCGGCCACCACGTCGTTTTTGTAGCCAGAATTCTCGTCGTGGATGGTGGGCTCGCGGCTGACGGCGATCGTCCCCGACGAGGAAACAACGACGACCTTCCGCGCGCTGTGTTTCCGCGCGGCTTCGCAAACATTCCGAGTTCCCTCGATGTGAGTGCGGTACAGCAGTTCCTGGTCTTTCGTGTCGCGCGAGACGATCCCCGCCAGGTGATAGATTTCCTGCATTCCCTCCGCGGCGCGGAACACATCTTCAGGAGAAGTGATGTCTCCTCGCGCGATTTCGATTTGCGCGTCGCGATCCCAGGGTGTAGCGCTCCGGCACAAGATGCGGATTCGCGCGGATTCCTCCGCGCGCTTGAGTTGTCCGACCAAATGCTTTCCGAGGAATCCGGTCGCGCCGGTAACGAGGATCAACTTCATGAAGTGAAAGCAAACTCGCCGCGATGGTCCGCCACTCAGACGCTTGCGGGCGTCCCCGTTACGTCCACCATATTGATGGGCGGAATTTTCAGGTGCGTGACGGTGGGCGGATGGCCCACATGGCTCTCGGCCATTTCCAGCGCCTCTTCCATGCTCTTCGCGGTCTCCCAGCCCAGAATTTCCGCCGCGCGCTTCGACTCCGCGCCCACCACAATGACTTTGCCCGTGTGCGCCCTGCCGTTCTCGCCCCAATACCACATGTAGAACGGATGAACACCGTGGTAGGCGTTGCCGGTTCGGTACATCCGGATGTAATCGGGGTTGTGCGCGAATTCCGCCTCGTATTTCTGTTGCAGCACCAGCGAGTCGCGCGTCTGGGAAAGAATGCGGTGGAAGAATTCAATGTACGAGGGATGGTGTAGCGGGTCGAACTCATCATAGAGCGGATGCGTGAGAATCACCACGCCGTTTTTCTTCACAAGCGGCATGCCCCGGTACATGTTGTGAAAATAACCGAGGGCCAGAACCTGCACGAGCAGCGGATTCAAAATTGAGTTGACGTTGTAAGGCGAGACAAAAGGAATGCCGTAGACCACAGCGTCCGACTGCCCTTCGACCGGAACACAGTACTGCGCATAGCAGTAGGCGAGGGTCTTCTCGTGTGTCGGGACCGTCGCCCCGGCGTGGGTGGCGATCATTTCGTAGGCCGCCGGAAAGGCGAACAGCACCTTGCGCTTGGCGGAACGCGGCAGGATTCCGAGCACCGCCTTGGTCGAGCGGAACATCGCCTGGTCGAGCGCCGAGTAGTGGTCCTCGTTTTTCACAAAAAACGGCAACTTGGGATCGAACATGGCGTTGTTTAAGACGGTCTCGATGTGAAACACCTTCAGTTTCTGGTTGATAATTTTGCCGATGCGGTCGCAGGAACGGTTCATCTCCGAGCGCGTGTGGTCGAAATAGGAGTCGCACTTGAGAATCGCCTGCGGCGTGTGGTGCGCCTGGAGCGTCGGATAGTCGCACAGACCCACGCTCACGGACTTGTTTCCTCCGTCCATCGGGACCAGGTTGATGTTCACGTAGATCAGCAGGTCGGATTCCGCTGCGCGACGGTTCACGCGCACGCGCTCGC
The DNA here is from genome assembly GCA_964481715.1 of uncultured Acidobacteriota bacterium. Classification (GTDB taxonomy): domain Bacteria; phylum Acidobacteriota; class Terriglobia; order UBA7540; family UBA7540; genus JAHEKS01. The sequence goes on along the minus strand of CAYZVR010000104.1, from coordinate 4,442 downwards.
CGTGGTCGGTGGTTCCAAGTTCCACCATCCCATCCGGTGCTTCACCGTCGTGATTGTATAGACGGTCGGGATAATACTCGCGAAAGATCCGGCTCCCGACGGCGTGTTTAATTTCAAACTCCGCCATGCGACGGTGGAACGACGTAGCGATAATGATGTGGACGTCTTCAATGCCTTTCTCGGCCAGCATCTCGAGCACGACAGTCAGGACGGTTTCGCGAATGTCCGGGCGTTTCATTTTCGGCAGCGGCAAAGAGATGTCGTCGATAGCGACGGTCACTTTCATGCCCGGCTTGAGCAGCGCGGCGAGCGGTTCCATCTCTTCCGGATGCGCCAGGGCGTAGCGGACGGCCGCCTCGCGGTCAGGCACCCCGGCGATGGTCGGCTTGGGGTAGACGACGCGCGTGCCCGCCGGAAGCTTTACAGAGAGCAGGTCTTCTCCGTACCAAAGCAGTCGCGGCGCCGAGCTTTTGTCGAGATGCACCACGCAGCCCTGGTGCGAAACGAGCGCGCGCCGCCCGACGGCGTTGGGCGTGGGATCGCCGAAGAGGTCTTCGCGCGAGCGCACCGCCGGAAGGTTTTCAATTTGTGCCGACATCATGCCCTCTCTTCAAATCCAGCACGCGCCATCCTCGCTCAGCGGCCACGCGTCTCAAGCGCCGGTCGGGGTTCACGGCGCATGGATGGCCGACCGCCTCGAGCATCGGAACATCGGAGAAGCTGTCCGAGTAGGCTTTCGACTGGGCCAAATCTGCCTGATGGACCACGCAAATCCTTCGCATCGCCGCCACTTTTTCCGCTTCCGCGACGAGCGGAGCAGCTACTTGTCCCGTCGCGGCGCCGTTTTCGAAGACCAGAGAATTCGTGATGACTTCGTCGAAACCAAAATAGCGTACCACGGGGGCGAGGGCAAAATCGAGTTCTCCGCTCACCAGCACCAGCCGGTAGCCCTCCGCGCGGTCCGCATCGAGCAGAGCCCGTGTGCCCGGATAAATGGTCGGCCGGATGACCTTTTCAAACAGCGGCTCGGCCAGTTCCTCGAGCCATTTCTTCTTCATTCCGGCGTATTCGCGGAAGAAGACTTCGTTAAACCGACGCCGCGAGTAGATATCCAGTCCGATGAACCAAGGCACCTTCAGCAGGAGTTTCGCGTATCGAATCAAAGCCCGCAGCCTGGAAGGATAATTCCTGGCATAGAACGCGTAGCGGACAACAATGTTGCTCGACACCAGCGTCCCATCGAAATCATAAAAAGCCAGGCGAGTGGAGGAAGCCATTTTGTTCAGTGGCAGACGCGCGTTGGGCGCCGTGTTAAAGGGAAGCGCTCCGCTGGCCAAGCAGGTTTTGAAAGTTTTTCTTGTGCCGCCAGGCAAGCAGCAGGGTCATGATGCCCGCATACAGCGCGTCCTGCGGGCCGATTTTGACCAGCAGGAGGAGCGCGAAGAAAGTCCAGGTGCCCATGGACGCGACGGCGCCGGCTTCCTCCCACTTCAAACGGCTTCCAATAACGCGGACGATCACAAACACCGGGAGCGTTGCCGCCGCCCAAGCCGGATACAGAACCAGCATCACTCCCGCCGACGTTGCGATCCCCTTCCCGCCGTTGAATTTGAGAAAAGGCGAGTAGCAGTGCCCGAGCACGGCGGCAAAACCGAGAAGCCAGCCGAAGGCGATTCCCTCCGCGGGATGTTGCACATGATAGAAATACCAGACGGGCAGGATGCCTTTCCCCATATCGCCGACAAGAGCAACGACGGCGCGCCCCTTGCTGACTCGCAGGACGTTGTTGAATCCCGGATTGCCGGAGCCGACACGCCGGATGTCAATCCCCGAACCCGCCATGGCCACAACGGCGAAGGGAATGGAACCCGCGAAAAAACAAGCCAGAAAGGGAAGGAGCAGCCGGCTGACTGCTTCAGGCATCAATACGTCCCTCCGGAAAGTTGAGCGGATGCTCGGGGAAGACGCCGGCTTCGATCACGCGCACAGCCTGCCCAGGGCTCCTCGAACGCGTTCGCGGAGCTCGAGTAGTTCATGATGGCCGGCCCCTGCTTTGCGAATGGGCTGGCCGACCTCGACCTTGGCGCCATTCCCCCACGCCCCGCGGTCCGAACCGAACAAGTCCGCGGTCCCCGTGAGGCCGACGGGCAGGATATTGCAGTCGAGGGAAGCCGCAACCCGAAAGGCATCCAAACGAAACCTGCACCTGTGCGCAGGAGCGCCCACTGCGCTGTCCGGAAATACCACGATGGAATGGCCGCTCTCCACAGCTTTTCTGATTCGCTCGTAAAGCGTCCCGCCCGGCGGCCCGTCGGCTGACGGACCGTTGACTGCTGGAGTGACCAGCGGACGGAGCAAAAACCGCGCGGCTCCGGGAAGCTGAGAAAGCGCCGCCGCGTCAGCAACCAGTATGGTTGACCACAGAGTCCCCGCCAGCACGAGGGGGTCGAGAAGTCCGGCGCGATTCGCGACGAAAACCGAGGGCTTGTCCTTTGTCAAATGTTCAGCGCCGCTCAACTCAACCCTTTGTCCTGAGGATGCTAATAGAAAACGCGCTCCGGCCTGCGCGATCCTCACCGCTGTTTTCCTTCCGGGAGCCAGGCGGGCTAGCGCGCCGGCCACAGCGGCCGTCGAAACCGTCAGCGTGGACGCATAAGCGCCTCGAAGGCCCGTCCAGGTACGACGGAGTGCCAGGCGCAGCCAGGAGCCGAAGTGTGCGCCCCATAGGCGGACGATCTGAATCCAGGGCGCGCGCTTGCCGGTATTGAGCTTTCCACTCAGATAAAGAGAACGCGTTTCGTTTCGGCGGATCTTGCCGCTGGAAGTCTTGGGAACGGCTTGCGGGCGGACCAGCACGACGTTGTCGGGTGGAATCCCCAGGACCGAATCGATCTTTTCAACGACTTCAGCTTCGATGCGTTCGAGTTCTTCCGCGCGCGTAGCGCGTGTCTCCGCTACAACCACCAGGCGCTCAGTCCCTGTTCCTTCATCCACCGTGCCGAACGCGGCGACGCAACCGCGCCGGACGCCGGAAACCTCCGCAGCCGCCAACTCCACTTCCTGCGGAACAATGTTGCGGCCGGACTTGATGATGCAGTCCTTCAGGCGGCCGGTGATAAAGATTTCCCCATTCGCCCAGTAGGCGAGGTCGCCGGAGTCCATCCATCCGTCCTCGCTCATGATGGCGGCGGTCGCCTTGGGGTTTCGGTGATAGCCCGAGGTCATGGAGGGCCCGCGGAAAAAGACTCGCCCCTGGACGCGCTCACCCAGAACGCGATTTTGATCGTCAACGATTCGGATCTCGTGGCCAGGCATGGGTCGTCCGTTCGCGACAAAGCGAATGACATTGGTGTCTCCAGCCTCTGCGGAATCGGCGGGCACTGCCTTTCCTTCCCTTTCGTATAATTCGCGGTGAATGGTGTCTATGACGGGTGGGCGGTCAATCGGCGGAAAAGCCAGCGCCACCGTGGATTCGGCCAGGCCATAACAGGGAACGAAACTTTCCGCCCGGAATCCGTAAGGCTTGTACCGCTCGGCGAACCGCGCCAGCGTTTCGGGATGGACGGCCTCGCCCGCGTTGATCGCCACTCGCCAGGGACTCAGATCGAGGCCCTCGATGGCCTTATCGGGAATCTTCCGCGCGCATAGTTCGTAGGAAAAATTGGGCGCCGGGCAAAGCGTTCCACGTGAATCGCTCATGGCCCACAGCCAGCGCTCGGGCCGGGTCAGGAAAGCGAGCGGTGACATTAAAGTTAGCGGCACGCCATAGAAGAGGCAGAAAAGCCAGGAGCCGATCAGCCCCATGTCATGGTAGAGCGGAAGCCAACTCACACCCAGATCCGTAGGCCGAACCTTCACAGACCACCCGATGCCCTGCACGTTCGCCAGAATGTTCGCGTGGCTGAGGACTACGCCCTTGGGGTCGCCCGTGCTCCCCGAAGTGTACTGGATGAACGCCGTATCGGCGGGATCCACCACGACTCTCGGTGACTGTGCTCCCGCCTGGCGGAGAGCGTCCACGGTCGTGGCCTCGATCAAGCTGGGAATGCTCACACGCATGATCTTGGAAATCGCGCGGACGCGGTCAAAGCTGATCAGGAAGCGGACTTCCGCGTTGCGCAGGATGGCCACTTGGCGGCGAACGTATTCTTCAATCTTGTCAGGGCGCGCAGGAGGATAGATCGGGACAGCCGTTCCACCCGCCAGCATGACACCGAAGAACGCCTGGAAAAACTCAACGCACGTCGGAAGCATGATGGCCACGGTTTCGTTTGGCCGCAGGCCGGATGCCCGCAAGCCCGCCGCCACTTCCGAGGCCGCGGTGAGCAATTGCCGGTAGGTGATGTCCTGTCCCTTCTCGTCCTCGAGCAAATGAATATGAACGCGGTCCGGCTCGATTTCGGTGTGACGCCGGAGAACTTCCACCAGGGATTTTGCTGTGA
>CAYZVR010000103.1:0-11849 GCA_964481715.1 uncultured Acidobacteriota bacterium | reverse complement strand
CCGCGCGGGTAGGACCACACGACCACGGCGAGGCCGTTCGCTTTGGCTTCCTCCGCCAGCGCGCGCAACTCTTCATACATGGTGCGGGCGTGCGAAGAGCCGGGATAAATCGTGAACCCGATGGCCACGCAGCCCAATCGCAGGGCGTCCTTGACGCTCGCGGTCACCGCCGACAACGGGTCTTTCTCGTCGTTCAGCACGTCGTGGTTGTTGAGCTTGAGGATGAGCGGGATCTCGCCGGCGTGCCGCGCAGCAGCGGATTCGAGAAACCCGAGCGGCGCCGCGTAGGCGTTGCAACCCGCTTCAATCGCCAGCTCAAAATGATAGTTGGGGTCATAGCCTCCCGGGTTTATGGCAAAGCTTCGCCCCGGGCCGTGTTCGAATCCCTGGTCCACCGGCAGGATGACCAGCTTCCCGGTCCCTGCGAGATACCCATGGTTCAGCAGCCGCGACAGGTTGGTCTTGGTTCCGGGATTGTCGCTTTCGTACCAGCTCAGGATTTCTCGCACGCGCTCGGTCATGGTGCCGTTAGTGGTGCGCGGTGCGGTCCTGGGTGCGGTTTCAACAGTTGCCATCGGAATGCCTCCCTTTTTTATGTAAAGACAATTATAACCTTCGCTTGAGGTATAATGCCGGGAAAAAATTGGGAGGACGGCCATGCACGACAAAAAATCACTCACGCGGCGAGACTTCCTGAAATCAGGGGCCAGAGCAGGAGCGGGCCTGGCGGCGGCCAGCGGCCTGACCGTCATCACCCACCCGGAGCGCGTCTTCGGCGCGAACGACCGCGTGCGGGTGGCGGTTTGCGGAATTCACGGGCGGGGCTTCGATCACGTAGAAGGGTATGCAAGGTTAAAAAACGTCGAGGTTGCGGCCTTTTGCGACGTGGATGAAAACGTCACTGCCCAGCGGCTCGGCGAAGTCCAGAAAATGGGACTTCCGAAGCCAGCCACCTTCGTAGACGTTCGCAAGCTTCTTGAGGACAAATCCATTGACGCAATTTCAATTGCCACGCCCAACCATTGGCACGCGCTGATGAGCATCTGGGCGTGCCAGGCGGGTAAGGACGTATACGTCGAGAAGCCCTGCTCGCACAATCTTTGGGAGGGAAGGCAACTGGTGCGCGCCGCCGAGAAATACCAGCGCATCGTCCAGCACGGAACTCAGAGCCGGTCTTCGCGTGCCATGCTCGAAGCGGTGCGACGCCTCGGTGAAGGCGTCATCGGTGACGTCTACATGGCCCGCGGCCTTTGCTTCAAATGGCGAAACACCATCGGGCACGCAGCGGCGGAGCCTGTTCCCGCGGGCGTTCACTATGACCTGTGGACCGGCCCCGCGCCGGAAAGACCCTTCACGAAAAATCGCTTTCATTACAACTGGCATTGGATTTGGGACACAGGAAATGGCGACCTGGGCAACCAGGGCACCCATCAGGTGGACGTGGCGCGCTGGGGAATGGGGCTGAAACTTCCCAACAAAGTTTCAGCCATCGGCGGCCACTTCATGTTCGACGACGACCAGCAAACGCCCAACACCTTGAACTGCGCCTTTGAGTACGGCCTCGCGAACGGCAAGCGCCGGATGATCGAGTTCGAAGTGCGGCACTGGACCTCGAACCACGAAGCGGGCATCGGTACACCCGAGCTCGGCACTCCCGCCCCGCCACCGCTTGCGCCCGGCACGCAGTCAGGACTCGGGCCCACTTCGGGCCGGCACAATTCCATCGGCAACATCTTTTATGGCTCGAAGGGATACATGGCCTCCGGCGATGAAGACGCCGACATGTACAGGACGTGGCTCGGCGAAGAGCAGCAGCCGGGGCCCACCTTGCAGGCGGGTGGCGACCACTATGCGAACTTTATCGAGTGCGTGCGCAGCAGGAAGAAAGAGAATTTGAACGCCCCGATCGAGGAAGGCCACATCTCCTGCGCGCTCGTTCACCTGGCGAACGCTTCTTATCGCCTGGGGCGCACTCTGAATTTCGATCCTAAAACCGAACAGGTGATCGGCGATGATGAAGCCAACCGCTTATTGCGCGACGAAGACCGCGGCTATCGCGCGCCCTACGTCGTGCCCGAGAAGGTGTGAGCGGCGGGGCGGCAAAATCGTCCGATGACGCAAATGACTTGATTGACTAAAACGAAGACGCAATGTTACGCTGGCCTTCAGAGGTCCTATGGGGAACAGTCAGAACCACTTCGAGTTTACTGCTGGGGTTTTCAAAGAGGGGAATCAGTTCGTATCCGTCTGTCTTGACCTGGACGTGGCCTCGCAAGGCCGCACCCTCCGCGAGGCGAAGCGAATGCTCGCCGAAGCCGTCACCCTCTACCTGGAAGGGTGTTTTGAAAACAATATCCCTTACCTGCGTCCGGTCCCGCGGGAAGAAGACCCGCGCCTGCACCCTCCTGAGAACCTGGTGACGATATTTCCCCTGAAAGTTGATTTTACGGTTCACGCGGCAGTGTGAGCCACTCGATAACACTCACGCTTAAAATGTTTCCAGAGGGATGAGGAAGAGACTTATTCCCAATTCGGGGTTGGGGCGTGTCGTCGCCTTTAAGCGCAGTTCTTCGGCTGCGAGACCAGTTCAATGTCATCACAAAAACTGCCAGTGACCAACCCGCGCCGACTCGCTGCTGCGCTGAAGCGACTCGGCTTTTACGAAGTTCGTCAAAAAGGGAGTCACCTTCAGCTTAAGCGGGGAAACTTGCTGGTGACGGTTCCCATGCACCCGGGCGACATCAACCCTCGCGTTCTTCGGTCCATTCTTCGTCAAGCTCGTTTATCCGCTGATGAGCTTCGCGCGGTCCTTTAGGATTTCCGAGAGCACAGCGGCAAGAGCGTCCCCTGATATCCCAGGCTCCGAGTTCTCTCGCGGCGCAGCTTGACTTGGATAAGAAACCGACTTAGGCTTGGGTCATCCGGGGGCTATTTTAGTGTTCGCGATTTGCGTCAAGGAATCGCGGAAGGTCAGGAGGTTCCGATGAGTCTCCTCAAGATTGCCCACGTCCCTCCCGCAATGGTTGAGCTGGGCGCAACCGTCCTCCACGCCGTCGAGGTGATGGCGGAGGAAGGGGTCGGCGGCGTGGCCGTCGTGGAAGGCGGCCAGTTGCGGGGGATCTTTACCGAACGCGACGTGATGCTGCGCATGGTGCTCAAAGCCCGCAGACCGCAGGATACGAAGATTGAAGACGCTATGACCGCGCCTGTCGAAACCATTACGGACGAAACCACGGCGGAAGAAGCTCTCAATCACATGCTGGACCGCCACCTGCGCCACCTGCCCATTGTTGACGAGAGTGGAAAACTGCTCGGCATGCTCTCCATCCGCAACCTGCTCGAGCACATGGTCGAAGACCTGTCGCACGAACTTCATTCTCTCGACCAGTATCTGCTCAACGACGGCCCGGGCGGTTAGCTCTCAACATCTCAAATGCCGGAACGTTCGCGCCACCTGGGGTGGAGCACGGATTGCCCTGCCCATTTCGAAACAGGGCGTCCGTCAGCCGACGGACTGACGGGCACCCCGGCAAAACCCTTAACTTAGCCGCCCCCTTCGTCGGTGCGCCTCCAAGCGTAGGGGTGATTCATGAATCGCCCCTACCTCCTCTAGCGGGCCAGCCCTAGATTCCTATTGACAAAGCCGGTCGCGTGTAATAGGCTACATAACTGGGCTATGGCGCGAGAAGGCCCCGAAGCAAGTGCTGGGTGCTCGGCAAGCGGCGCCCGGGAGCAGGGGTTCCGGGTGGCTGGGAGCAGAAAACGGCGGGGGAGACAAAGAGTGAGAAACTTTAAGATGGTGAAACGAATCCAAGAAAGACTTTATAAGCCCTTTAGAATCAGCGTCGGTGTGGCAAGAACAAGGGCTTTTTGCGCGCCGGGGGACGTCCCATTGCACATCGAGCGCGGGCGCGCGCGGCTGCCGGCCCTCACAAAATGCCAATTTCAAAACAATCCATTATTTTAGGGAACGAAGCCACCAGGTGATTGATGCTAAAGGATCGAGCCTTGGAACGAACCCAATCGAACCCAACTCCTGCCCGCTCCAGCCAGCCGGGCAATCCCCAAGCGACGCGCGCGAACCACTCGTAGGCGAGAGACTTTTGGTTGGAATGGCAAAGGTTTGCCCCGACCCCGGTAATGCCGAACAGGATGACCAGCGCCACAAGACCTGGAATGAGCAGCCGCTGCAATCGGTCAGGTCCGGACGACGCGTTCTTTGTGGTGGACCGCCATCAAGGTGAGGTCGTCGTTTTGGGGGCAGCCGGCGGCGAAATCTTGCGTGGCGCCGAGGATGGAAAAGAGGGCCGAATTTGCCGAGATGCCCTGAGCGTTCAAAGCCGCGGTGAGCAGCCGATTCGCGCCGAATTCTTCATCGTGTTCGTTTCGGCACTCGACGATTCCGTCCGAGTACGCGATTAACGTGTCACCAGGCTCAAGCACAACGCGGCCGTTGGCAAAAGGCGCATCGGCAATCGCGCCGAGAATCGGTCCGCCGTCCTCAAGGAGCTCCACGGTGTGGTCCTTGCGGATCAGCAAGGCGGGTGGTTGCCCGGCATTGCAATAAACGAGCTCGCCGGTCAGCGTGTTGAGCCGAGCCAGGAACAATGCGACGGTGGGAGGCGCCGTATCAACCTGCAGGAGGTTGGGATTGATGCCCGAGGCGGCAGCCGCCGGATCGCCTCGCGATCCCATGTGCATGCGCACCAAGCCAATGAGATAGGTGAACCACAGTCCGGCGATCAAGCCCTTTCCGGCGATGTCGCCGACGGCAAGCCCCAGCGTGTCTTCCATTTCCAAAACACTGTAGAAATCGCCCGAAAGGTGACGAGCGGGAAATATTTCGCTGGCAATTTCGAATCGTCCGCGGCGAACATCGCGCGGCGCGCAGAGTTTTCGTTGTAACTGGGCGGCGCCATAAAGGACCTGGCGCAATTCGCCGTTTTCCTGGTGCAGAAATGCGAGCTGATCCTCCAGGAAACGGACCTGCTGGGGCAGTCCCGACGGCGTCTCGGCGTCCTCGGCAACTGTGGCCACTCCGGCACGCGGGGCGGAGAAATGTTTGTCGCGTCTTCGGCGTTTGGGATCATCGAAGCCGTTCGGTTTTTTTGATGCCTTGTCCATTGTCCAGCCCGTGTGCGTCACGTATTCGAACTTCAGCCTACGAATTTATAGCCCATGCCGTGCACGGTCAGGATGTAGCGCGGCTCTTCGGGATTTGGCTCGAGCTTCTGCCGGAGGTGCACAATGTGGGCATCAACCGTGCGGGTAGTAGGATAGTGTTCATAACCCCAAACGTCTTCGAGCAGCCGGTCGCGGGTAAGCGTCTCACCGGGATGGCACAGAAAATACTTCAACAGCTCGAATTCCTTGGCAGAAAAATCCACCGGCTTTCCTTTGCGATGCACCTGAACGCTGCGCAGGTTGATTTCGACGTCGCTGAACGCGTAGCACTCCTGGTCTTTGGGAAGGGCGCGGGAGCGCCGGAGGACGGCTTTGACCCGCGCCAGAAGCTCTCGAATCGAAAACGGTTTGGTCACATAATCGTCGGCGCCGAGTTCGAGCCCCACGACTTTGTCCACCTCCTGGCCGCGGGCGGTGAGCATAATGACCGGCACGGACGGCCGCTTGGCTTTGAGCTGCTTGCAAACGTCCAGGCCGCTCAGCTTGGGCATCATGACGTCGAGCACCACGAGGTCCGGCAAGTCAGAAAGCGCGCGGTCGAGACCTTCCTGGCCGTCCCCGGCGGTAATCACCGAATAGCCCTCGAATTCGAAATTGTCGCGCAGTCCGGCGACCATGTTGGGTTCGTCTTCGACGATGAGAATTTTAGCCATGTTCATTCCTTCAGTCCTCCGAATAGGATGCGCCCCGAGGCTCCGGACAGCCGGGCCAGAGGAGAGCTTCGCGGGCGGGGAGGAGAACATTTGCGCTTTGGATTTTTCTGCTCTCATACCGGGTTCGCTCCTTCGTGGTGGAGTGGGGAAGTGACCGGAAGCGTCATAGTGAATTTGCTGCCCTGCCCGGGGGTGCTCTCCACCCAGACTTGTCCGCCGTGCGCCAGCGCGATATGGCGGACCAGGGAGAGGCCGAGGCCGCTCCCCTTGGTATTGTGAACCAAAGGGTCTCCGGCTCGATAAAACTTCTCAAAAATCTTGGATTGCTCGCCGCGCGGAATGCCGATGCCGTGGTCAATGACTTCGAGCTTGACCGAACCGTTGGCGCGATAGAGATTGACGCCGAGGAATTTGTCTTTCTGCGAATACTTGATGGCGTTGTTCACAAGGTTCAACAGCGAACGCGCAATCGCCTCGCGATCCACCTGGAGGGGCGGCAAGTCCGGGGCGATGTTTTCCTGGTAGGCAAACCCGTTCTGCTCGATCTGGAAGCGATAGGCGTCAAGCGTATTACGAACCAGTTCGCCGAGGTCGGTTTCGCGGAAGCTGTATTCTTTTCTTCCCGCCTCGATGCGCGAGAAATCCAGAATATTGTTGATCAGTGCGGTCAGCCTCTCGCTCTCTTTTCGAATGATGCGGTAGTACTCCTGGTATTTCTCTTCCGTGTGCAGCCGGCCCATTTCCAGGGTCTCCGCGTACAACCGAATGAGCGCCAGAGGAGTCCGCAGCTCGTGGCTGACGTTCGCGACGAAGTCCGACTTAAGTTTGGCACAGGCCATTTCCCTGTTGACGTTTCGGTAGGTGAGCAGAATGCCCCCTGCAAGGAAAAGCGACAGGCCGCCGATGACCAGGAAGCTCGTCATGATAAATTTGTGGCTCAGCGCTTCCACGGTTGTGCCGCGATACTTGATGGCCAGGGTGAGTCCCGGAAAGCCGTCTTCGAAATTGCGTTCAACTTCCGGCTCGCCCCCGTCCCACTCATCGGACATCGCAAGGGGCCAGTTTTCCTTTTTCATATGGACCATCATGACCGCTTCGTTGTCGCTATTGCCTTTTCCGTCGGCGATGTCCTGCGCAAGCAATTTGTTCAGCATTTCCGGGAGGAACTTGTTCTGGAGGTATTCACTGTCGAAAGCCAGCCCGCCAATCGCCACGTGCCCCTTGGGCAGTAGAGGCAGGGTCAGCAAGGCGATGTTTTGATAGCCTTTCTTTTCTCCTCGCATCACGCTGTTCGAAAAAAAGTAGAACTGGGGTCGTCCCTCCTTAGCGCCCATTTTTTCAAGCTTTTCCATCGTGCTTTTGGCTTCAATCCCGATCCAGGCATTGAGATCTTTCTGAAAGTCTTCACTCTCGGCGCGGAACTGAGTGTCTTCGGACCGCCGCGGTTGAGACCGGAAAACCAGGCCGGCCTCGTTGTCGTAGATGAAGACTTGTGCGATTTCGGGATGGTGCTCGAGAATTTCATCGAGGTCGGCCGCCACGTGTCCGGACGGGCATGGAAATTTCTTCCTGATCTCATACACCATGTCGCACACGCGTTCGTCGATTCTCTTTTCCGCGATTTTGAGCATGTGGCTGAAGTCCCGCTGGATCGCCGCGTCCACGGCTTTGTCCCGCTGAATCCCGTGCAGTTTCCCGATGCTGAAGACGATCAAGGCCGCGGCGGGAAGAATGACGGCAAACTCCATGGTCAGCAGGACCTTTGTGCGCTCATTCCAGGCGCGCCGGATGTTCATCTCACTTCTCCCTTAGCACAGGATTCCCGGTTCACAAAGTGACAAAGATCATAATCGGGAAGCTCCGGCGATGTGTCAACCCCAAGCAAAAAATTGTAAAGAATTGTAAAAAGCCCTTAGGGGAAAAATGCCCCGCGACCTTCCCGTTTAATGATTGCGTTATTCCGCCCCCAATCATGCGTGCGAGAGCCGAGGCGGGTGGAGGCGAAGGGGAAGATGGCGCGCATAGCGCGCAAAATCCTTATCCATCGTAAAGACCGGCGAGTTGCGGCGCAGGGCGACTGCACAGATAAGGAAATCAACCGCAGAGCCGCTCACGCCCGCGGCTCGGCAATGATTGCTTGCGAGGGCCGCTTCTTCGTAGTCCTCAACGCCCAACCGGGGGTCCTCAAAGGCCCGAAGGTCGTGCCGCAAGCGCTCGTACTGATTTCGGCTGCGAATTCCCGACAGCACTTCCTGCCGCACGGGACCGATCATCTGGGCGCGGCCTTCGCGGATCAACTCCGCCAATTCGTCCCTGACCAGCCCTTCTTCCGCGCGGAGGCTGCGGGAGCGCCGGCGCAAAGCGAGCGACCACACGGAGGTGTCCACCAGGATCGTCATGAGCGCCGCCGCTCAGCTTTGTAGTCGTAGCGGGGGTCGTACGTAATCGTGCCGAAGCGCGCCAACAGCCGCAACTGCCGCCGGCGTCTTATGTATTCATCGAGCGCGGCCGTTACGGCTTCTTTCTTGGTCTTGTGACGCCCCACTCGGCGCGCCCTTTCGATCAAGCGGTCATCCAGAGCGAGATTCGTAGGCATGACGGCACCTCATTGTTCTCTTGAAATATTACACACAGTGACGTGTAAAAGCAAGTGTGGACAAGCGCCGTCCTGCTTGGTAGGTCTGCGCCTTCCTCCCTCCGACGCAGGTGTCGTTAGGACAAGTGGCAAGTGACGAGCGGAAAAGACGGTAGACAGTAGGCTGTAGATGGCACAGAACAGTGACAGGAGACGAGTGACGGACAAGCCGGGGCGCGGCTTGATGCCTGCGGAATACCGCCTGCGCCCATTTATGCCGGTCCTGCCGCGAGCCGCATATTGGCCCATTTCCATGTCTCCTCCAGCAGCGAGTCTCCCCGGTAGGCTACCCGCGGGAGCTCTTGGTTCAAGTCGGCCAGCCGGAGTTCACCGACCGCGTGAAGGGCACAGGCGCGCAGCCAGCGATCCTCCGAGTGGAGCAGAATACGCAGGGCCTCGGCTTGCGAACCGACGCTCGAGTGGCAGAGGCGCTCGGCAAACAGCAGTCTATCTTTCAGGCTGATGTCGGGGTCGAGCGCGCAAGCGAGCAAGCGGTAAGTTTCGGGCCGCAAGATGTGCTCCAAGACTTCCAGGGCGTTTGCCTGTATGCGCGGTTGCCCGGAGGTGAGACCTGCAAAGGCATTGTGAATGTCGCGGGGCGCATAGAGCAGGGCCAGCAGGCGAAAGATGCGCTCGAACTCGTGATCCATGCGCTCGCGAAGCGCGCGAGTCAGCACAGATTCCTCGCCAGGATCGTGTTGCGACGCGCCGGACCCGCACGAGGCGGGGTCAAACGCCGCCAGAATCTGGAAGGAGCGATAGTAGCCCATCGCCTCCGCTTCCAGCATGTCGCCCACGTCCTCGCCGGGCGGGAGCAGCGCCGGATCCTGCTTGCGAAGCCGGTTCATGGCTTTAAGAATGTCGAAGCGGAGTCCGGCGTCGATCTGAATCATGCTGTTCGAAAGGACAGTCGCCGCCTTGGCGTTCCCGATGCGGGCCAGCACGCCGGGGATTTGCTTGCGGACGGCGAGCGAGCACGCGTCGTCGTTCAGATAGTCCTGCAACGTGCCGATGGCGCGGTCGCCATATTCAACGAGTGCCGAGCGCGCAGCTCCCAGCACGTCTGGATTCCCCAGTTTCTCAATCACCAGCGCCAGAGCGTCGCGGTTGCAGGTCTTTCCGGCGGAAAGCAGCGCCTGTTCCAGGACTGAAGGATTTTCGTCCCGAAGCAGGTTCGGAAGTTGGGACTGTAAACTGCATGACGCTGGGACGACGCCCAGAAGGCGCGCCGCTTCAGCTCGTGAGCGTGTCGCGTCCTCGCCGGGTGCGGAGAGCATGCCTTCCAGGATTACCTGGGCGGCCTCCATGTCTTCCGGCTGCTCGGAGCGCGCCAAGTACACGACCACCGAGCCCTGGACAACATAATCCGGCAGAGTGGTTTCGGCCGAAAGCAGCATGAGCGGGTCGGCGCCGGTATGCACCACCAGATAGTGAAGCGCTTCGGCGCGCACCTCAGGAGATTCGTCGCCGAGCATTTTCTCAACCTGGGGCTGGATCTTGCGGTCGCCGGCGTCGCTGAGCAGGCGCAGGGCTCGTTGTCGCACGGCGGGCGAGGCGTGTTCCAGCAGGCCGCGCAGAGCAGGGTGCGTGCCCGTTTCGCGGCCGACTTCGAACAGGCTCAGCCCGTAGAGCACTTCCTGCTCCCCGCCGCGTTGCAAGCTCATCGCCAGAACGTCGGTGGTGGTGGAGTCGAGGACTCCCGTGGCAATGCGGTCGGCGTCGAGCGTCCGGCGTTCGATGGCCTGCCGGAGCACGTTCAAATATTCGCGCCGCACGCCATAGGCGATGGCAATCCAGCTCAAGAGAAATATGAAGTTTACCAGACTCATCTGGCTGGGGCGGAAGTGCAGCTTGGTGGCGAAAATCCAGAGCACGAGTCCCGCAACCCCGTCCGCTGCGCGCCAAATAAAACCGTCAATAAACGGCTTGAGCTGGCTCTTGATGTCGGGGGGCGTCACCGGCAGGTAGAGCAGTTCCGTGGTGGATTTGTCGATGGTGAATCGCAGCAGAAGATGGCAGCCTTTCAGGATGCCGGCGGTCAGCAACATAGGCGCAAAGAGCAAGCCGACGCTTCCTCCCAGGAACATCACCGGCGTCACAAAAAGTGTGACGCGGATTCCGAAAATGCGTAACAAACGTCCCGTCAGAAGCATTTGGATAACAAAAGCCGCCACTCCCATGAAGCCCGAAAAGAGCGCGAAAAAGGAAGCGAGCGCAGCTTTGTTCTTGAACGTGTCCTTGGCAATGATGCTGAACTGATAGCCGATGATCGTGGTGGCGGCGCAGCCGATGGCGGTCAGCGCGGTAATCAAAATTAAAAAGTGAGAGCCGCGAATGTGCGCCCAAATCTCACGAAAGTTTTTTGGAATATCCGCCGTGGGGGCAGGCCTCCGACTCATTTCGGCCAGGCGCTCTTTGGACTTTCGAAACAAAATGCGGACAAGCACAGCGCAGGTTCCCAGGAAGAAGGCCATCAGAAGCAGCAGCAGTTCCGGGTGGACATGACGCGTGGCGAAGGCGGTGAAAAATCCCGAGCTGGGCGCCCCCAGGACAGCGCCTGCGCCGATGAATCCAAAAACCCGGCGCGCCTCACGCGTGGTCAGAACGAGGTTGGCGAGAGTCCATCCCATCGCCGGGCCCATGGCACCGGCCATTGCAACCCAGATGTAAATGAGCCAGTACGCCCACTTGAAATGGATTTGTGTCAGCCACCAGAATGCGCCAAAGGACACCCCAAAAAACACCAGCGACCCGATGACCAATAACTCCAGCCGCACGCGGTTGGACAACCTGATGTAGGTTGAAGTAAAGGCGGCAACCACCAGCGCCGTGCAGACGATGACGTGCGGCAGGTTGTCAGGAAAAGCGCTCAGAAACAGCGCCGTGCCGACCGAAGTCCCCATGATGTACGTGGCCAGAGACAAGAACAAGTAACTGAATAGCAGCGAGGCGGGCACAAACTCGTTGCGGCGCAGGTTCAGCGCTTTCTCCAGGTACGTTACCATTGTGATGGCCTTCCCCCACTCTGGCCGGTAGGTTTCAGCATGCGGATGTTTATGAAGGATCGGACTTGACCCGGCTCCACCCTGTTCCAGGTGAGAGAATTTTAGACCGGGCTTGTGGGCAAGTCAATGATCCCCGCGCTGTGGGCGTCCTTTGCAGGACATGACCAAGACGTTTCTCAACAAACTGTTAGGGAAAGTTTCCGGGACACCTACATCCATTCGCGGCGGCGCTCCCAGATGCCGTCTGCGCAACGAAGCGCCAGCGCGCCAATGGTCGAAGTGGGGTTGACGGCTGCGCTGGTGGTGAAGGAACTCCCATCAACGATGAAGAGATTTTTCACATCGTGCGCCTGATGCCAGGCGTCAACGACG
>CAYZVR010000102.1:0-11864 GCA_964481715.1 uncultured Acidobacteriota bacterium | reverse complement strand
GAAGCCGGAGGAGCAGCAGTACCTCGACGGCCAGTTTCGCGCCATCCAGGAACAGATGCAGGCGATGAAAAAGCAGATCGAAGCGCTGGCCGCGGAGCTTACGGTTCTGCGCCAGGACCACGCGCAGGCGCAGGCCGCCATCATCACCCAACAGCGCCAGCTGGATGATCTGGAGAAGCTGGTATCAACTGCCCGCATCGGCAATGAAGAGAACTTCTCCGGCGTCAAGACGGCGATCGCCAGCTTGCGCGAGCAGCAGGAAAAGTCGTTCAACGACCTGATCGGCCGCAGCACCCAGAATGCGCCGCCTCCCGCTGCCGCAGCCGTGGCCGCGCCCACCGTGCGAGGATACGTGACGGCCGTGAAAAATGACGTTCTCACTATCGACGTCGGCACGGCCCAGGCCATCCACCCCGGCGTCCGCCTTTACATATTCAAGGCAACGGACCTGAACATTCCGGTGGGAGAAATCGAAGTCACCGAAACCGTTGACGCGACCACTTCGCACGCGCGCGTGGTATCCTTGAATCCGGGCGTCAAGGTGGATCTTTTCGATGTCGTCCGCCCCCAATAGCCGGAATTTTCGAAATGGCCCGATTCGTCATCACCCAACCTGACGAGCAGACTCAGATCTTTGAGCTTCGCGACCGGACGATCAGCATCGGCCGGGCCGACTCGAACGAACTGGTGCTCAACCATCCCAGCGTCAGCCGCCATCACGCGCGGATCAATGTCCTTCCCGGCGACACGACCCTTCTCATCGACCTCGGCAGCCTCAACGGAACGCTCGTGAACGGCCAACCGGTCCACGAGCACCGTCTCGCCGACCAGGACCACGTCACCCTCGGCATGTACGACCTGAAGTTTGAGAGGGCCGCCGAAGAGGCGTTGCATGTCGAGACCGGTTCGCCGCCGGTCAGCGACGTGAGCCAGCTCATCTCGCCCGAAGCGCTCAACACGGCTCTGCGGCTTAAGATCGAAGCCGGCGTGGCCCCTGCCCAGGCCGTTCAGGAACGGCTGCGGGAGCTGGAGCAGGAAAACAACCTGCTCAAGCTGCTTCTGGGCGTGGGCAAAACGCTCTCCTCGGTGCTGACCCCGGAAGAAGTGATGCGCCGCGTCATGGAGCTGGTGTTCCAGATGGAAAACGTGGAGCGCGGGTTCGTCATGCTTTATGACGACAAGAAAGGCTTCCTGCCGGCCGTCCTGCTCTACAAAGATGAACGGCTGAAAGCCGACCCGCGCGGCGTGGTGCTGAGCCGCACGCTCATCGACCGGGTCACGACCGAGCGCCTCCCCTTGCTGATTCACGACGCGGCGGCCGACGATCGATTTGCGGCGAGCGAAAGCCTGCGCATTTCCGGCATCCGGTCCGCCATGTGCGCGCCGCTGATTTACAAGGACAAAGTCTTCGGCCTCTTCTACGTGGATTGCCTCACCAAGCCCTGGGCTTTTTCGAAAGACGAGCTGAACGTCTTCGCCGTGGTCGCCGCCGAAGCCGCCATCAGCTTCGACAACGCGCGCTCGCACGAGGAGCTTTCGCAAAAGGTGATCGAACGGAAAGCGCTCGAACGTTTTCTGAGCTCGGCGGTCGTGGAAAGAATCATGCTGAATCCGGACCAGGTGGACCTTGGCGGCGAGAATCAAACGGCGACGATCTTGTTCGCGGACATCCGCGGTTTTACGCGCATGTCGGAAAAGATGGAGCCGCAGGAAATTGTGGAGCTGCTCAACGAGTACTTCACGCTGATGACCGACCTGATTTTCGAAAACGGCGGGACGCTCGACAAGTACATGGGCGACGGCGTCATGGCCCTCTTCGGAGCGCCCATCACCAAGCCCGACGACGCCGCGCGCGCCGTGAAGACCGCCGTCGAAATGCAACAGGCGCTCCAGCACCTCAACCGAAGCTGGGAAGCCGGGGGCCGCCCCGCCTGGATGATGGGCCTGGGCGTGCATACCGGCCAGGTGACAGCCGGGAACATCGGCTCGGCGAAACGCATGGATTACACGGTGATCGGCGACACCGTCAACCTCTCGTCACGGCTCTGCTCGAATGCCGCGGGAGGCCAGATTCTGATTTCCCAATCCACCAATCTCCAGTTGGGCGAAGCCTTCCCCGCCCGGCGACTGGAACCAATCCGCGTCAAGGGAAAGGCGGAGCCGGTGGAAGTTTACGAAATTATGTGGAACGAGATTTCCTCCGTGCCCTCGAGCGTGACGGTCTCTTGAGAGGTGCCGGCGAACGCAACGGGCTTCCGAAATGCCTATGACCTCTTCCAGCTTCAGCCCACGAGTCTCTCTTGCCGCCACGCTCGTTCTAATCGCCTGGAGCGCAGGCGCGGCCGCGCAGAAAGAGCAGCCTGCGCCCACCCCGCTTCCACCTGAAGTGAAGGGCGCCAAGATATATCACCTGCCTTCGGAAGGCACTTCGGGTGTGCCGGTCGAAAATCTCGTAGCTTCCCGCCGCGTCGCCTACAAAGATATCAACAAGGATCGCCTGCTCTTGAACGTCTACCTGGGGCTTCAGCCCGTGGACAAGGACGCAACCGTTCGCAAGATCTATTTTCAAAACGTCCGGGTGGGCGGATTTCCCGTTCACCTCGAGACCTTTAGCCAGGAGTTCAAGCTGTCCAAGAGTCAGGTCATCGAGCTGCCTGCTCCCATCGAGTGTTCGATCGTGTATTCGGACCTCGACTCGCTGGCGCCTCTCAAGGATCTGATCGAGCAGGATAAGATTCGAGTCACCGGCGACAGCTTCATCGAAGTCAAACTCAACACGGTCCAGAAAATATTCCTGCGCAGCAAGCAACTGGTAATTCCCGTCAAATTCAACGAGGAAGTGCCGCTCGAAATGTTTTCGGACAGCCCGCTGCTTCGCCTCGCGGCCGGACGGATTCTCGACGCCCTCTCCGACCCGACGGCCTCCGCGGCACTTTCCATCGCACGGGAGCACGTGGCCAAACTCGGGCGCGAGCATTCGCTGTCTTCGCTGGCGCAAAACTCCGTCTATCTGGTCTATTGCGAGTATGCCCTGCGGAATCCCAAGACCGGGACCACCGAAAAATTCACCGAGTCCGGCACCGGATTCCTGATCAGTGACGACGGCAAGCTGCTGACGGCGAAACGGGTGATCCAGCCGTGGAAGTTCGATCCGCAGATTGCTTTTCTCATGGATCGCTACAAGCTCGAGCTCGATGCGAAAAGTTACACGCTGGCTGTGTGGCCTTCCGGCGCACGCGTCCTGGGGCCTGACGGGCATCCCGATTTTGAGACGGCCCTGAGCGAGGCGAAGCAGTCCCTTCAGGTGGTGAAGACCGCGCCCGACAAATTTGAAAAAGTGGATTATCAAGACCCGGATTCGGGCGAGAAGGCAACTCTCACGCTGCACACTGCGGGCGCGAATGACGTGGCGCTCCTCGCGTTGCGAGGCGAAAAATTCCAGCCCCTCGTCCTCGCCGATTCGGCCGGATCGCTCACGCCGGAAATGGCGACGACTCTCCTGGCTTTCCCCTACGGTCTTAGCCAAGGCCAAGCGGACCCCAAGCTCATTGCCGCCCAGGCCACGCAGCAAGAGGCAACCATCGTGCTCGCGCAGCCGCTCGAGCCGGGCGAGGCCGGCGCCCCGCTGGTGAATGCCGAAGGAAAAGTGCTGGGGCTTGCGAGCGGCGCAAAGGATTGCATCCCCGTCGAAAGTCTCCGCGGCCTGATCCCATGAGGTCCCTCAAGCCACCGCGACATTACCGGGCCGGTGCGCTCGCCCTCGCGGCAGCGATTCTATTCCTCGCCACCTCGCTCGTGCGCGCACAGGAAACGTCCGTCCGTGACCAGATCAGCCGAACCGGAGTCTTTTTTCGCGCCGACTCGCCTTCCGTCCTGCGAAACCAGGCGGACCCTTCCCTCCCCGTCTTCCTCGAAATCATCAACGGCATCGAAAAGACCGGTCGCTCGGAAGTCGCGCGGCTCGCCCGCAAACTCTCGCGCAATCCGGTCGAACTCGATGGCGTCCGCATCTTCGCGAGGCCCGCCGGAACCAGGCGGCGCTTTGCAGAAGACCCATTGCTCTTGGGCAATGGCACCGAATTCACCTTCGACGCGCGGAGTGAAGGCAAGCCGCTCTCCATCGCCCATCGGATGAACCAAACTATCGAGATTCCGCTCGAGGCGATTCGAAATTATCTCACTCAGCATTATATTGGCGGCCCGTTCCAGAAAATCGACCTGCGCGTCGAGTTCGCCGCGCGTGGCTGGACCGGCCAGGATTTTTATTTGCGCGTGCGACTCGCGGCTCCGCCCCTTCCGAAAATTCCCGGGTGGACTCGCGGCGACATTCACTATCACTCGGCCTTTACGGACAATCCCGCCGAGCGCGGGTATCCCCTGGACGTCACCAGGCAGGCAGCGCTCCAGGCGGACTTCGACTGGATGCTTCTTTCCGATCACTCAACCGATCTCGACGCGGAAAAATTCGCCGCCGAATCGCGCGAGGCGGCGAAATTCCGTGACGGCCGCTTTCTTTTTATAGTCGGCGAAGAGGTAAGCGCCGCGTCCGGGCAGCAGGATTCGCCGGTGACGCTCCATGTGCTGGCCCTGCCTGGCGATCCGGACAAGGGTTTCTCGGATCCGTCGAAGCCTGACAGTGCCGTGATCGAAAGCGGTGACGGTTCCATCGCCTCACCTTCGCTGCCCCTTAAGGATGTCCTCGCGAGAATTACTGCCGCGGGCGGATTCGCCTACGCCGCGCATCCCAACGATCCCATCAGCCCGCTCTTGCGCGGGGGAAGCTGGGAAATCGAAACAGATTTCCTGGCGCCTAGCGGGAACCAGCTTCTCCCCGGACTCGTGGGGCTTGAACCGTGGAATCGCGCGACCAGCGCCACGGCAGAAGACACGCGCGACCCGTACTGCATCCGCGCGGGCGCCCCGCCTGCTTCCTGCTTCCAGCCCGCAAAGGAAGACGGCCAGTACGCGCGCCTCGAAAAAGCCCTTCGGTTGACCTGGCTGCCGCTGCTTCAGAGGGGCCTCGAGCCCGTCGCGGGTACGACCGACGGACCGGGTTTCAAAACCTTTGTGGCCGCCGGCTCGGATGCGCACGGCGACTTCAATTACGAGTCCACGATGGACGTGGTGGATTTCCTCTCCGGCTCGCTGAGCCGCCTGGCCGGCTACGCTGAGAACAACGCGCTCGGGAAAGTCTCAACCGTCGTGCGTTGCCCGGGAGGCATGGGACCGCGGGGCGAAAACGTTTTGCGCGCGCTGCGCGAAGGACAGAGTGTGCTGAGCAACGGGCCTCTGCTCATCGCGGGCTTCGACCTCAACGGCAACAGCTCGCTCGACGATCCGCAGGATGCAGCCATCGGCCAGCAAGCCTCACTTGCGGCAGATTCACTGCCACCCTTGCAACTCGTGTGGGTGAGCAGCGAAGAATTCGGGCCGTTCACTTCCATCCGGCTGATGGTGGGATCACGCCAGGGCGAATCTTCCCCGATCGAGGTCTCAATTCCTGACGGGAAAGCACTAGCCAGCGGCGGGCTGTTTCCGTTAGACTTGCGTGAAGCATTGAGCGGGTTGAAAGGGGCGTGGGGCTATTTGCGGCTTGAGGCGAAAACTCAAAACGCGGACGGAAACGAGTTCCGCTGCTACACGAACCCCATTTGGGTGCGCTTAACCGAACCGCAAAGCCGTCCCTGAAACTGGAATTTAGGATTGCGCCATGCCGGAAGAAAACAAGGAACAAGGGACTATTCGTTACATCCGATGTCCGTCCTGCGGAATGCCGCATCCGGCGACCTTGAGGATTTGCACGCGCTGCGGCAAATCGCTGAAAGGCGGTGAAGTCGCCTTAGTGCCGCCTGGACCGGGCGAAGTGGTCTGCACGAAATGCCGGAAGGCGCTCCCGGCCGGCAGCCGGTTCTGTGGTTTTTGCGGTGCCCCACTTCCCTCGCCCGAGCAAGCATCTCCGACTGCTGAACACGCGGCGGTTCCTCAACCTGCAAAGCCTGCGGCACGGCCGGCAGCTCCTCCAGCTTTGCCCAAGAGCCCTCCGCCCGCAACCAGGCCACCGGCGCCTCCGCCGCCCGCTCCTGCTGCTCCTGTGGCAAAACCCGCGCCCGCACCGGCGCCGCCGCCGCCGAGAAAGTCCGCGCCTCCTGTGGCTGCGGCTCCGCCACCCACCGCTGCCCAGGGAACACAGGTCTTCTCAGGACTGCGCGTTCCAAAAATTGACGCCCAGATCGTAGAGATCAAGGCGGACGACTCTCCCGGCAAGACTTTGCGGATCGTCAAAGAGACTTCCGTTGGCCGCGGGACCTGCGACATCAGCTACCCGAACGATAATCTGCTCTCCCTTCGCCACGCCTCGCTCCACAAGAACGAAGGCAAACTTTATCTGAAGGACCTGGAGAGCCAGAACGGAACTTTCCTCAAGCAACGAAATGACAGCGAGCTCGCGCAGGGCGACGTATTCGTTCTCGGGCGCGAGCTGTTCCGGTTTGGTATGCAACGCATGGACGAATCGCCTTCCGCCGCCCAGGGCACCATGATGATGAGCGGCGCACCGAAACTCCAGCAGGGACCGGTCACCGCCAAGCTCGAGCACATTCAGCTTTCGGGCGAGGTCATCGAAGAGTTCAGTTTGGAGAAACCCGAAACGACCATTGGCAGGACTACCGGCGATTTGGTCTTCGAGAACGATCCCTACATGTCCGGAAGCCACGGGCGCGTCGTGGCGCAGCCCGGCCGCTTCATCCTTCAGGACCTCAAGAGCCGTAACGGGATTTACCGCCGCATTCGCGGAGAAGTCGTTCTCGAAGACGGGGACGAATTCTTCCTGGGCGAGCAGCGCTTCCGCGTGGAAATCAAAACCCTGGAGAACTGAGGCGGGGACGCCCCCGTTTTATTGCACAGGAACTCCGCGCTTGCGGAGTTGCTGCTCGGCTTCCTTCTGGAGTTTGGGCGCGCGCGACTGAGCGTAGTTGTCCATGATCT
Source organism: uncultured Acidobacteriota bacterium (assembly GCA_964481715.1). GTDB lineage: Bacteria > Acidobacteriota > Terriglobia > UBA7540 > UBA7540 > JAHEKS01. Next base: position 4,880 of record CAYZVR010000102.1, on the reverse strand, counting down.
GCGGCAGCTCGGACTTCATGCGCGCCACAAAATCGTCCTGAGCTTTCCGGAGTTTCGCTTCCATCTCGTCCTGAGCCCGTTTCAGCTTCTCATCCATGCCGCTGGCGCTCGCGTTCAGTGAATCCATGCGCTTCTGGAGTTCCTCGGACTGGGTGAGCGCCTTTCCCAGCATGTCCTTTTGTAGCAGCAGGCGGATGCTCGCGAGCTCGTCGCTGTTGCGGGCGAGCTGCGACGCGACGTAGAAATTCGACAGCACGGCGAGCGACGCCAGCACCAGCACGAACCACAGGAGATTGCGAAGGGTGGAAAACTGCGCGTCCATGGCGACTCCTTGGCCGAATCGGCCCGAACTTACGAAACGTCTTTTCGCTTCATCAGGATCAGCACGATCCAGGTCATGACCAGCGCGAATCCCGCCAGGACTTCGACATACGGTGCCTTATCCTGCCAGAACTGCGAAGGGAGCGGAAAATTTCCCGACTGCGCGAAAGCTTCCGCCGGAGCTTCGAGTCCCGCTTCCAGTTTTTCGAGATCATCCGGATGAAACGAGATGGTGACCGTGTTGATGATCTTGTAGGCGCTGTCCTGGATGGAATGCTGCCCGTGGAGACACAAGTCGGCGAGCGCTTCCATCCCCCATCGCGAAACGGCAATCGTGGAGAGCCATCGCACGGGCGCAGGCATGCCGTCCACGGGCACGGGCGTGTATTTGTGGAAGGCCTTCTCGACGGATTCCGAGGGCGCCATCGCGCCAATCACCTGGTGCGCGGCATCACCTGAAGTCGTGCCTGTCTCTTGCGGCTCGGGCGCGGAGGTATCCGGAGCCGGGTTCGCGTCCGTCGCGGAAGGCGGGTGGAGCATTCGCTCCGCTTTGGATTTCGCCTCCGGTTGCGCGAACATTCTCCCTTCGAAGAGCTGCTCCACCGTGATGGGAATTACCGTCTGGATTTTTTTCACGGGAACAAACAGGCCGGAAAGCAGGAGCTCGGGAATCAGAACCAGTGGGAAAAGCGTCAGCGCCTTTTCCGGCGTGCGGACGAGCGCCGAAATCACCAGTCCGATCATCGTTCCGTTCAGCGCCACAAGAAAGAGGATGCCTACGCAGCCCAGGATTTCCTGCGGGCTGAGCGCCAGGGCGTGCTGGACGAAAAGCAGGACGGCCACGACGGAGACACACTGGATGAGCGCGATGACCGACAGGACGAAGATCTTGGAGAAGACGTAGGACGGAATCTTTAGCCCCGTCTGGCGCTCGCGACGGTAAATCGTCTGTTCGTCCACGATTTCCCGCACCGCGTTCGAGCATCCGAACCACAACGCCGCAAACATCGCCATGAAGATCGTCTGCACCTGGTTCGGCCCGCCCGCCATCAGCGCCACGAGCAGGGCAATGATGGGCGCCTGCAAGAACAACAGAACTGTCTGGGTGCGGTCGCCGAACTTCAGCTCCCAGTTGCGCGAAACCAGCACCTTGAACTGGCGCAGGCTGAACCCCCGCGTGCGCCGCTTGACGGTCGCGGCAGGCGTTGGCTGAAGCTTTTCCGCCTCAACCGTCTTGAGCGGATCGGCAATCAGTTCCTTGTGGAGCGCCGATTCGTTGAAGCGCTTCTTGAGGTCTTGCGCGTAAGAGATCGTGTTGTTGTCGGTCAGGTCGTCGTAGACATCGGGCGGCGCCTCCGCCTTGAAGTAGTCGAGGAATTTGGTGCCCGGCCCGTAAAACGCCAGGCGCCCTTGAACGAGCACCACCACTTTGTCGAGCACGCCGAAGGAGGCAAGCAGGTGGGTGGTGATAATAATCGTCGAGCCCTGATTGGCGAGCTGACGGAAGAGCATCATCATCAGCGTTTCGGTGCGGGGATCGAGGCCCGCCGTGGGCTCGTCCAGGAAGAGCACGCCGGGCTTGGGAAGCAGCTCGATGCCGATGCTCACGCGCTTGCGCTGCCCGCCGCTCAGCGTCGCCACGGGATTATCCCAGCGCTGCTGGTCCACTTTTAGAATGTCGAGCATCTCATCCACGCGGCGGTTGATCTCCTCTTCGGAGAGGTCTTCCGGCAGGCGGAGCTTCGCCGCGTAATACAGGCAGCGGCGCACGCTCAGTTGCCGGTGCATGATGTCTTCCTGCGGAACGAAACCGATGGTGGACTTCAGCAGGCTCAGGCTCTTGTAAAGATCCAGGTTGTTGTAGAGCACCTGGCCCGAGGTGGGCTTGGCGAACCCGTTGAGGGCGTTCATGAGCGTGGTCTTGCCGGCCCCGCTCGGTCCGAGCAGGCCGATCAGTTCGCGCGGCCTGACGACCAGCGATATGTCATCAAGCAGAAGCCGCGGCTTGCCCGTCGTTTGGTCCGGGACCTGGAAGTTTAGGTTCTTCACGTCCAGCCGCACCACCGCCACGCCCGCCGAACGGGAAAGGCTGGCGCCAGTGTAGTGCAGCTCCGACGGACCGACCACGATGCGGTCGAGCTCCTGCAACTGGTGGCGCTTGATCCTGATGCCGTTCACAAAAGTCCCGTTCGTCGAGCCGAGGTCGGCGATGAAGACTTTGCCGCCCTGCTTGACGATTTCGGCGTGCTTTTTGGTAACGGTCGGATGGTTGATGCAGACGTCGCTCGAAAGGTCGCGCCCGATCACGATCCGGTCCTTGTCGAGATCAATCGTTTCGACTTTCAGTTCCGGCTCGAGCCCCGTTCGGAAGATGACGGACTTCCCCGAGTACCGCCCGAAGGTGATGTAGTCGCCGTCGTGAAGATCGGCTTTGGTCACTCGCAAACCGTTGACGAAAGTCCCGTTCGTCGAGCGGTCGGTGACAGTGACCTTGCCGTCGCCGGGGACAAACTCCGCGTGCACGCCCGAGACCGAAGGGTGTTCCAGCACCAGCGCCGCGCGCGCTGAATCCCGCCCGGCGGTCAGGCCTGTGTCCGGAATATCCAGCTTCTTGACGGCGTACTTGTCGACGATGAGTTCCAGGTGGGGACGGGACATCAGGTCGGTCAGCTTGAGTTTGACCGTCCCGCCGGCCGTCTTCTCTTCGTGAGCCGCCGCCGCGAGGTCCGCCGAGCTGAGGATGGAAGTTCCCCCGCCGACGGCGCCGGCTTTGGGCGTTGAAATTTCCCGGTCCAAGCTGGGCATTGTTCCCGGAGTCGCACCCGGCTCAATCCGGAAAAGGTGCCGGCCACCGGTGCCGAAGGAAATCTCGTCGGAAGGCCGCAGGACTTTTTCCTGAACGCGAACCTGGTTGACGTAAGTGCCGTTCGCCGAGTTTCGATCACGCAGAACCACTTCGCCCTGGTCGTTGTATCCAATCCAGGCGTGTACTCGCGAGACTTCATCATCGGCCACGACCACCTGGCAACTGGCCGGGTCGCGCCCAACGTCCAGTCCTTTGCGTCCGATGGTGAAGGTGCGGCCGGAAAGCAGTCCCGAGGTAGCAATTAATCTGAAGGCAGCGGGTGCGGCCGGCGGGGGAGTCGTCGTGATGGTGGGAGTGGGACCTTCGCGCGATGGAACGTCCGCCCGGATCAGGGGAGTGGTTGCATTCGCGTCCTCAGCCTTGGTCAGGGCGTGGCCGCAATTTCGACAAAACGCGTACCCTTCTTCGTTAGTCTCCCCGCACCCGGGACATTTCATCGAACCATTAACCTCCGCGCCGGGGGATGCCCGGCGGGTCCGAAGCACTCCGAAGGCGTTTCACCGGCAAGCTTCGGACCTTTCGGAGCTTCAGAACTTCCACTGGTGTGAACGGCCGCGCGATTGCCCTTCGAAAAAAACTCAGACCGCTTCCTCACGGAGCGGTTTTGAAATCGTCTTCCCGGAATTCCTTGAATTCAATCCCGGCCGATGGGTCGGCCGCGGGAAGAGCGGAGCCGGAAAACTCCGCAAGGATCACCGTGATGTTGTCGGTCCCACCCTGCTCGTTGCCCTTGGCGATAAGCGCCTTGCACCTGTTGGTCAAAGTGTCTTCACGATTCGCAAGGGCCGCAAGGTCCGCCGGGCCCACCATGTTGTAGAGCCCGTCGCTGCAAAGCAGAAGTCCGTCGCCGTGGCGGAGGCGCGTGTAGGTGACCTTCACATCCAGATTCTCGCTGCTGCCGACCGCCTGCGTCAGAATGCTCTTGCGGCTGTCCTTTTCCGGATCGGGGGGCATCTCCGCGCCGATCTCTTCGAGATAGTTCAAAAACGTCTGGTCGCGCGTGAGCTGCACCATCTTCTTGTTTCGAATGAGGTAGGCGCGCGAGTCTCCCACTTGAGCCACGAACAGGTATGACCCGAGAATCGCCGACGCGGTCGTCGTCGTTCCCATGCCCTTGTGTTCCTCGCCGGTCTGCGCCCGCTGATAAATAATCTGGTTTGCGAACTCGATGGCCTCGCGAAGCAGAAGCACAAAATTGGTTTCGCTGGCGTGCCCGACGGATTTCAGGTTGTCGTAGAGGCGCTTCGGAACGGTCGAGACGGCGATCTGGCTGGCCACTTCGCCCGATGCCTCGCCGCCCATGCCGTCAGCCACCATGAAAAGCGAACCGCGAGGCCCCACCGCGCGGTCGCGGAGCGGCGGGTTCACGCAGATTTCACCCGAAGAAAGATCGCAGATGACGAAGTTGTCCTCGTTGTTTTTGCGGACGCGCCCCATGTCCGACATGCCAGCCGCGCTGACTCGGACCGCGCCCCCTTCCGCACCCGATGGCTGCCCCACGATGTTAGTTCCTCCCTTACCCCGGACTCCTGGTTCGTTCAGCCGCGCCTGATCCTCGATGCACTGGGCGAGCCCGAGGACAGGCTCCGGAGGCCCTGAACGGAATTACGACACCGCGCACGTTCAAATGGAGCTGGCTTTGTCCAATGATTGCAGCAACGCACCCCTTCTTACCATACCCCCCGCGCTGAGG
>CAYZVR010000101.1:2421-11907 GCA_964481715.1 uncultured Acidobacteriota bacterium | reverse complement strand
ACCCTCGCCGTTAGCGAGCACACTGCCCTGCGGAGTTCGGACTTTCCTCTCCCCCGGCCATGCTGGCCCCATCCCGCAGGGCGGGACGGGACGCTCGGCCAGGGCAGCGATCGCCCGGCTTACCCGCGCAAATCCCATCATAGCCTGCCCGTTGCGCCGGGTCAAACGCGTCACCACACACGATTCTGAGTGCGACGCGACTCGTAAGTGAGGGTTTACAAATCCCGCGTCAGCGCATATCTTCTTGCCTCGCAATTTTTCCAGGCGAGTGTGATAGACCGAACACCTGAGGCGTCCCGTGACCGTCATCCGCAAACCCGCCACAAACCGCAAACGGAGAAAGAAAATGCCGCGAGGTGGATTCAAACTCATCGTCGGAACCATGTTCGGAAACAAAACCGGCCGGCTGATGCTGGAAATTGACACGCTGCGCGAGTTTGGGCGCAAGCGAGTGCTGGTCTTCAAGCCCGAAATTGATACGCGCAGCGGCAAGAGCCTGATCCAGGATTACCACGGGAAAACCATGGAAGCGATCGAGCTCACACCGGGCGATCCGTGGCAGGCGTTGAAAATCCTGCGGAAGAGGGAATCTGAAATCGGCACGCGCTTCCACATCGTCGCTTTCGATGAAGTTCAGTTCTTTCCCGCTGCCTCGCCTTTTTACCTCGTCGTGGACGAGCTACTCGCGCGCGGCTATGACGTGATCGCCGCGGGCCTGCCGCTCGATTTCAAGCGCGAGCCGTTTGGCTCAACCCTCCTGCTCTTCGGATTTTGCACGGGTGTGCAGGACTGCCTGTGGCTGAATCCGCTCTGCGCGAAGTGCGGCAAGCCCGCTCTGCTCCCCCAGCGCATCATCAACGGAAAGCCCGCGCCTTACAATTCGCCGCAGGTGCACGTGGGCGGCAAGGAAACCTACGAACCGCGCTGCCACGATTGCCACGAACTCCCCGGCCGGCCGGCGCCACCATACTGAGCGTGCGGGCCATGTCGAGCTTTGACCCCGCGTCGGAGCCGACCACGACGTAGTCAGTCTTCTTCGAGACGGAACTGGTGACACGCCCGCTGCGCTAGCGATGAACTTCCCGGCGATGTCCGACTTTCACAATCAGGACCGCCCGGTCGTCGTCAGAAATGGAATAAACGACCCGATAGGGCCCCTGTCGGACGCGGTATTTGTCTTCCCCCGAAAGTTTTTCGCAGCCGGGAGGCCTGGGATTGTCGCCAAGCCCTTGAATTCTCCTGGCGACGCGCAGGCGGTCGCTTGTCGGCAGGGCCCCAAGTTCCTTGACCGCGGAGGGCTTGATGAGGATCCTAGAGCTTGCCACGCTTCCTCAAGTCCTTGAGGACCGCTTCGAAGGCGAGATTCGGCTCCCTGGCTCGCTCCTCAAAAGCCGCCAGATCTTCCGCATCTTCCGCCAAGCTCTGACGCAACGATTCGTTGACAAGCTCAGACATCGAGCGATCCGTCTCTGCGGCCTTGACTCGCAGCGCCCTGTGAAGGTGAGGATCGAAATAAACGGTGGCCCTTTTGGCATGCGGACTCATGATGGAATTATAGCGACAAAGCGGTTTAACGTCAAGACGTCCAAGGGTCCGTATATGAACGCCGCATTTCTATCTGAGCAGCTTCAGTAGCTCCGCTTCGTCGATGGTCTTGACACCCAGCGCGCGGGCCTTGTCGAGCTTCGAGCCCGCGTCGGAACCAACCACGACGAAGTCTGTCTTCTTCGAGACGGAGCCGGTGACGCGCCCGCCGGCCTCTTCAATCATGCGCGCCGCTTCGTCGCGCGACTGGTTGGGAAGCGTGCCCGTGAGGACAAACTGTTTTCCGGCGAGTTTGCCGCCGGCTTTGCGGGTTTTCGTTTGCTCAAACTTCAGTCCCGCCTTTTTGAGTTTTTCGAGCACGTCACTGTTTCGCTTCTCGCCGAAGAATTCCGCGATGCTCTGCGCGATTTTGGGTCCGACCTCTTCGACCTCACAAAGTTCTTCTTCTGAAGCCCTGGCGAGTTTGTCGAGCGAGCCAAAATGCCCGGCAAGGAATTGCGCCGTGCGCTCACCGACAAATCGAATGCCGATTGAAAAGATCACTCGGGCAAGATCCGCTTTCTTGCTTCCTTCGATTTCGTCGAGCAGATTCTGCGCAGATTTTTCGCCCATCCTCTCGAGGTTCGCGAGCTGCTCTTCAGTGAGGCCGTAGAGGCCGGCGACGTCGCGGACCATTTTCTTGTCCACCAGTTGGTCCACCAGCGCCTCACCCAGTCCGTCAATATTCATGGCGCGGCGGCCTGCGAAATGGAGCAAGGATTCCTTGAGCTGCGCGGGACACGCCGCATTCACGCAGCGATAGGCGACCTCGCCTTCCACGCGGTGGACTTCCCCGCCGCACACCGGGCATTTCTTCGGCATTTCGAACGCAACCCCGCCCTTCGCACGCTTCACCACCTTGACGACCTGCGGGATGACATCCCCGGCCCTCTGGATTCGGACCGTGTCGCCGGGCCGAATGTCCAGTCGCACTATTTCATCCCAATTGTGGAGCGTCGCGCGGCTGATCGTTGTCCCTGAAGGCGGGATTGAAAAAAGGAAAACGGGTTTGAGTTCAGCCACAGGCGTCAAAACGCCCGTGCGCCCAACTTGAAGGGTTATCCTTTCGAGCAATGTATCGGCCTGGCGCGCCGGATATTTGAACGCAATCGCCCAGCGCGGCGACTTGGCGGTTGTGCCAAGCTCTTCCCAAAGCCGCGTGTCGTTCACCTTGACGACGATACCGTCAATTTCGTAATCGAGTTTCTCGCGCTTCCCTTCCCACTCCTGGATGAATTCGAGTAGCTCGTCAAACGTCGCGCAAAGCTTGCGGTGCGGATTCACCTTGAAGCCCATTTTCGAGAGAGCTTCGAGCAACTTCCAGTGCTCGTTGATTGGAGAACGTCCGCCGGCGATGAGAAAGTAAGCGAACATGTCGAGCTTGCGCTCGGCAACGATGCGCGAATCGAGCTGGCGCATGGTGCCCGCGGCGGAGTTGCGCGGGTTGGCAAATCGCGGCTCGCCCGCGGCTTCGCGCTGGGCGTTCGCGGCTTCAAACGCTTTGAGGGTCATGATGACCTCGCCGCGAACTTCGAAGCGTTGGGCGCCGCCGATGACCTCCAGCTTTTTTTCGTCAACCCGCAATGGGACCGACCGGATGGTCTTGACGTTTTGCGTAACCTCTTCGCCGGTCGTCCCGTCGCCGCGCGTCACGCCGCGGGCGAGCGCGCCGTTTTCGTAAGTCAGGGCCATGGAAAGTCCGTCGAGCTTGAGCTCAGCGACGTAGGCTACATCGTCGCGCCCCGAGAGCTCGCGCACGCGCCGGTCGAAGTCGCGCAGCTCTTCGATGTTGTAAGTGTTGTCGAGCGAGAGCATTTGCGCCGAGTGCCGCACCTTGGAGAATTGCTCGGCCGGGGCGCCGCCCACGCGCTGGGTGGGCGAATCGGAAGTCACGAGGTCCGGGTGCTCGCTCTCCAGCGCCTCGAGCCGCTTTACGAGTTTGTCGAACTCGCTGTCGGAAATTTCCGGTTCGTTCAAAACATAGTAACGGTGCTCGTGATGGCGGATCTGGTCGCGCAACTTCTCGATTTCTTTTTCAACCGTCCTGGCCACAATTCATCCTCGGCAATGCTGCATAGATTGTACAACCACGGAAAACAATATACCGCCTATCGTCACGATTTTCGCAGCACATCCCGCGTGCAACCGGCCGTCTTGACACTTCATCCCGTCGGCTGTTACTTTCAGCAGGAGGATCAGCCCGGCGGGGTGATGAACAAGCCATGCAATGCAAGAAAGTCGGCCTGACTTTCGTCGCGGTCCTTGTGTCATGCGCCGCGATGGGATTCGCGCAAGGAACCAAACCACAGCCGAAGGCGGAGACGGGGCGCTTCGGAGATCCGACCGGCATTGCCCGGAAATACCAGTCCTACCTCTACGGCGTCATCAAGAAAATCAGCAAGGACGAACTCATTCTCGAAAAGACCAGGTTTGGAGTGGACACAACCATCAAACTGCTTCCCAAGACCCAATACATCTACGACCAGAAATCCGGCACGCTCGATCAACTGAAGGTCGGCGACCAGGTTTATGTGGACGTCAAAACCGACAAGAAGACGGGAGACATGTCGGCCAAAAAAGTTTTAAGCGGGATCATGTCCACATCCTGAGGCCGGAACGGATTTCGTGCAGCCCGGCCGGTCGCAACGGACGGGCTATGCCGCAGGATGTCCTGGATGGCCCGCCGAATCGAGCCGCCCCGCCTTTGAAGAGCGCAGCTCTCATTTACAACCCGACCGCTGGCGGGAATCCCGCGCGGCGTGAGCGCCAAATACGCCGGGCGGCGGAAGTGCTTGAAGCCGCGGGCATTGCCGCGGCACTCACGCCGACTTCCGCGCCTGGGATGGCGCGAGACTTGGCTCGGGAGGCGGTCGCGCGGGGCGCCGAGCTCATCCTCGCTTGCGGCGGCGACGGCACAATCAACGAGGTCATCAACGGCATCGCGCCGTCCAAGGTGCTGCTCGGCGTTTTGCCCGGCGGCACGGCCAATGTTTTCGCGCGCGAGCTCGGCATCCCCTTGAATCCGGTTCGAGCCGCACGAGGACTCGCGCGCTGGTCTCCGCACCGCATCGCGCTCGGCCGCGCGTCGTGGGCGAACGGCGGACCGCCCGGCCATTCTCCCCAGACACGATACTTCCTCAGCCTTGCCGGAATCGGGTTCGACGCTTACGTCATTCACAAGCTGTCACGCAGCTTCGCCAACGCCTTCGGAGTTTTTGCGTACGGATACGAGGCCGTGAGGCAGCTCCTCCGCTACCGATTCCCGCTCATTTCCTTTCAAATCGGGGATCGAGAAATCCGCGGGACGTTTGCGGCAGTGCATCGAACCGAGCGCTACGCCGGCTGGCTGCATCTCGCTCCCGGCGCAAGCATTTTCGAGGATCGATTCACCTTCTGTATTTTCAAAAGTCCGCGCCGGCAGCGTTATCTTGTCTACGGCGCAGCGGTCGTGGCTCGGCAGCACGCGCGACTCAGCGATGTGGAACTTGTCCAGACGCACAAGGTCGAGTGCTCAGCCCCCGATTCTGCCGGGCCGGTCTACTTTGAACTCGATGGCGAATTCGCCGGACAGTTGCCCGCCACTTTTGAAATCGTCCCCGATGCGCTGACGTTGCTTGCGCCTTGACAGCCTGCTGCGCCGCTCCTACACTCCGCTTTCGGCTCACCCGCCGCGGCGGGCGCACGCTCAATGGACAACGTCACACACACGCTCACCGCTTTGGCTCTTGCCAACGCGGGTCTGAACCGCAAGACGCGCTTCGCGACGGCCGCGCTGGTCATCGGGTCAAGCCTTCCGGATATTGATATCCTCTGGGGCTTCGGGGGCGGCGCCACCTATCTCAAATATCACCGGGGCTTTACGCATTCACTTATTGGAGGAACGCTTCTCGCGATTGCGCTCGCCGCGGCGATGTACTACCTCGGGAGAAAAATTCCCGCGAAAAAGAATGCGCCGCCGCAGGACGCGCGTTGGACTTTTCTGGTCTGTTGGATTGCCCTTGAAGGCCACGTCCTGATGGACTTTACGAACGCCTACGGAATCCGTCCGTTTCTCCCCTTCAGCAGCCGTTGGTATGGGTGGGACATCATGTTCATTTTCGATCCCCTGCTCCTCGCCGTACTGATCGCAGGCCTCGCAATTCCTGCGCTTTTCCGTCTGATCTCGGAAGAAGTCGGCGCCGGGAAGCCCAGCTTTCGACGCGGCGCCATCCTTTCGCTTGGTTTTCTTGTGCTCTTGTGGGGTTTGCGCACGTTCGCTCACCGGCGCGTCGTGAACCTTCTTGACTCGCACACTTACGGACAGGAAAACCCCGTGAGGCTGGGCGCCTTTCCGTCCCTGTCAAATCCTTTCGACTGGGTTGGGGTGGTCGAAACGGATTCGGCGTATCACATCCTGCCTGTCAACGCTCTGGACGACGACGTGGACGCCGAAAAGTCTCAGAGATTTTTCAAGACGCTCGACTCGCCCGCGCTGGAAGCGGCAAAGAACGCGCGCGCTGCGGTCATCTTTCTCGATTTCGCGCGCTTTCCCTGGGCGAACGTGGAAGAAACCAACTCGGGTTACAACGTCACGTTGCGTGACCTGCGATTTTATTCTCCTGAAACCCGGCGCGGGGGCTTCGCCACGATAGTCATCCTCGACAAGAATCTGAACGTCCTTTCACAGTCATTCAGCTTCGGGGCGAGGGATCGTCTGGGAGCGGATTAGGAAGGGTCGGTGGAAGACGGCGGCCCGTTTGCTGAGGGAGGCTCGGGCTCGCCGGGAGTCTTTTGAAACAGCCTGTAGACGAACGCGACCGCAAGAATCACCGCAACCGCTGCCAGCGAAAGCCACACAATGTTTCGTTTCAGATATTCTCCTCCGCCCACGCCGTAACGAACGCCGAACCACGCCTCGGCGCCGAAACGAATCGCTCCGCCCACCACGAGCGCAGTCGTAAAGCGTACGATATTGATGCGCAGGGCGCCGGCGGCAAACACAAACGGTTTGAAAGGTAAGGGAGGCGGAAGAAGCGACGCCACAACCACCGTTACAAAATCGTTCTGCTCGAGCCAGCGCCGGGCGCGGTTGACGTTCTCTCGTGAGGGGTTTCGTCCCACGAGGCGCGCTCCGCTCCGACCGATCCCGTAAATGAAAAGCGAGCCCAGCACCGTTCCCGTAACGGCCGCCACCGCGTAAAGCCAGGCAAGCCCGGGTTGCTGCGCGCTCAGGTAAATCAGCAGCAGATCCTTTACGCCCGGCATCGAGAGGCCCGCCGAATCGAGCAGAGCGATTCCCAGCAGACCCCACCCGCCGTATAGGGCCAGCGTCTTCGAGAGCTTCGCGGCAAGAGATTTCAAAAAGGACAAGCGCGCACCTCGGCGTCAAAACTTTTGATTGTAGGGGCATTGGGGCATTCACGCAACAGCCGCGCTCGTACGGTCTGATGAGTTAACGAGGATCCTTTGCGGTTTTGCTGTCCTGACCTTTGGTTGACTTGTCTGAGACCTGCCGATAAAATGAAAAGTTTGGAGGTTTCGCGGCGCACCAGACAAAATGGCTCTCCGTCTTCACAATACGCTGGGGGGTGCGGTTGAGGACTTTCAACCCCTCGAAGGCAACCTGGTCCGCATTTACACCTGCGGGCTCACGGTCTACGACTACGCCCACATCGGTAACTACCGCACATTTGTGTTTCAGGACGTGCTGCGCCGCTACCTTAAGTATCGCGGCTACGAGGTCCGCCAGGTGACGAACCTGACCGACGTGGACGACAAGACTATTCACAACGCGCAGGCTGCGGGGCTTCCGCTGCGCGAATACACCGACAAATTTATCGCGGCGTTCGAAGTTGACCGCGAGCTGCTCAGCATGGAGCCGCCCGAAGTTTCGCCGCGCGCCACCGAGCACATCAACGACATGGTGAAACTGATCCAAAAGCTGGTCGAGAAAAACTACGCCTACACGAGCGACGGGTCGGTGTATTACCGCGTCGAGAACTTCAAGGACTACGGAAAACTTTCCAAAATCGATCTCGGCGGCATGCGCGCCGGTGCGCGTGTGGACTCCGACGAATATGACAAGGCCGACGTGCGAGACTTTGTGTTGTGGAAAGCGTCCAAGGAAGGCGAGCCTTTCTGGGATACGCCGCTCGGGCCCGGCCGTCCGGGCTGGCACATTGAGTGCTCTGTGATGTCCATGAAATATCTGGGCGAGACTTTTGACATTCATTCGGGCGGGAGCGATCTGGTCTTTCCTCATCACGAAAATGAAATCGCGCAGTCGGAAGCCGCGACGGGAAAGCCCTTCGTCCGCTTCTGGCTCCACGCCGCGCACCTGGTCGTGAACGGCGAGAAGATGTCGAAGTCGCTCGGAAATTTCTTTACGCTGCGCGACCTGATCGCCAAAGGTTTCAAACCGACCGCAATCCGATATCTGCTGGCATCGGTGCCGTACCGCAAGCCGCTGAATTTCACCTTCGACGGATTGCACCAGGCGCAGCAGTCGCTCGACCGGCTGCGCAATTTCCGCTACCGGCTGACCATGGAAAAATTTCCTGCCGGAGAAAACAAAGAACTGCAAACCCGGGCGGAGACGGCGCGCAAGGCATTTGAAGACGCACTCGATGACAACTTGAACACGGCCGAAGCGCTGGCAGCGGTCTTCGATCTGGTTCGCGACGGCAACATCGCCATGGACGAAGGCAAGTTTCGCGATAGCGACCGCGCGGCGTTTCTCGACGTGCTGGAGCGCTGGGATCGCGTCTTTGCCGTGCTTGACGACAACGACCACGAGAAGCTCGTTCGGTTCGGATTCATCAAGCCTCTCGAGGTGCGCGTGGCCGACAATCTTGGGGAAACACGAGAGGATGCGGTGGAAATCCAAAAGGGCAACGGCTACACGGACGCCGTCCTCGTGGATGCGGTCACTGACGGGGATATCGAAAAACAGATCGCCGAGCGCAACGCCGCACGCCGGCAGGGCGAATTCGCCCGCGCGGACCGCATTCGTGACGACCTCACGAAAGCCGGCATCCTGATCGAAGACACCAAGGCCGGAACCCGGTGGAAACGGAAATAATCACCATGCCTGCCATCCGTCACGAACGCATCATGCCGTCGTTGGCACGTCCCAATCTTTTTGGCGGAGACTAACTCTCCTCAGCCCGCGTCCGCTCACATTCAACGCACCCAGCCGGCACAAGCCGGCGGGCATGAGGAGATCAGCAATGGAAACCAGGCTACCCCGAATCAAGACAGAGCTTCCCGGCCCTGAGTCGCGGAAAGTTCTGACCCTCGACGAAAAATACATTTCCCCTTCTTACACACGGGATTACCCGCTGGTCGTCCGCCGCGGCGCAGGCATGATGATCGAGGACATGGACGGCAACACGTTCCTCGACTTCAGCGCGGGGATCGCCGTGGCCTCGACCGGGCACTGCCATCCTGACGTCGTGCGCGCCATACAGAAACAGGCGGAAACGCTCATTCACATGTCGGGCACGGATTTCTACTATCCGGTGATGGCTCAGCTCGCGGAGAAAATGGCGACCATCGCACCCGGCAACTCTCCCAAGCGGGTTTATTTCGGAAACTCCGGCACCGAAGCTGTGGAGGCGGCGCTGAAGCTCGCGCGCTATCACACCAAGCGCCACCGATTCATTGCCTTCTACGGGGCCTTTCACGGGCGAACGTTCGGTTCGCTGTCGCTCACCGCATCGAAGGCCGTCCAGCGCAACGGATTCGGCCCGCTGCTTTCGGGCGTTACGCACGTTCCCTACCCGAATCCCTACCACTGCGCCTCGGGCGACGGCCCCAATGAGTGCGTGTGCGACCAAGAGGTGGTGGATTTCATCGAGAAGAAATTGTTCAAGACGGCGGTGCCGCCGCAGGAAGTCGCGGCGATTGTCGTTGAGCCCATTC
>CAYZVR010000101.1:0-2411 GCA_964481715.1 uncultured Acidobacteriota bacterium | reverse complement strand
CGGCTACGTAGTGCCCCCGGCGAAATTTCTCGGCAGGCTGCGGGAGTTGGCCGACCGGCACGGCATCCTGCTGGTCTTCGACGAGGTGCAGTGCGGCATGGGCCGGACCGGCAAGATGTGGGCCTCGGATCATTCCGGCGTCGCGCCCGACATCCTCGTCACCGCCAAGGGCATTGCCTCTGGACTGCCCCTCGGCGTGACCGTGGCGCGCGCGGACTTGATGGACTGGCCGCGCGGCGCGCACGCTTCGACGTTCGGCGGAAACCCGATCGCCTGTGCTGCGGCGCTCGAGACTATTCGCCTGCTCGAAGAAAAATACATCGCGAATGCCGCTCGGATGGGCGAATATATCTTCGGCAAGCTCGCCGGCTGGACCGTGAAGCATCCCTTGGTCGGTCATGTTCGTGGCAAGGGGCTGATGATCGGGATCGAACTGGTGAAGGACAAGAAGACGAAAGAACCGAATCCGGAGGCTCGCGACAAGGTTGTTCAACGGGCATTCGAACAGGGACTGCTTATTCTCGGTTGCGGAACGAGCACGGTGCGCCTGATGCCGCCCTTGATCGTCGAGCGCGACCAGGCGGATTTTGCCCTCGAGGTGCTCGACCGGTGCATCTCGGAAGTTGAGAAATAAGCGGGAAGGGTGTTTCGAAATTGGGAAGTTTTATCGTCACCCGAATTTCGAAACACAGAATCCCGGGGCGCCAAACTTCATGGCATGGTTCGCCCGTCTCATGTATCGGGCGCTGGTCTGGAAGGAACGCCAGCGCGCGCGGAGGCCGGCTCAACCGGCGCCGAAGGGCCGCGCGAAGGAACGCCCGGCGCACCTTATCACCGGCGAGCGGGGCGAGACGCTTGCTTACTGGTATCTGCGCCAGGCAGGATACACCATGGTCGCGCGGAACCGGCGCGCGCGCGCGGGTGAAGTGGATCTGGTGGGCTGGGATGGGCCGACCCTGGCGTTCGTGGAAGTCAAAACGCGAACCTCCGATGCAGCCGGGCCGCCCGAGGCGGCGGTTTCACGGGGCCAGCAAAAGCGGATTGCGCGCGCTGCCCGCGAGCACCTGCGGCGGCTGCGGCGCAAGCCAGCGGCCTACCGGTTTGACATTGTCAGTGTATTCTGGGACGAGCAGGCTGGTTACCAGGTACGATTAATCAAGGACGCATTCAGGGGATGAGAAAATTCCGAGAGCGCGGATTCGGGACGATCGTCCGGAATCCGCGGAGCACCGATAAGGAGCAAAGACTTTGCCGGAACTGAGAAAAGACCCCATTACGGGACGGTGGGTGATCATCGCGACAGACCGCGCCAAGCGCCCCACCGATTTCGTCCGCGACAAGGTGGAGATTCACGGCTCGGGATTCTGCCCGTTCTGCTACGGCAACGAAGCCAAGACGCCGCCGGAAATTCTCGCCTATCGAAGCGACGGCAGCCCGAGAAACTCTCCCGGCTGGTCGCTGCGCGTGGTGCCCAACAAATTTCCCGCGCTCGGAATCGAAGGAACGCTCAACCGCCAGGGCGAGGGCCTCTACGACAAGATGAACGGCATCGGCGCGCACGAAGTCATTATCGAAACGCCGGAACACCAGAGCACGCTCGCGACGCTGCCCGTCCAGCGCGTCGAAGAAGTGCTGTGGGCCTTCCGCGACCGCATTCTGGATCTTAAGAAAGACCGCCGGTTCAAGTACATTCTCATTTTCAAGAATCACGGCGAGGCGGCCGGGGCTTCCCTCGACCACACGCACTCGCAACTCATCGCTCTCCCCGTCGTCCCCAAACGCGTGCTCGAAGAGGTCGATGGGTCGCGCGAATACTACAACTTCAAGGAGCGCTGTATTTTCTGCGACATCATCCGTCAGGAAGCGGAAAACGAAGTCCGGGTTATTGCCGAAAACAGCGAGTTCATTTCGGTCGCGCCCTTTGCGCCGCGCTTCCCCTTTGAAATGTGGCTGGTCCCCAAGGTTCACCGCTCGGCCTTCGAGGAGTCGCAGAAGAACGAATTCGAGCAGCTCGCGTCGATTTTGAAAGACATGCTGACTCGCCTCGACAAAGTGCTGGACTCGCCGGCCTACAATTACGTGATTCACACCTCGCCCTTCCCCGATTCGTCGAACGATTACTATCACTGGCACCTGGAAATCATGCCCAAGCTGACCAAGATGGCCGGCTTTGAGTGGGGAACGGGGTTTTACATCAATCCCACGCCGCCGGAGGAATCTGCGAAATTTCTGCGCGAGGCGGTTGTCACAACGAATGCCGGGTGAGAGTGGCGCAAGCCGGCGCCTATTGACAGGGCTTGCGGCGGGTTCCTATAATTCAAAGCGGACCCGAAAGATGCGCGCGACATTCTTTTCTGAGCGGGAGTAACTCAGTGGTAGAGTGCGACCTTGCCAAGGTCGAAGTCGCGGGT
>CAYZVR010000100.1:2530-11971 GCA_964481715.1 uncultured Acidobacteriota bacterium | reverse complement strand
ACTGCGCGGCCATCTTGGTCAGAAGCGGTTCGAGGTGGCGATAAGACTCTTCGTAGCCGCCGGGCATCAGAGACGGCCCGTGCAGCGCGCCTTCTTCGCCGCCACTCACTCCCATGCCGAAAAAGCGAAGCCCCGCGCCTTCGAGGTCGGCCGCCCGCCGCTCGGTGTCTTTGAAATAGGAATTGCCGCCGTCAATCACGATGTCGTCCTTCTCGAGATGCGGCCGCAGGTTGTTAAGGACCGCGTCCACGGGCTTGCCGGCAGGCACCATCATCAGAATCCGCCGGGGTTTTTCCAGTGAGGCGACAAATTCCGCGAGCGACGGCGCGACGAGATAATTCTTCCCCTTGACCGCGGCGGCGACCTGGTTGGCCTTGTCGCGGTCCACATCGAAACCGGCGACTGAAAACCCTTTGCTCTCGGCGTTGAGGCCAAGGTTTTTACCCATGACGCCAAGCCCGATGACTCCCAGGTGTTGCTTGCTCATAACGCCTCCCCTATTTGGTCAGCTCCACCATGGAATGAATGCGGGCATAGAATAGCAGAATCCCTGAAGAGATTGTCCCCCTAAAATCCCACGCTCAAGATGCGCTGAAAAGAAATTTGGATTCGCAGTTGTACTCCGGGCTGCAGACGGGGTTAAGATAGTGCCTTATGCGGGCGCTTCTTTTTTGGTTCACATGCATCCAAAACGAGTGGAAGCTTATTCCGGGCATGCACAACAATCAGCCACAAAGGGTGCGGAACACGGCCTAGACCGCCCCAAGAGGAGGGAATTCTTTTGGATGGCCAAAGCGTAGCGCAACCTGAAAAAGGCACTCTCGATCAGACGCAGCTGGATCAGTTGTGCGTAAACACCATCCGCTGCCTTTCGATGGACGCCGTCCAGAAGGCGAACTCCGGGCACCCGGGTCTGCCCATGGGCGCGGCACCGATGGCCTACGTCCTTTGGACGCGTTTCCTCAAGCATCACCCGCAAAAAACTCGCTGGCCGAACCGCGACCGATTTATTCTTTCCGCGGGGCACGGTTGCATGCTGCTTTACAGTCTGTTGCACCTGACGGGTTACGATCTCACGCTCGATGACATCAAGCAATTTCGCCAGTGGGGGAGCAAAACTCCGGGCCATCCTGAAAATCTGCTGGTCGAGGGGATTGAAACGACCACGGGTCCGCTGGGCCAGGGTTTTGGGAACGGTGTCGGCATGGCGCTCGCCGAGCGCTACCTTGCGGCGCACTTCAACCGTCCCGGTCACGAGCTAGTTGACTACAAGATCTACGCGCTGGTGAGCGACGGCGACCTGATGGAAGGTGTGGCGTCCGAGGCGGCTTCGCTCGCCGGGCACCTGGGCCTGAGCAATCTCATCTATATTTACGACAACAACCACATTTCTATCGAGGGTTCAACGGACCTCGCCTTCACGGAAGACCGCGCCAAGCGGTTTGAAGCTTATGGCTGGTTCGTTCAGGACCTTCCCGACGGAAACGACCTTGAAGCTGTGGACAAGGCGATTCGCGCCGCGCAGGCTGAAAAAAACCGGCCGTCAATTGTCATGGCTCGGACACATATCGGGTACGGCAGCCCCAACAAGCACGATACTGCGGAAGCGCATGGCTCACCGCTCGGCGAGGAAGAAATCAAGCTGACCAAGAAAAATCTGGGCTGGCCGCTCGAGCCGGCGTTTTACATCCCGGACGAAGCGCTCGCGCACTTCCGCCGTGCGATCGCGCGGGGCGAGAAAGCCGAAGCGGAGTGGCAGCAGAAATTGGCGGCATATCGAAAACAATTTCCTGACCTCGCAGCCGAATGGGATCGATTTGTTCGAGGCGAGTTGCCGGAAGGGTGGAAGTCCAAAATTCCTACTTTCAAGGTTTCTGACGGGCCTCTCGCCACTCGGCAGGCGTCGGGTAAAGTGCTGAATGCGATCTCGCCGGTCTTGCCAACGCTGATCGGCGGCTCGGCAGACCTCGCCCCCTCGACCGACACCCTCATCAAGGGTGAGAGCGATTTCCAAAAGGGAAATTACGGAGGCCGCAACCTCCATTTCGGCGTGCGCGAGCACGGCATGGGTTCGATTCTGAACGGCATGGCGTTGAGCGGGCTAATTCCTTATGGCGCCACCTTTCTTATTTTTTCGGACTACGCTCGCCCCACCATGCGTCTCGCCGCCATCATGGAGACGCGTCCGATTTTTGTTTACACGCACGACAGCATCTTTCTCGGTGAAGACGGCCCGACGCACGAACCCATCGAGCATCTGCCCTCGCTCCGTGCCATTCCCCATTTGAGTTTTATCCGCCCCGCCGACGCGAATGAAACAGCTGTGGCCTGGCGGGTGGCCATCGAACGGCGGGACGGGCCGGTGGCGATTGCGCTGACTCGGCAAAAACTGCCGGTCATTGACCAGGACAACTACGGTTCGGCGGAAGGCTTGGCGCGCGGCGCTTATGTCCTCGCGGACGCGAAGGGCAAAACGCCCGAAATCCTGCTCATCGCTTCCGGGTCGGAAGTATCGGTGATCCTCGAAGCCTGCGAAAAACTGAATGCCGAAGGCGTGGCGGCGCGGGCCATCAGCATGCCCTCGTGGGATCTTTTTGAGAAGCAGCCACAATCCTACAAGGACGAGGTGATGCCGCCCGGCGTCACGGCGCGTCTGGCGGTGGAAGCGGCGTCGCCGTTCGGCTGGGAACGTTACGTCGGACCGAAGGGCGCGGTGATTGGCATGAACCGGTTCGGGGCTTCGGCGCCGGCAAAAATCCTGGCGGAAAAATTCGGCTTTACGGCCGCCAATGTCGTGAAGCGCGCCCGCGAGCTGCTGGGCCGCTGATGGCCCGCTATGATGGGTGAAGGCACGAAGGGAGAATAGACATGGCTCAAAATCCTTTGCGAGAATTGAACAAGCTCGGCCAAAGCGTTTGGCAGGATTACATTCAGCGCGACGAGCTGATTTCGGGACAATTGAAACGCCTGATTGACGAAGACGGCGTCTCGGGAATCACCTCGAACCCCACCATTTTTGAGAAGGCCATCGCCGGAAGTTCGGATTACGACGAGAGCATTCGAAAATATGTGGGCGAGGGGTTCGAGGGCGCGAAGCTGTTCGAAAAGCTTGCGGTCGAGGATATTCAGAAGGCTTGTGACCTGTTTCGGCCTACCTACGAAGCCGCCGAGGGGCGCGACGGATTTGTGAGCATTGAAGTCTCGCCCAAACTCGCGCGCGATACCCAGGGTTCGATCGATGAGGCGCGGCGACTATGGAAATCCGTGAATCGCCCGAACTTGCTGGTGAAAATTCCCGGAACCAAGGAAGGCTTGCCGGCGATCCAGCAGGCGCTGACGGAAGGAATCAACATCAACATCACGCTGCTTTTTGCCGTCGAGCGCTACGTGGAAGTGGCACAAGCCTACGTCGCCGCTCTTGAGGCCCGCGCCAAGGAAGGGAAGTCTGTGGACCGCATCGCCTCGGTCGCGAGCTTCTTTGTGAGCCGCATTGACACCCTGGTGGACAAGCAACTCGAAGAAAAATTGCGTCAGGCAAAAACTCCTGCGGAAAAAGCGAAGATCGAAGGCTTGATGAGCAAGGTGGCGATTGCAAACGCCAAGGCGGCCTACGAGGAATACAAGAAGATTTTTACGAGCTCCCAATTCAAGGCGCTCACTGCAAAGGGCGCCCGCGTCCAGCGGGTCCTGTGGGCGTCCACCAGCACCAAGAATCCTAAGTACAACGACGTTCTCTACGTGGAAACGCTGATCGGCCCACAAACCATCAACACCATGCCGCCCGTCACCATGGTGGCGTTCCGAGATCACGGGAAAGCCAAGCTCACTCTGGAAGAAGGTCTGGATGAGGCGCGACGGACTTTTGCGACCCTGTCGGAAGTCGGCGTAGACATTGCCGCGGTAACGCGCCAACTGGAAGATGAGGGCATTGCGTCGTTTGACCAGGCTTACGACAAGCTACTGGCCGGGTTGAAAAAAAAACAGCAAAAGTTTGAGTCGGGTGGTTTAGACCAAGGCGCTGGGACGCTGGGAAAGTTACAATCGGCTGTGAACTCAGCTTTGGAAAAGCTCGACAGCGAGAAATTCTCGGAACGCCTCGCGCAGCGCGATCCTTCTCTTTGGAAAAACGACTCGGAGCACCAAAAGATCATCAAGAACTCGCTCGGCTGGCTGACCTCACCGCAGGCGATGCTTGAGCAAGTGGGAAGCCTCGAGAAGTTTGTTGAAGAAATTCGGAAAGATGGGTTCAAGCACGCGGTGGTTCTCGGCATGGGCGGCAGCAGCCTCTGCCCGGACGTTTGCCGCGAGACATTCGGCACCCGGCCTGGGTTCCCGACGCTCGATGTTCTGGATTCGACCGTGCCGGCGAGTATCCAGCGGCTGGAAAAATCACTGGACCTTGCGCGCACGTTATTTCTTGTTTCCAGCAAATCCGGTGGAACAGCTGAGACGCTGAGCTTCTACAAGTATTTCCGCGAACGGCTCAACAAGCTGAAGGGCAACCGTGCCGGCGAGAATTTTGTGGCTATCACTGACCCCGGAACTTCACTTGAAAAATTGGCGCGCGAGCAGCATTTCCGCCGCATCTTCCCAGGACTGCCGGATATCGGCGGGCGCTATTCCGCGTTGTCCAATTTTGGAATAGTTCCGGCGGCACTCGCCGGAATTGACGTTCGGCAGATGCTCGAGCGGGCAGGGCGAATGGCTCAGGCTTGCGCGGGCAGCACGTCTGCGGCTGGAAATCCCGGTGTGTCGCTCGGCGCCATCCTGGCGGAGTCGGCGCGCGCCGGGCGCGACAAAGCAACGTTCTTTCTTTCACCGGGAATTCGGACCTTCGGCGATTGGGTGGAACAATTAATCGCGGAAAGCACCGGCAAGGAAGGGAAGGGAATTCTGCCGGTGGTCGGTGAAACGATCGGCGACCTCGACGTTTATGGCAGCGATCGGCTCTTCATTCACATCCAGCTTGCCTCAGAAGCGCGGGAAAGAATCAAACCCAAACTCGAAGCGTTCAAAGCGGCGGGACATCCCCTGGTGACCTTTACGCTCGAGGACAAGCTGGCTCTTGGCCAGGAGTTCTACCGCTGGGAAGTGGCCACGGCGACTGCCGGGTCGCTTCTGGGCATCAACGCATTCGACCAGCCCAACGTCCAGGAGAGTAAGGACAACACCAACCGGCTGCTCGCCGAATTCCGGTCCAAAGGCGCGCTGCCCGAAGAAGATCCCTTAACCCAAAAGAGTGACCTGAAGCTCTATTGCGACGTCTCGACACGCACGAGTCTTGAAATATTGGGCGAGCAGAAGGGAGATACCTCGAGAACTTTCGAGAATTATCTTCACAGCTTTCTTCGCCAGGCCCGTCGCGGGGACTATATTGCTCTAATGGCTTACCTCGAACCGACAAGCGGCTACAAAGCCATGCTCCAATCCATCCGGATGCGCCTTCGCGACAACCTGCGTGTGGCGACGACCTTAGGCTTCGGCCCGCGGTTCCTCCACTCGACGGGACAATTTCATAAAGGAGGAGGCGCCAACGGTTTGTTTATCCAGATTACAGGCGACGACGCAAAGGACCTGCCGGTGCCGGGTGAGCCTTTTACGTTCTCAGTGCTGAAGCGGGCTCAGGCCTTGGGCGATCTGCAATCACTGCAAGCGAAGAAGCGGCGTGTGATCCGGATACACCTTTCCGGCAAAGCGCAGGCGGGGCTTGACCAATTGTTGAAAATGATCGATGCGGCGATCGGCAAGGCGCAACAAGCCGTCGCATAAAGTCGCCGCGAGTTCTTCACTGACCGGATACTTAACGAGGAACTTTTTCGATGACATCTACCACTGTCCTGCCCAACCCCCTGCGTGAAGGACTTCGAATGCGGCGATCTCCCGACCCCTGTTCGATCGTCATTTTCGGCGCCTCGGGCGATTTGACCGAACGAAAGCTGATTCCTGCCCTTTATTATCTGGCGCGCGAACACCTGCTACCAGCGGGGTGCTCGATTATCGGGTGCTCGCGCAGCCCGTACACGAATGAACAGTTTCGGGAAAGGGTTCGGAAGGCTGTCGTTACTCACCTGAACTTGCAGGACGACAAAGACCCGATTCTCGAGAGTTTCTGCAAGAACACCTATTATTTGACCGACAATTTCGGTGACGCCCCAGCCTACCAGCAATTGGGCGAATTGATGAACCGGCTCGACAAGGAAGGCAAGACCGGAGGCAACCGCCTTTTTTATCTCGCAACCCCGCCTAGTTTCTTCCCGGTCACCATCAAGCACCTGGGCACCGCCGGGCTCGCCCGGCCGACTGACCCCGACAACAAAACTTGGACCCGCATCGTTATTGAAAAGCCATTCGGGCGCGACCTCGCGAGCGCGCGCGACCTCACACGCACGGTGACACGAGTCTTTCACGAGGACCAGGTTTACCGGATTGATCACTACCTGGGCAAGGAGACGGTGCAGAATCTGCTGGTGTTTCGCTTCGCGAACGGCATCTTTGAGCCCATCTGGAACCGCCGATACATTGACCACGTTCAGATCGCTGTGGCGGAAGCGCTGGGCGTCGAAAACCGCGGCTCCTATTACGAAGAATCGGGACTCCTGCGCGACATGATTCAAAACCACGTCTTGCAGCTCTTGAGTCTGGTGGCGATGGAACCCCCGGCAACCTTCGCCGCGAAGGCCGTGCGGGACGAGAAGGCGAAGGTTTTGCGCTCTTTGCGGCCAATTCCCCTTGACCAAGTGAACGAATTCGTTGTGCGGGGACAATACGCGAAGGGTTTTGCGGAAGGGAAGGAAGTGCCGGCATACCGGTCGGAGCCCAACGTTTCGCCCACTTCGACAACCGAAACATTCAGCGTCATGAAATTCTTTGTGGACAACTGGCGGTGGGCGGATGTTCCGTTCTATCTGCGCTCCGGCAAAAGACTGGCGAAGCGCGTTTCCGAAATTACCATCCAATTCCGCCGTGTGCCTCACCAGCTCTTCCAGGGTGCGGTGATGGATTCCATCGAGCCCAATGTGATGTCGGTGCGCATCCAGCCGGATGAGGGCATCTCACTGCGGTTCAGCGCCAAGGTTCCTGGTACCACGCCCCATATCCGTCCCGTCAAGATGGATTTTCGGTACGGCGAATCATTCGGCGCTTCCCCGCCCACTGCTTACGAAACGCTGCTGCTTGATTGTATGTTGGGGGACAGCACGCTTTTCAACCGTGACGATGCCGTGGATCTTTCCTGGGAACTGGTCAACCCGATTCTCGATCGCTGGAAACAAGATGGCGATAAAGGTTTGGCTTTCTACCAGGCTGGGAGTTGGGGACCGAAGGAAGCCGACGAGTTTATCCAACGCGACGGCCGGCGTTGGCATGGCTTATGAATAAAGGTACAGATCTCGCTGGGTCAGATTTATTTGTGAATTGCTCTCCACGGGAGAAAAGAAGGGAGTTTGTGAGTGGCGCTTAAGCTCGAATCCGTGACGGGTAGCGAACCGCGCGAGGTAAGAATCGGCGACCTCGAAAAAGAGCTCTCCGCGCTGTGGTGCTCCTTGGCTGAGAAGTCGGAAGGCGAAGAAGCCGTCACGCGAGCGACTTCGCTGACGCTTCTCGTTTATGTGGAGTCCGAGGAGGCTGCCCAGGAAGTTGGAAACCTGATGGCTGCGTTGACGGAGCAGAATCCCTGCCGCGCCGTCGTAATGATCGCTCAGCCTGATGTGCAGCCGGCCGGATTCAAGGCCTCGATTTCCGCCCACTGTCACCTTCCATCCTCCGGCCGAAAACAAGTTTGCTGCGAGCAGATTACTGTTACCGCGCGTGGCGATGCCCTGCGGGATCTGGACCACGTCGTGTTGCCACTCACGGTTTCCGGCCTTCCTGTTTATCTTTGGTGGCGGACGGAGCGCTTTGACCCGCCGCGATCCTTTGGGCAGATTCTCAGAATCGCGAGCCACATTATTGTGGATTCGGCGCGTTTCAGCGACCCCGAGTTGAACCTGGTGGGCCTTGAGAAGCGCATCGAGGAACTGTCGGACCACGTCTCGTTTCTCGACCTCAATTGGGCGCGCATTACACCCTGGCGAGAACTCATCGCGCAGTGTTTTGACGGTTCTGAGGCTCGTGAATATCTTGACCGCCTGACGCGCGTCCGGATTGAATACGAAGCGGAGTCACCTCGACGGGCAGCGCAAGGGGCGCAGGCATTATTGTTGACGGGATGGCTGGCGGCCCGCTTGAAATGGCATCCGGTCAAGTCCTCGAAGAACAATGGGTCGCGTTCGTTCCTGATGAAATCGGGACAGGGGGAAGTCGGGATTCAACTTGTGGGGCGGCCTTTTGAAGGGGGCGGGAAGGGAGTGTGTTTCTCGATCTCGCTCGATGCCGCGGGAACTCCTCCGGCGACTTTCTCACTTGAGCGCGGAACGGATGGAAGAAACGTTCGCACCCAGGCGGATGTGAAGGGGCATCAGCCCATCACTCGAACCGTGCGTCTTGAAGTTCTCGATGAAGTGCACCTTGTAAACGAAGAACTCCAGTTTGCGCATCGCGATTGGGGATACGAAGAATCCCTGGCGTGCGTGGTTCGCATGCTGCAAGCTTGAGAACGCCGTTTGCCATTATCCGGCATGTGCGGGTTGATTTAAGATCCCCAGCTTATGTCCCACCCAAATATCCAAGTCTTTGAAAATCTGGATGACTTGAGCGCTGCCGCGGCGCGTCGCTTCGAAATGCTTGCGAGGCAAAAGGTCTCGCCAGGGCATGTTTTCTCGGTGGCCCTTTCCGGAGGCTCTACGCCCCGGCGGCTATACCAAATGTTGGCTGACCCGGCGCTCCATGTCCCCTGGGACCGCGTTCACTTGTTTCAAGTGGATGAACGCTGCGTGCCCCCTGACGACCCGGAAAGCAATTACCGAATGATTCGCGAAGCGCTGCTTTCCAGTGCCCCGATTCCGAAGGACAATTTCCATCGCATCGCGGCAGAGCGGGAGGACCGGGACGAAGCAGCGCGAGACTATGCTGCTGAGCTTGGGCGTACCCTGCAGCCGAAGGGCGGAGGATGGCCTTGCTTTGACCTCATCTTCCTGGGAATGGGCGCGGACGGGCACACCGCTTCGCTCTTTCCATCATCCGCCGCGCTCCTGGAACGGAAACTCTGGGTGTGCCCGAATTATAGCGAAAGGCTCGGCAAGCATCGCATCACCCTGACCTTTCCAGTCCTGAATGCCGCGGCGGAGATTATTTTTCTTGTTTCCGGCGATGAGAAGGCGGAAACTCTGCGCCAGGTCCTTGAAGGGCCACCGGGAATCTTCCCAGCGCAGGGCGTGAAACCCCACAACGGGCTCTTGAGCTGGTTTGTGGATAAACGCTCCGCGAGGCTGCTCGGCCCGTCAGCTGACGGGCAGGGAGCACTTCTTGATTAAGATCGTTCCTTCGATCCTCTCGGCGGACTTC
>CAYZVR010000100.1:0-2520 GCA_964481715.1 uncultured Acidobacteriota bacterium | reverse complement strand
TGATCGCATCCAGATTGATGTCATGGATGGGCGGTTTGTTCCAAACATTACCTTCGGAACTCAGGCTGTCGAATCGCTGCGCCCGCTGACCAAGCTGACTCTTGAAGCGCACCTGATGGTTGAACCACCGGAGGATTTCATCGACAAATTCGCGCGCGCGGGCGCCGACACCATCATCATCCATCAGGAATCAACACCTCATCTGCATCGGGCGCTCCAGCACGTCCGTTCACTGGGGAAGAAGGCCGGTGTAGCCCTCAACCCGTCCACGCCCGCCGTGGTGATAGAACCGGTGTTGAACCTCGTGGACATGGTCCTCGTGATGACCGTCAACCCGGGATTCGGAGGCCAGAATTTCATTCCCGAAACGCTTGCAAAGATTCGCGAGATAAGAAACACAGCAAGGATGCGCGGCCTGGACTGTGAAGTTGAGGTAGACGGTGGAATCAATGTTAATACTGCCCTAAGCGCCGTCGAGGCGGGAGCTAATGTCTTGGTTGCAGGCTCAGCGGTTTTTGATTCGAACGAGGGCGTCGCGGCGGCCATAAAGTCTCTGCTTGCCGCCGCCGGCGGCCGCACTGGCTAACCCGAACAGTTTGTATCTCCCTTCCATCGGTGGGATAATAAGTTCACTGGGAACCCCGACTGACCCCTTCTGACCGCCGCAGATAAGGAGCCATTCCCCCAGGGTATGGGTCGTCAGCGGAAGCCAAGCCAGCAGGAGTGGTAGGCCGTCGCTCGCCTCTCTCCAAGATAAGTTGTTTTTCTCCCATTGACTGAGCCCCCCGCTTCCTAGGGGTTAGACGGGCTAGGGAGCCAAGGTGCAGTCCAGGATGGGGGCAGTGAAGGGCCTAACGACCGCTTCTCGCACCGTGCCTTGCGTGAATGGAAACGCTTATGAGTTCCTCAATCCTGTTTGTCCTCTACTCGCTTGCAGCCCTGGTCGGCACATTTGTGATCGTTCGTTTGGGGTACAGCCTGCAGTCGTATTTCAAGCTTCGCGGAAAACGATTGGTGACGTGCCCGGAAACCCGCCGGCCCGCCGCCGTGGAGCTTGACGCTTTGAAAGCGGCGCGCGAGTCATTTTTCACCTCTCCGTACCTTCGTCTAAGCGATTGCTCGCGATGGCCGGAACGCGAGGGCTGCGGGCAGGAATGCTTGCGACAAATCGAAGTAGCCCCGGATGAGTGCCTGGTTCGGAACTTCGTTTCGCGCTGGTACGAAGGGAAGAAGTGCGCTTATTGCGGGCGGCTCATTCGCGAATTGGATTGGCTCGGACATAAGCCTGCGCTCATGAGCCCGGAAAAGCGAACCGTTTACTGGGACAGCATACCGGCGGAAAAGCTGTCCGAAGTTTTCGCCGAATACCAGCCGGTTTGTTGGGACTGCCACATCACTGAAACTTTCCGGCATGAGCATCCGGAAAAGGTCGTTGACCGGCCATGGCATTGAATCAAGGGTTGGCATGACACGAACGGGACGCGCATGGTGCACCTTCGGGGCAGGAAGGAATCCTTCGTGCCCCGAAGGGCAGTTATTCAGTCGTGCAGGAATTTTCTAAGGTAGGGGGAATTGCGCTCAAAGCCGGTTCCCTGGCGGCGGAAATGGCCCGAGGGGCCTTCGCCCAGGAATTCCGAAAACCACGCCTCGTGTTCGATCTCCTCGTGCAGAATGGCAAGCGCCAGATCGTAGGTTCGGTGATCCTTTCCGGCCGTCAGGTTGCAAACGGCCGTGTAGCCGGCGACAGCGCAGCGTTCCGCCTTGACCAGTACTTCAAGCATGGCCTTCACGTCGCGAGGATTGGCAGGAAGGTTAGCCGGCGGACAAGCGGAAATATCATGAAAGGCATTCATGCTGTCCGGTAGCTTTCCGCCCAACTCGTAAATGCGGGGCACCAACGCTTCAAAGTGATTGCGGTCTTCGATGCGCGCGTCTTCGGTGATTTCCTTCAGCCCTTCACCGTCCAGGCCGATGAGGTTGACGCGCAGAATGGTGTAATAATAATAGGTCGTGAGTTCCGCGGAGGCGTTTCGGATCAGCATATCCAGCAGCTTATCCACATCCACACCCGCTTTTTGAACCACTTCACGAGCAACTCGAGCCATAATTCTCCTCCTTCAGTCTTTTCGCTTTATTAACCGATGTGCTCAGCTTGACAGCCAGGAACCAATAGGTCAAATATATTATTCCTCTCTCTCCCAGTTGAAAATCTCAGGAAGAGCTTGCCCGGCGACTCGGTGGTCGAACCTTGACTTGCCATCGGACGTGCATGACCGATCGGTGTACGGCCAAGCTTATCTTGTTAGTTACATCTATCCCGCCCTGGGAAAAAGCCATTCAAAAATAGAACTTGACAGGGTTTGTTTCGTGCAATTACAATTCTGATCTTGAAAGGGCCAATGGCCTTTCTGTTGAATAACCTCGGGCTCACATTTGCACTACGCCCAGCCCAAAACTGAAGGAGCAACTGAGATGTCCATAAAAAATATGAAGGTGCGAGTGGGGATGCTTGTACTCCTG
>CAYZVR010000099.1:751-11988 GCA_964481715.1 uncultured Acidobacteriota bacterium | reverse complement strand
GTCGGTCATGAGACCGGTCACTACGCGCTCGAACATATCCCCAAGGAATTTGCGATCATCCAACTGGTCGCGCTGGGTTTTATCTTTGTGGGATTTATTGCGGTCACGCGGGTCATTGAGCGGTGGGGCAAGCTGACTGGCCTGGAAGGCGCGGGTGACCTGGCGTCCCTGCCGGTAATGTTTCTGGTGTTGACCGCGATCTCTTTCCTGGCTTCTCCGGCGATCTGCGCTATTTCGCGTCACTACGAGCACCAGGCGGACCAATACGGTCTGGAGCTGGCCTACGGCGTCGTCGCTGACCCCAACACGGCCGAAGCCCGCGCCCTTCAGGTGCTCGGCGAAGAAGACCTGGCCGATCCCGAGCCTGCTCCCTTCATCAAGTTCTGGCTCTACACGCACCCGCCACTCGACGAGCGGATTCGCTTCGCGATGAGTTACAAGCCCTGGGCGGAAGGGAAACCGCTGGAACTCGTGCATCCAGGCCGCTAAGAGCGCGGCCTCCCGCGCCACGGGGGATTCGTAACGGTTGCGGGTTTTTGCGCGAATGTGTTACTTTCAAAGACTTTAGAATTGGAGATGGTTTCGATAGAGGAGTGGGCCGAATGATCCGGAATTATGCGGGCCGGGCGCCGAAGATTGCCGGGTCAGCCTTCATCGCCGATAGCGCCGACGTCATCGGTGACGTGGAGATCGGCGAAAACGCGAGCATCTGGTTTCAGTCTGTGCTGCGCGGTGACATTGAGCCGATCCGCGTGGGCGCGCACTCGAACATTCAGGATGGTTCTGTGGTTCACACGATTCTCGGCTCGCCCGTCACTGTGGGAGACTGGGTGACGGTCGGGCATCGCGCCGTCCTGCATGGTTGCACGATTGAATCCCATTGCCTGATTGGAATGGGCGCCATCGTCTTGAACAACGTGCGAGTCGGTGAAGGATCGATTGTGGCGGCGGGTGCGCTGGTGCTGGAAAATACCGTAATCCCTCCGCGCAGCCTTTACCTGGGCGTGCCGGCGCGCTTTCAGCGGCAACTGACCGACGCCGACCGGCGATTCATTGACGCTCACGCAACGCACTATCTGCAATACAAAGAAAATCACCTGGCGGAACAGGGGAAGGGAAGCAAAGCTACGAGCGAGAAGTGAGGCGCCAGCGGCGCGCCCACCGGGCTTCGCTCACGCAGGTTTGAGACGTGTCGAAAAGAGTTGATCCAATCCGCTCCGTCAAAGGGACGCGCGACCTGCTTCCGCCCGAAACGCTCGTCTGGCAGCGGGTGGAGGATGAGTCGCGGCGCACCTTTGCGGCGTACAATTTCCGCGAAATCCGCACGCCGATTCTGGAAGAGACGGCGCTGTTTGCGCGCAGCGTGGGGGCGGACACGGATATTGTCTTGAAGGAAATGTACACGTTCAGGGACCGCGGCGAGGAATCGCTCACGCTACGGCCGGAAGCAACGGCCTCCGTCGTCCGCGCCTACAACGAGCACGGATTGTTCAACGAAGGCCGCCTTCACAAGCTCTACTACATTGGGCCGATGTTCCGTCGCGAGCGGCCGCAGAAAGGCCGCTACCGGCAGTTTTACCAGATCGGTGCGGAGGTGCTCGGTTCGGATCATCCTTCGATCGACGCCGAAATGCTCGAAATGCTGGTCCAGTTGCTTTCGCGATTGGGTTTGAAGAATTTCTCACTGCTTATCAACTCGGTTGGTTGCCCGAAGTGCCGGCCGGAATACGTCAAGGTGCTCCGGCAGGCGCTCGAAAGCGTGAAGGGCCAGATGTGTGGAGATTGCCAGCGCCGCGCCGGAACGAACCCGTTGCGCGTGCTCGACTGCAAGGTGGAGGCGGACCAGCCGATTATCGAAAAGCTCCCGCAAATTGTTGACCACCTATGCCCCGAGTGCCGCCAGCATTTCGACCGCGTCAAAGCCGACCTGAGTCAGCGTGAAGTTGCCTTTACGGTGACGCCGCGCCTGGTGCGTGGGCTCGACTACTACACGCGAACGACGTTCGAAATTACGAGCGACGTCCTGGGCGCGCAGAACGCCTTGCTTGGCGGCGGGCGATACGACGGGCTTTCCGAAATGATTGGCGGGCCGCCCACACCCGGCTTTGGCGTGGCGATTGGTGAGGACCGCCTGGTGCTTGCCGTTGCCGAAGCCGAGCGGGAAACAAACGCCACGCCCGCAAGCCCGCTTGACGCGTTTATTGCCTGGATGGGTGACGCTGCACTTGAGCGCGCTTCGGCGCTTGCCCGCGATTTACGGCGCAATGATTGGAGAGTCGAAATCGGTTACGAACCGGCCAAGCTGAAAAAGTCGCTGGGGCTTGCGAGCAAGTTGGGCGCGCGGTTTGCCATCATCGTCGGCGAGGGCGAACTTGCTATGGGACGCTTCCAGGTAAAGGACATGAGCTCGGGCACGCAGGAAGAAGTCGAGCCCGCTCGGATTTCGGAATACATGAAAAGCAAACTAGCGGAAACTGCGGGGGCAAGAAATCAACCGTCACACAATTCGTGATAGCACGGGACTCGAACGAAGTTGGCTTGGCAAGAGGGACAGAAAGGCACGGCCTTGAAACTCGATCTGCTGGGTGACCGGCAAAGAACCCATTATTGCGGTGAATTGCGTAAATCTCACGTGGGCAAGAATGTCTTTCTGGCGGGATGGGTGGACCGCCGCCGCGACCTGGGCAAATTGATCTTCCTCGACCTGCGCGATCATACGGGCGTTACGCAAGTGGTGTGCAACCGCGAGCGGAGCGCCGAAGCGCACGACAAAGCCGAAGAAGTCCGGTCGGAATTTGTGGTTGGCGTGGAGGGTGAAGTGGTGGAGCGTTCGCGCGAAACCATCAACGCGCAACTTCCCACGGGCGAGGTGGAAGTCAAAGCGAAAACCCTGTTGCTCTTGAACGAAGCCAAAACGCCGCCCTTTCCCATCGAGGATGAGATTCGGACGAGCGAAGAAACGCGCTTGCAATACCGCTATCTCGATCTCCGTCGGGCGCGAATGCAGCGCAATCTGAGGCTGCGCGCGCGGGCAAGCCAGGTGGTGCGCGACCACATGACTGCCCACGGGTTCCTCGAAATTGAAACTCCCATGATGACCCGTTCGACGCCCGAGGGTGCGCGGGATTACCTCGTGCCGAGCCGCATCCACCACGGCCATTTCTACGCGCTGCCGCAGTCGCCGCAAATCTTCAAGCAAATCCTGATGATCGCGGGGTTCGACCGCTACTTCCAGATCGTGCGATGTTTCCGCGATGAGGACTTTCGCGCCGACCGCCAGGCGGAGTTTACGCAGGTGGACGTTGAAATGTCTTTCCCTCAGCGCGACGTGCTGTTTGACGTCATCGAACGCCTCATGGAAAAACTTTTCGCACTCATTGACGTCAAAATCGAGCGGACCTTCGCGCGTTTGAGCTACGAAACGGCTATGGAGCGGTACGGCTCGGACAAGCCGAATCTCGGCTTCGGGCTCGAATGGAAGCGTGTGAATTTGCCCGACGAGGCGCGAGAAAAATTGCAAGCCGCGCAAACGGTCAAACTGTTGCGCGTGCCGGAGTGGGCCAGTGTTTCGCGCAGCCAGCTCGACAAGCTGCAGGAGATCGCCAAGGGGAACGGCGCGGACCGGTTTTCCTACGTGAAGGTTGAGGAGTCGAAAATTCAATCGCCGCTCGCAAAGGCCATTGGTGAGGACGTGGTCCGTTCGCTCGCTCAAGCCGTGGGGGCCCGCCCCGGCGACCTGGTGATCCTTTTGGGAGTGAAGTCGGCGGGTGCGGCACCCGGTCGCGCGGTGCTGCACCGGCTGGATGAGACTTCGGGGCTGATGCGCCTCGAAATCGCTCGCAAGCTCGACCTCATCAAGCCTGGCACTTGGAATTTCGCCTGGATCGTGGACTTTCCCATGTTTGAGTACGATGAAAACGCAAAGCGCTACGGAGCCATGCACCATCCGTTCACTTCGCCGCGCGAAGAAGATTTGGAAAAACTCGAGACCGATTCCGGAGCTGTCAAGGCTCTCGCCTACGACCTGGTGTTGAACGGCTCGGAGATCGGTGGCGGCTCGATTCGTATGCATCGCCGTGACATTCAGGCGCGCGTTTTCAAAGTGCTCGGCCTGACGGATGAAAAGGCTCGCGAGCGCTTCGGTTTTTTCATGGATGCGCTCGAATACGGGGCGCCGCCCCACGGAGGGATCGCCCTCGGGTGGGATCGCATCATCGCCCTGATGGCGGGCGAATCGAGCATTCGCGAAGTGATCGCATTCCCCAAGACCGCCAGCGCCGCGGACTTGATGTGCGACGCCCCGGCGACCGTTGACGCAGAACAGCTCGAGGAGCTGGGGCTAAAAATCAAAAAGACGGTTGACAGTTGAGACTCAACAGTTGAATGTCAGAGTCACTGTATACTGCTTTTTCACTCTCAGCTTTCGACTGTAAACCGTCAACTTTTTCATGTCTGTCATCCGCATTCTCCCCGAAGCCGTCGCCAACAAAATCGCAGCGGGCGAGGTGGTGGAGCGGCCCGCGTCGGTGGTCAAGGAATTGCTCGAAAACTCGCTCGACGCTGGCGCACATCGGATTGAGGTTAACGTCGAAGGGGGCGGGAAGCGCCTGATCCGCGTGGACGACGACGGCTGCGGAATGAACCACGACGACGCGCTGCTTGCCTTCGAGCGCCACGCGACGAGCAAGATCCGGGACGCCGAAGACCTTTTCGCCATCGCGACGCTGGGCTTTCGCGGCGAAGCGCTGCCTTCCATCGCCGCCGTTTCCCGCCTGGCACTCGACACCCGCGAGGCGTCGGAGAGCACCGGGACTCACCTCGAAATCGCGGGCGGCAGACTGCGCGACGTAAAGGAAATCGCGCGCGAGCGCGGGACCGCCTTCGAGGTCCGCGACCTTTTCTTCAATACGCCCGCTCGCCGCAAGTTCTTGAAGGCCGAATCCACCGAGCTCGGGCACATCGCAAGTCTCGTGACGCACTACGCGCTCGCACACCCGGAAAAAAGCTTTCGTCTCGCGTCCCTCACCAACGAAATCGTTAATGTCTCACCCGTCGCGACGATTCGCGACCGCGTTTACCAGTTGATGGGAGGACAATTGCTCGAGCAGATGGTGGACATTGCTCCCCTCGAGCGCCGCTTGCCGGTGACTTCCGGTGGCTTTGAGGAAGAACCCGCGGACCCGGAGGATTGTGTGGTCCGCATCTCGGGCTTTGCCTCGCGCCCGGAGGTGCAGAAGCTCAACCGCAACAGCATCTATTTCTTTGTTAACCGCCGGCTGGTGCGCGACCGGCTGATCCTACACGCCGTCACGGAGGCCTACCGCAACATCCTGCCGTCGAGCGTCTTTCCGGTGGCGCTGATCTTTCTGCAATTGCCGCCAGGGGAAGTGGACGTGAACGTCCACCCGTCGAAAACGGAAGTGCGCTTTCGCCATTCCGGATTCATCCACGACTTCGTGCGCGATTCCATCCGCCAGGGCCTCATTGCCGCTCAGCCCGTGGCGGCGTTCCCGCTTCCCAAGCGTTCCGCGGTCGGCCCCCGGGATGAGGTTGCGACTGAGGCGTTCGAGAAACTCGGTGAAGACTCTCCATTGATGCGCGGACCTGAACCCCGGGCTTCTGGCGCATCGGTTGCCGCGAATTCCGTTCCATCAGGTCGAACCTCAGGACCAGGTGATTTCCTGCTTTCCTCGCGCAAGCCTGAACCGACGACCGGAAAGCTGCCGCTCGAGGCGGCGGCACTGGCCGCCATTGCCCCCGTGGAGGAATTTCGATCCGGCGTTCCGGTTGTCTCTGAATCTGAGTTTCCGGCGGACCTCCAGCCGCTTGGCCAAGTCCAGGAAAGTTTCATTGTGGCGACGAATGGTGAGGGCTTGTGGATTATTGACCAGCACGTAGCGCACGAGAGAGTCTTATTCGAGCGCCACCTGAATCTGCGGCGCGCGAAGAAGGTTGAAGGCCAGCGGCTGCTTCTGCCCATCATCGTCGAGTTGAACCCGGAGCAGCAGGTCACGTTTCAGGGGATTGCCGAGGAACTAGGGTCCAACGGGTTTGAGGTGGAGCCGTTCGGCCAGCGTACCGTCGCGGTCAAGACGGCGCCCGCCGATATCCGCACCGAGGAGGTGGAACGGCTGCTGCTTGAAATTCTCGACGGCGTAGGGCGTGAAGCAAGAAACATTTCGCTCGAAAGCCTGCGAGGAAAAATCGCGGCCTCGGTTTCCTGTCACGCAGCGATCAAAATCAATATGGCGCTCGACCAAACCAAGATGCAATGGCTGCTCACCGAGCTCGCCCGCACCGAATGCCCGATGACTTGCCCGCACGGGCGGCCGGTGGTCCTCAAATACTCGATGAAAGAAATTCAGAAAGCATTTAAGAGAATCTAACCGTCAGGACTGTGATGTCTTCCATCCGGAAGGGTAAAAACGCCGGCAACGGCCTGCCGAAAGCTTAAAACTGACGACTGACAACCCCCCATGACCCAACCTTTAATCATTGCCATTGACGGTCCCGCCGGAGCGGGAAAGAGTACGGTCGCCCGGAAACTTGCCGAGCGCCTGGGCTTGACGTATGTTGACAGCGGCGCTACGTATCGGGCCGCAGCGCTGAAGGTGTTGGAAGCAGAGGTTTCGCCTGATAACGTCAGCGCGGTCGCGGAACTGGTTTCCCACGCCGAAATCCATTTTGACAACGTGGGAGAACGCTCGCGAGTGATGCTCGATGGCCGGGACGTGAGCGAAGACATTCGCACGCCGAAGGTCACACTCGCCGCGGCACAGGTTTCGCGCCTGCCCGAGGTTCGGGAGAAACTCATGGGTTTGCAGAGAAGTCTCGCGCGCGGACGCGGCGTGGTCATGGAGGGGCGGGACATCGGGACGGTCGTGTTCCCGGAAGCCTCTCTCAAAATCTTTCTGAAAGCCGATCCGGAGGAGAGGGCCCGGCGCCGTTTGAGGGATGAAATGGAGAAGGGAAGGGGAGCGACACTCGAGCAAACCGCTTACGAGATCGGCCGCCGCGATCAGCTCGACGCCGAAAGAAAGATCTCTCCCCTGGTTGCGGCGGCAGACGCTTTTGAGATCGACTCGACGAACTCGAGCGCCGACCAGGTCGTAGAAAGAATCCTCGGCGTAGTGAGGGAGAGAAAGCTGCTGGGACCGGATTTGGATGCTCGGGATTAGCGCCCTTGGTCTTTTGAAGGGTGAACCAGGAGCGACAGGGCGCTTCCCGCGCCGACACCACAAGCCAGCGCGGCGAGCCTCTGCCTACTACCTGCTGCTCTTCTACGGCGGAAAATTCATGCGGCGCAGAAGGTCCTGGAAGCGCGGGTCGGAGCGATAATCGTCCCAGTAGGGCGGCGTGTTAAGGAATGCCAACGAGCGGTCGCGCTCCTCATAACTTTTTTCCAGCCATGCAAGCGCCCGGTCCCTGTCACCCAGGTCCCGATACGCGTCGGCAATAAGATACGCGCTGGAATTCCTCTGAGTCGTTGTTGCCTTCAGCGCCTTGAGCCACTCTTGCCGAGCACCCCTGTACCCCGAGCGCGCGTACGCGCGACCGAGCGCCTCAGCGATTTCTCCACGCCCAAAGAGGCTCACGCTCCGTTGCCATTCCGCGATGGCTTCGCTGTACATGCCCTTTTGCTCGTAAACACCCTTTAGATAAAAGTGGGCCACACCATGATTCGGATCGATTTCTAGGGCCCTCTGGAATTGTTCAATCGCCCGGTCGTATTGCCGCGCTTGGACGTATGTTTCTGCCAAACCTACGAATGCGTCGGCTGAAAGCGGATCAAGCTCCTGCGCTTGTTGATACTCCTTCATGGCCTCATCCGGTCGCATCATCGCGCGCAAGTAGTCGCCGTATCCCACGTGACCCTGAGCCAAGTTCGGATTGAGCTCAAGGGCCCGCTGGAATTCCTTCTCCGCCCCTGACCAGTCCCACTCAAATCGGAATTTGACATCACCCAGCGCCCGATGCGCTTCGGCGAGTGTCTCGTCCAGCGCCAGGGCTTTCATGGCCGCTACCTTGGCGGGGGGCATCACTTCACGCGCCGGAGAAACGTCCGCGAGTCTGACATAGGCGTCAGCTATTCCAGCGTAGGCTCGGGCGAAGTTTGGGTCTTCCTTAGCCGCCTGCCGGAAATACTCAATCGCTTCGGTCGATTCTTCCCTCCCCCACTTCTTTAGGTGGAAATGGCCCTTAAGGTAAGCGTCATGAGCTTTCAGATTCACCTGCCGCGCGCTGGCCAAACGAGCCTGTTCCCGCGGCGTCAACGTAACCCGGATCTGCTCGGCAATCGACCGCGCCACTTCCCTTTGCAGGGCCAGCACTCCTTCGGGGCCGCGCTCGAAGCTCGCTCCCCAGAGATGCTTGTCTGTGGTCCCGTGGATCAATTGCGCGGTAATGCGCACCCGGTCGCCGGACCTCAGCACGGTTCCTTCGACGATTGCGTCTACATTCAGTTCCCGTGCAATCTCCGGCAAGGACTTGTCAGTATTCTTGTAGCGCATTACGGACGTGCGGGAGATGACCTTCAGGGTACTGATTTGGGAAAGGTCCGTAATCAGCTCCTCAGTCATGCCGTCGGCGAAGTACTCTTGGGCAGGGTCGCCGGAAAGATTGGTCAGAGGCAAAACGGCCAACGATTCGATTCTTGCCAGGGGCGCGGCGCGACGCATGAGGCGATCCCGCGAGCCCGCGACGTTGAGGGCGAGAAGCGCCGCGACAATTACCACAACCGCTGTGGCAGCCAGCGCTGCGAACTTGTAGGGGAGGGCTCTGCCCTCCCGCGGGCGGGCCAAGCCCGTCCCCGCGTCCACCGCCGCGACAAACCGATATCCGCGGCGGGGCAGCGTTTCTATATAGCGCGGACGGTCGGCCGAATCCCCGAGCACCTCGCGTAACCTGTTAATCGCCTTGTTCAGCCCGTTGTCAAAGTCAACGAAAGTGTCTGAGGGCCAGAGCTTGTTTCGTAATTCCTCCCGAGTCACCACCTCACCCGGATGCTTCAGCAACATCGCCAAAGTCTGAAAGGGCTGCTCTTGCAGTTTGATCTTCAGGCCCTGCTTGCGCAGTTCGCCCGTACGTAGATCGACTTCAAAGATCCCAACACGCACGAAGTGGGGGGATCGTGCTGCGCCTTCCATGGGGATGTACCTGCTCGGGCGCGATTGTATCACTTTGGGTTTCCCCCGGCAACGCGTTGCCTGCCGCGGGAATGTGACGAAGGAAGTCCTTTAGTTTCTATCAGTTTCCAGAGAAGGAGGGTTCAAGCGCGAAAGAAGTCGCCGTCCATTGACTTGCCTGCCCACCTGACAAAGAGTCTGTCGATGAATACGCTCCTAATCTTGGGACAGAGTTCGAGAGCGTGAAGGAGAGGCCTGCCATGACATCCGAGAACCGCGTTGCCCCATACGCAATTCCCCGAATTCTCACCGCCGCCTTACTGTTTACTTTCTTGGTCATTAATCCGAGGAAGACGCGGGCGGTCGAATTCACAAATCCGGTTGACTACACCGTAGGAATTAGGCCGATCGCTGTGGCGGTGGGCGACTTTAATGGCGACAGCAAGCTGGACCTTGCGGTGGCGAACGCAGGTGACGGTTCTACGGCCAACCCTGGCAGTGTGAGCATCCTGCTGGGAAAGGGCGATGGCAGTTTCCAGGCCGCCGTGGACTATAGCGCCGGGCAGACTCCAGCTTCGATTGCGGTCGGGGACTTCAATGGCGACGGCAAGCTCGACTTGGCCGTCGCCAACCAAGGCAGCACGTCTACCGGGGTAGATGGCAGCGTGAGCATTCTGCTGGGCAAGGGGGATGGGACCTTCCAGTCGGCCGTGGACTTCACCGCCGGTCAAACCCCGCAGTCGGTTGTTGTCGGTGACTTCAACGGAGACGACAGCCTGGATTTGGCCGTGGCCAATTCTGGCGACTCGTCGGCCGGAATCAGCGGCAGCGTGAGCGTCCTACTCGGCATCGGGGACGGCACTTTTCTGCCCACCGTGGACTACGACGGCGGCCCGTCGCCAACGTCGGTCGTCCTAGGAGACTTCAATCTTGACGGCAACCTAGACTTGGTGGTGCCGGCAAGCATTCTTCTCGGCAACGGGGATGGCACCTTCCAGTCGCCCTTGCTCTTCAGCGCGGGAGGTCCCTTAGTAGTGGGGGACTTCAATCGCGACGGCAAGCCAGACTTGGCGGTAGGGTTCGGTGTAAAAATCCTGCTGGGCATTGGTGACGGTGCCTTTCAGCCGGCAGTCACGGCTGCCAGCTTACTCGGCGGCCCTAATGTTGTCGCGGACTTCAATCTCGACGGCAAGCTCGACTTAGCGGGTTGGAGCCTTCACATTTGCATTTTTCAACACTGCAGCTCTGGAAGCTCGATGTTCATTCTGCTGGGCCGAGGAGACGGGACTTTTGTGCAAGCAGAAGGTCCTTTCGCATCCGGTTTGATTCCCAAGACCTCCGCAGATTTCAATGGGGACAACTTACCCGACCTGGCGGCTGTCGTATTCAATCCGGGCCTGGTAGTGTCCGGCAAGGTCAGCGTATTACTGAACACGAGTCCCACTACGGGTGCGGACCTCGCGGTGAGGAATGCGGGTTCCCGTAGTCCCGTAGCGGTGGGACATAACTTGACCTATACCATTCGCGTGGTCAACGAAGGCCCTAAAGACGCCACAAATTTGACCCTTACCGACACGTTGCCAGCCGAACTGAAGCTCGTCTCCAAAACGCCCAGCCAAGGGAGTTGCCAGGGGACAAGTTCGATTAGCTGTGACCTCGGGTCATTGGCCTCGCCGGGCAGTGCCACGGTGACGATCGAAGTTACTGTGAGCACCCCGGGCACATTCAATACGATTTCAAATACGGCCAGCGTCACGGCAACAGAATCCGATTTGAGACCGGGGAACAATACTGCCACAGCCACTACGAATGTACAGGACTTCGTGTTGCTTGGTTCGACGGACCCCCTGACGGTGACGGCAGGAAGCTCCGTGACAGGCAGTGTTTCGCTTACACCCGTAGATGGATTCAACCAGCCCGCGACCCTGACCTGCGCAGGCGCGCCGCGCGAGGCAACTTGCTCAATCTCTCCGGCCTCGGTCACTCTGGATGGAGCTAACCCCGCGACGGCCACACTGACGGTCAAAACGACGGCACACTCATTCGCGCAGGTCTTGCCTTGGGCGAAACCATCCGTCATGGGCAAGCAGTGGAGCCGGTTATGGACCGCAT
>CAYZVR010000099.1:0-741 GCA_964481715.1 uncultured Acidobacteriota bacterium | reverse complement strand
GGTCCTTGCGGCAAGGCGCCGTGTCGCGCAGCCTCTCCACGGGCTGGTCCTCGCGGCGACGTTTTTGCTCGTCGTCTTCTGGGCTGCGTGCGGTGGTGAAAACACCAAGGTAGAGCGCGGGACGCCGGCGGGAACCTATCCGCTAACCATCACTGCCACCTCCGGCAGTTTTGTACAGAGCACCACGGTGAACCTGATTGTGAAGTGATATTTGATCTTGGAGTCTGACTGCAGGCTCTTACCGTGACTTAGCCGCTCTTCGTGGATGGCAATTTTAAAATATCAGGGAGCCTTCGACCAGTTGCGGCTCCGTGACCTGGTCGTATGAAGATGAAACGCTGGGTGCAGACGGCTTTGAGATCGACTCGACGCACTCGAGCGCCGAGCAAGTCGTGGATCGCATCGTGGATTTAGTCAGGGAAAGAAAGTTGATTGACCAGGCCTGAAGCCCGCATCCCAACCTCGAAGATCCTGACCTGATTACGGCCGCCCGCCGTTGCTCATCGAAGAAAGGAATTGAGCGTTGTTCGTGGTCTTCGACAGCTTGTCGATGATGAGCTCCATGCTCTCCACCGGAGAGAGAGGGTTCAAGACCTTGCGCAGAACCCAGATGCGGTTCAGTTCGTCCTTGGGAACCAGCAGCTCTTCCTTGCGCGTGCCGGATTTGTTCAAGTCGATGGCCGGGAAGACGCGCTTGTCGACGAGCTTGCGGTCGAGGTTGACTTCCATGTTGCCGGTGCC
>CAYZVR010000098.1:9367-12080 GCA_964481715.1 uncultured Acidobacteriota bacterium | reverse complement strand
GGCAGCCGAAGGCGCTGTCGCCATGCGGAAGCGCATCAACAACCACTGGACCCCCGGCGCGCCAATCGAGATTAGCATGCTCCGGCGTGGGTGGGTCGTCGCCCCACGGGTACCGGCGCTTGCGTTCCGTAATGCCGCGACCGTTCGGCGCTGGCTCAGCGCTCGCCGCGAATTCCCACTCGGCTTCGGTCGGCAAGCGACGTTTCGCCCAGCGACAATAAGCTTCCGCTTCGAACCAGTTAACGTGCAACACCGGCAGGCGGTCTTCGAGCGGATTCCACTGGTCGAAATTACGCCGCAACCACCGGTCGCCGGTATCCGACCGCCAATAAGCTGGGTGCTCAGCGCGCGCGCTTTCGCGCCATTGCCAGCCGAATTCGCTCCAGAAGTCACGCCGCTTGTAGCCGCCGTCTGTAACGAAGGCCGCATACTCGAGATTCGAAACCGCTGTGCGCGCCATGCGGAAGGACTTCACTTCAACGGGATGCGCCCATTGTTCGTTATCAAACACGAACGGCCATCCGAGGCCGGCGCCCAGCATGAATGTGCCGCCTGGAATTTCCGCATCGCCCAAAGTTACCGTTGACGACCGCGATCGTTTTTCGCCTGACTCGCTTTGCTCTGCCGCTGCACCGAGGCGCGGCGCCGGGTAATTCAATGTCTGCCGCGTGTAGGCCATCGCCTCGGCGTGCATATATTCGTGGAAGAGAGAGAGGGTCAGGAAATACTCGCCGCCGTAACCATTGACGGGCGCTTGCGCGGCCGCTTTCGGAAGGTGCTCGAGAATCCGTTCCAGAATCCGTTGCACGTAGCCGAGCGTATCCTTCCTGGAGGGCAGGGGCAGGTCCCAGCGGACGTCGTGCGGAATACGGGAGGAATCAAAGAGAGCGTCGCCGTTGCTGAGGGTCGGGACCTGTTGGAGGAAGTTCCGCAAGAACCAGAATTCCTGGAACCATGCCACGTGCGCAATTTCCCAGCGCAGCGGGTTGACGATACTCAAGCGCGGCCCCATCATCTGCTCGTCGCTCAGGT
The DNA here is from genome assembly GCA_964481715.1 of uncultured Acidobacteriota bacterium. Classification (GTDB taxonomy): domain Bacteria; phylum Acidobacteriota; class Terriglobia; order UBA7540; family UBA7540; genus JAHEKS01. The sequence continues at coordinate 11,048 of CAYZVR010000098.1, read as the reverse complement.
CGGCGACGAGCTCGAGCGTGCGCTCCCGCGCTTCCTGAATGGCGTCGGCGAGTTGTCCCCGGGATAGCGCGCCTTGCGGAGTGCCCATGTGTCCGTCCGTTCTCCAGCCGGAAAAGAAATTTTTGCCGAACTCCAACAACGCCGTGCCGGCTTTTCTTGATCGGAGCTAGAGTCTATCCCGGTCATCGTCTTCCTGCAATCTCTCCGAGACGGAGCACAGAATTTCGATTTCAAAGGGCATATAATGGCGGCGGGGGAAATTATGCGCGAATCTGTGATTATCGGCGCGGTGAGAACCGCCATCGGAAAGTTTCAAGGGAGTTTGACGTCATTTTCGGCTGTTGACCTTGGCGCGTGTGTGGTGCGCGAAGTGGTAAGGCGGGCAGGCATCGAGCCGACCCAGGTGGACGAAATCATCATGGGCAACGTGGTGTCGGCCGGCCTCGGTCAGAACCCGGCGCGACAAGCGGGACTGAAAGGCGGACTTGATCCTCACGTGGCGGCGATGACCGTCAACAAAGTCTGTGGTTCGGGGCTCAAGGCTGTGGGACTTGCCGCGCAGGGTATCCAGACGACCAATGCGGAAATCGTGGTCGCGGGCGGCATGGAGTCCATGACCAATTGCCCGTACCTGCTTCCGCAACTACGCCAGGGCATGCGGCTCGGACACGGCAAAGTGCTCGACTCCATGATTCAGGACGGCCTGTGGGACGCGTTCGAAGACTTTCACATGGGCATGACCGGCGAGCTGGTGGCAGAGAAGTACAAGATTTCGCGCGAACAGCAGGATCGCTTCGCCGTCGAAAGCCATCGCCGCGCGATCGACGCCATCAAGAATTGCCGCTTCAAGGAACAGATCGTTCCCGTCGCCGTGCCGCAAAAGAAAGGCGATCCGGTTCAGTTCGCGGTAGACGAATCACCCCGCGCAGACACGACGCTTGAGGCGCTGGCGCGCCTAAAGCCCGCCTTCAAGAAAGACGGTACGGTAACCGCCGGTAACGCTCCGGGAACAAACGACGGCGCGGCTGCTTTGGTCGTGACATCGGCAGAAACGGCGGCGAGACTGGGCAAGCGGCCGCTGGCGCGCATCGTCGGGCAGTCGGTAAGCGGCGTCGAGCCCAAGTGGGTGATGATGGCGCCCGTGACGGCCGTCCAATCATTAGTGAAAAAAATCGGATGGAAGCTCGAAGACGTTGATCTGTTCGAGCTGAACGAAGCTTTCTCGGTTCAGGCGCTGGCGGTAATTCAGGAACTCGGTCTCGACCCTGCCAAAACCAATGTCAACGGAGGCGCTGTGGCGCTCGGACATCCCATCGGAGCGTCCGGCGCGCGCATTCTGGTCACACTGCTTTACGAAATGGCGAACCGAAACGCCAAGCGCGGAATCGCGGCGCTTTGTCTTGGTGGCGGCAACGCCGTGGCGCTCGCGGTCGAAAGGAATTGAGTCATTGAACCCTTGAGTCATCGGGTCAATGTCGGCGAACTTGTCCGTTGTTTTGAGGTTCGATGGCCCGCTGGTCCGATGGCTCGATGACCGGAATCGCCCAGCCTGATGAATTCAATCCCAGCAATGCCGCTTAAAATGGTTGGAGTTGTCGGCGCGGGCACAATGGGCCACGGAATTGCTCAGGTGCTGTTGCGGCACGGATTTGCCGTCGTCCTCGGCGATACTTCCAGCCTG
>CAYZVR010000098.1:0-9357 GCA_964481715.1 uncultured Acidobacteriota bacterium | reverse complement strand
AGTGGATATTAAAGCCGTGGGCGTGGTGGGTGCAGGCACGATGGGCCACGGGATAGCCCAGGTGTTACTGCGTTACGGGCTTGCGGTGACGCTTGCCGACACATCCAGCCAGATATTGGAATGTGCTGCGGACAAAATCTCAAAGGGTCTTGCGCGCGACGTCGAGAAAGGCCGGCTGACCAGGGAGGAAAGAGAAAAAGCTCTGGCGCGCTTGAAGACCACGACCGACCTCAATGACTTTGCCCCCGTCGATTTTGTTATCGAAGCGGTAATCGAAAAGTTCGAAGCCAAGGCCGAAGTCTTCCGTGCGCTCGAGGCGGGGGCGCTCGGGAATCGTCCCGAGGTCGTCTTCGCCTCGAACACTTCTTCGATTTCGATCACGCGCCTCGCCGCAGAAACGCGCCGCCCCGCGCGATTCGTCGGCCTGCACTTCTTCAATCCCGTGCCGGTGATGAAGCTCGTGGAAGTCATCGCCGGGCTCGAGACCTCTCCCGAAACCGTTGAGGCGGCGGTGGCGCTCTCGACACAACTCGGGAAAACCGCGGTCCGCGCCAACGATTTCCCAGGCTTCGTTTCAAACCGTGTGCTGATGCCCATGATCAACGAGGCGATCTTTGCCCTGATGGAAGGCGTGGCGGACGCCAAGGGCATAGATGACGTGATGAAACTTGGGATGAACCATCCGATGGGCCCGCTCGAACTTGCGGATTTTATCGGCCTCGACGTGTGCCGGGACATTATGAAGGTCTTGTACGAGGGCTTTCACGATTCCAAGTACCGGCCCTGTCCCTTGCTGGAGAAGATGGTAAGCGCCGGAAGGCTGGGGCGTAAGTCCGGGCGCGGCTTCTTCGACTATTCCCAGCACAAGGAATAATCAAGTGGTCAATTTCACAAATTTGAGGTATGATTCTTCCACGGCCACTTCCCGGTGGCGAGTGGATTTGGAAAGTTCCCGAGACGAGGATTCAAATGCCCGAAGATCGAACGGAAAAGAATAAGGCCATTGACCTTGCCCTCACGCAGATTGAGAAACAGTTCGGGAAGGGCTCGATCATGCGGCTGGGCGCGAAGGGCCCGCTGGTGCCCGTGGAAGTAATTCCTACGGGAGCGCTTTCTTTCGACGCCGCGCTCGGTGTAGGCGGGCTGCCGCGAGGCCGCGTGGTGGAAATATTCGGCCCGGAGTCGAGCGGCAAAACCACCATCGCCCTGCACGTGGTGGCGGAAGCGCAGAAACGCGGCGGGATGGCGGCTTTCATTGACGCCGAGCACGCGCTCGACGCGAAATACGCCAAGGCGCTGGGCGTGGACATTGACAACCTGCTGGTCTCGCAGCCCGATTACGGCGAACAGGCGCTTGAAATCGCGGAAGCCTTGGTGCGCTCGAACGCCGTGGATGTGCTGGTCGTGGACTCGGTCGCGGCGCTCGTGCCCAAGGCCGAACTCGACGGTGATATGGGCGACTCGCTGCCCGGCCTCCATGCGCGGCTGATGTCGCAGGCTATGCGCAAGCTGACCGCCCACATCGCCAAGTCAAAAACCTGCCTGATTTTCATCAACCAGATCCGCGAAAAGATCGGGGTGATGTTCGGCAACCCCGAGACCACCACGGGCGGCCGGGCGCTCAAGTTCTATTCTTCCGTGCGGGTGGACATCCGCCGCATCGCCTCCATCAAGGACGCCGAGCGGGTGGTTGGCAACCGCACCCGGGTCAAGATCGTCAAAAACAAAGTTGCCCCTCCCTTTCGGGACGCAGAATTTGATATCCTGTACGGAGAGGGGATCTCGAAGGAAGGCGATCTGGTTGACTTGGGCGCCGACAAAGGCGTAATTGAAAAAAGCGGTGCGTGGTTTTCCTTTGGCGGTGAGCGCATCGGGCAGGGGCGGGAAAACGCCAAGCAGTTCCTGCGCGACAATCCTGATGTCCTGAAAAAGGTTGAAGCGGCAGTTCGCACGGCGCTGAACCTTCCAGCGCCCACCGAACCTGTTGCTGCCGAGAGTGCCGCGAGTGGCCGCGGCAAGAAGTGAGGGACATATCGGCTACCCCCCTTGACGGGTGAATTTGAATCCCGTCCTGGTGGTGGGAAGAAAGACTTTTGGAACGGTGAGACGTTCCCGAAGGGAGTTCATCAAAACACCTGGGGCCCGCTTCCTGAAAGACCTGCGCCAGGGTCGGTCGGGAGCAAGGAACAGCCCAATTTTCCATGAGAGGTGCTGAGACCGCCTTGCTCAAACGAATCGTCATCCTGGCCATTGCGATTTCCTTCACGTGGGGAAACGCCGGAAGCTTTGCCGGCGCGGACCCTCCTTCCAGTCCCCCATCGATTTCAAAGTCGTCTGCCAAATCTTCGAAGTCCCGCAAAAAAAAGACGACGAAACGCCGCCCGCGCCGCCGTCGCTGGAACCCCTGGCACGTCAGTTCCTACGCAAACTCTGCCGAGGAGGACGACCCAACCGGGGAGGACCCCGTCGTGCGCGCGGCCGCCCTCGAGGCATTGGAGCGCTGGAACGGCAGTGTCGTGGTCGTCGATCCAAACAGTGGCCGCATCCTTTCCATTGTGAATCAAAAGCTTGCGCTGGAAAGCGCCTTCACGCCGTGCTCGACGTTCAAGCCGGTAGTGGCGGTCGGGGCGCTCAAGGAAGGGCTCATCACACCGGACACCCGCATCCGGGTCGGGCGGCGCACCCAAATGGATCTCACCGAAGCGCTAGCACATTCGAACAACCCGTTTTTCTCCAAGCTCGGCCAGATGCTCGGCTTCGAAAGGGTCGAGCACTACGCTCAGGAGTTCGGGTTGGGTGAGAAGGCCGGCTGGAATATCTCGGGCGAATCGCCGGGCAAGTTTCCCGCGAGCCCCCCCAAGGATGGCGGCGTGGGACTGCTCACAAGCTACGGCCAGGATATCGAAGTCACGCCTCTCCAGATGGCCGCCATCCTATCGGCCTTCGCGAACGGCGGGACATTGTACTACCTGCAATATCCGCGCAGGCCGGAAATGATGGAGCGGTATCAGCCCAAGGTCCGGCGGCACCTCGAGGGTTTGAATGAATTTTTCCCTTACGTCAAGCAGGGGCTGGCGGCGGCGGTGCTCTACGGCACGGCTCGACTCGCCTACAGTCCGGAGGAACAGATTTTCGGGAAGACCGGGACGTGCAGCGAGGACGGCGCGCGGCTGGGTTGGTTTGCTTCCTACGCAAACGGACAGCAGCCCAAGTACGTTGTGGTCGTGCTGCTGCGCGGCGGCCGCCAAATGTATGGACCGCATGCGGCGGAAATCGCCGGCAAGATTTACCGCGACCTGCGCCAGCGCGAGCAGGAAGGATTGAATAACGAGGATTCCATCGCTTCCACTACGGCCACCGAGCGCTGAGCGCTTCTTTCTGACTTCGGCCTATCCTTCCAACTCTTGCAGCCGCTGGCAGTTTATTTACCGACGTTCGTGGCGTGCAGGCCGCACTCTTTCTTGGTTTCGTCTTCCCACCACCAGCGCCCTTCGCGTTCGTGCTGGCCGGGGAGGACGGCCCGCGTGCACGGCTCGCAGCCGATCGAAATGAATCCGCGCTCGTGGAGAGGATTGTAGGGAACCTCGTTGCTGCGGATGTAGTCCCACACTTGCTTGGAAGTCCAATTGGCAAGAGGGTTGAATTTGACGAGCTGGCTGCCGTTCGACGAAAAGGCCGGGTCGGCTTGCACGACGGGAATCTGCGCGCGCGTGCCGGGGCTCTGATCGCGGCGCTGGCCGGTCACCCACGCGGCGAGCCCGTCCAGCGCTCGGCGGAGCGGCTCAACCTTGCGAATGCCGCAGCACTCTTTATGGCCGTCGCGGTAGAACGAATACAGACCTTTCTCGTGCACGAGCTTTTCCACCGCGGCGGGCTGCGGGAAAAAGACCTCGATGGGAATGCCGTAATGCTCGCGCACCTTGTCGAGGTACTGATACGTCTCGGCGTGCAGACGGCCCGTGTCGAGCGAGAAGACGCGGAATTGGCCACCCGCCTTGACGGCCATATCCACCAGGACCACGTCTTCGGCGCCGCTAAAGCTGATAGCGATGCGCGGTGAATATTCGCGCAGCGCCAACGCGAGAATTTCTCTCGGGTCCTGCTGCGCGAGCGTTTCCGCGAGTCCCTGAAAATCGGAAGTTGCTAGGGGCATTGGCTTCGAATCTCCTCGATATTTGAGCTGGAACGATGAGCGGACGGGCTCATCCGACCAATAGGCGCGCTCCCAGTGTGAAATAGAGGACGCTGAACAGCCAGCTGAAATAGCGCTCCGGAATGAGCCGCGTCAACCGGCTGCCGATCACGACACCGGGCAAAGCGCCCACGATGAGCTGCAAGAAAAGGGGAAGCGAAAAGTGGCCCATTGCCAGGTGGAGCGAGCCGGCAAGCGCCATGGTCACGAGGCCAAACATGATGTCCGTTCCCACCAGCTTTCCGAACGGTAGCGGAACAAGCAGAAGCAGGAAGATCATCAAAAGGCTGCCGCTGCCGATCGAAGTCATTGCCACGAGAAACCCGACCGAAGCGCCCACGAAGATAAGCTTGAGGTTTTCGTTGGTCGTGCCCGACCCCAGCACTTGGCCCGGAAGGTTGATTCGCCCGCCGCGCACGAAGGGCAGGAACAGCGAAACGCCGAATAGCGTGGCGCCGAGGACAGTTTTCAAAACGTGATCGAGCTCCTGGGTTCCCAGATGGCTTTTCAGAAAACTAATCAGCACGATGCCGGCTAGCGTCCCCGGCACGCTTCCCGCGACAAGAAACTTGGCCAGCCTCCAATGCACCTGGCCCTGCTTGCGATGCTCGAGCACACCGAGGAGTTTGGTGACCGCGCCGTTTACGATGTCGGTGCCGATGATGACCACGGCTGGAAAAGGCGTGAAGAGCATCAGAAGAGGCGTCAAAAGGACGCCGCCGCCCGTGCCCGTCAAGCCGATCAAGATCCCCGTAATGAATCCCAATAGTGAGATAAACATTGTGCTTTCTTTTTACTCCTGTCTCGACGCCCGCGAAAGATCAAACTCAAGAAAGCCCGGTGACCCGCCAAAAATAAAAAGGCCCGCTTGCGTTTGATTCGCCAGCGGGCTTTCGGAATTAAGACCTTGCAGCGGGTGCTTACAAGCCGTTCATTTCCGAAGAGAAAACGCCGCCAGCTCGCGGGGTACAACAACACATCCGCTCCGCAGCCATTCCCCTGTCGGATTTGAGACCTGTATTCATCAAGTTAGAAAACGCGAGAGTAACACGATGCGGTTTTCTTGTCAACACCTTTTCGCAGGGCCTAAGGGCCGGTGGGAGGCGGTCGCAGCAGTACCGAGATGTGCGACAAACGGAGGTTGTTCAATCCCTCGGTCTCACAATCACCAAACCACTCAATGGCCCGACGGCTCGAACCTTCCCAATCGTCCTGGCACCCTACCGTCCGCCCCCTGCGCCCGGCGAGACGATGTCTTTCTTCAACCCGGAAATGGCGCTCAGGACTTCGTCTTTCTCTTTCTGCGGCACGTGGAATTTGTCCAGAGTCTCAACCAGATGGTTGGCGGCGGCCTGCCAGTCGTTATCCGTGATGCCCATTCCGGCGTGCGAGGTCTTCATGTCCCGGCCGATGTAATAGCACGGCCCGCCCGTCGCTTCGCACAACTGGTCCGCGACGAGTTGGCGAATGTGCTTCAGAGAATCCGAGCTGTGGCCGACGAAAAATTTGCCGAGCTGCGGGTCGTGCGCCAGACGCCCGATGAAATCGTCGGTCACCGCGGCGAGCGCATCGTAGCCGCCGAGCCGCTTGTAAAGCGTCTGTCCGGCAGTATCGGGCGCCGGTGGAATCGGCACCGAAGTGTGCTCGTGGACGATCAGCCAGTCGTTCCCGCGTTTTTCCCAGATGAGCGTCCAGCGCGCGTCGAACGCCTGGCCCTCTCCCGCCTTGGTTAGCGATTCCATGTGCAGCGTCGCGGTGGTCCAGGCGAAGCGTCCGCGCTCGTGCGCTTGCGCGTCGCCGCCCAGCGTGATTTTGAACGCCGAATAACCGAGAAGCGCCTTGCGGACACCCTGGTCGTACTCATTCCAGCCCTTGTATTGAAAAGGAGTGATGTCGTAGAACACGCCGTCAGCGTCTTTAGCGTAGAACGGCGCGGCCTGGGCCGGGTCGAGGGTATTCCAACCGTCCAGAACCTTCTGCATCATCACCTTGAAGTCGGTTTGGGGAGGGGACGCAAAAAGTTGGGAGCTCGTCGTGATGGCGAGCAACATGAGCGCGGTCCGAAAGCCACGTTCGATGGTTTTCCTCTGCAAATCTATCCGCCGATGGATTTTGGAAAGCCCGCCTGTCCCGCGGCGGGAACAAAAGACTGCGCCCGGCGGCGTATCAACCCGAGCCGGAGCGCGCCGAGTTCTGCCATCTTTCCAGCACCGTGTCCAATTCGGAAAGCGACTGGACGCGCGGGCAATCGGCGTTCGGGTAGGCGCCGACGCGGTCAATGAGAACGCCGGCGAGGCCGGCGAGCCCGGCGCCGCCGATGTCGGTCGAGTAAGTGTCGCCGACAAAGAGGGCCTCCGACGCCGCAACTCCGGCACGGCTGAGCGCGATGCTAAATATTTCCGGATGCGGCTTTTCCACACCCACCACGGCGGAATCAATCACCGTGTCGAAATATTGAGCCAGTCCCAGCCGCGTGAGCTGCTCTTCCATCGTGCCGATGGAATTCGATATGACGCCCAGGGTATAGCCTCGCCTGCGCAGATGTTCAAGAAAAGGTGGCGTATCGGGTAGGATACGCGACCAAACGGTGATGTCCTTGAAATGGTTTGCCACGCGGATCATCAACTGGCCGCGCTCGTCTTCCGGCGCCTTCACGCGCTCCATCAGCGCGGCCAAATACTCTCCCCAGTAATAATGGTCGATTTGCCGTGGCACTTCGCCCTTGCGGATTTGCGGCCACAACCACTCGTCGAGCCTGGCTTTGCCGAAGCGCTCGGCGGCGTGGAAGTCTTCCGTCGTCGAAGGATAACCGAGCGCCGTCAATTTCTCCGCCGCCTCATCGAGGCGTGGAAAGATTAAAGTATTGCCGGCATCAAATAACAGTGCGCGAATTTTGGACGTCATCCGTTCAAACCTTTCGTTTTGCTCCCCTTGAAATCAGCCCGCCGCGGCGCTGGCGAGTTCTTCGAGCAGCGGCCGCTTTTCCTCCTCGGAAAGAAACGCCGCTCGCACGGCGTTCTCAAGCAATCCTATCAGCTGTCCGCGATCAAGCGAGAACTTCTCAACAGCGACTGCGAACTCACGCACCAGGCTCGTGCCGAACATGGCCGGGTCGTCGCTGTTGAGCGTGACCACGAGGCCCTCCTCCAGAAATTTCGGAAGGGGATGGTCCTGGACGCCGGCCAGGAGGCCGGTCGCGACGTTGCTCGTGAGGCAGACTTCCAGAGGCACTCCCCGCTCGCGGATGAGCGCCATCACATTCGGGTCGCGCGCGGCGGAAAGTCCGTGGCCGATGCGCTCCGCGCCGAGGAGCTCGATGGCCTGACGAACGCTCTCCGGGCCGCAGGTTTCGCCCGCGTGCGCGGTTACGTGCAGTCCCAGGTCGCGCGCACGGCGGTAAACGTCGAGAAAAAGTTCGGCCGGGCCGCGCGCTTCGTCGCCACCGATGCCAAACGCCACAACCCCCAGCGGGCGCAGTCGCGCGGCGCGCTCGAGCACCTGGCGAGCATGCTCGGCTCCGAACTGCCGGATGGCGTCCAGAATCCATTGCACGCGCACGCCGAGGCGGACTTGGGCGTCACGCGCCGCCGCCGCGACCGCCTCGAAAACAGCTTCGAGCGACTGCTTCTTCCACAGCACCACGCCCGCCGAAAGGGTGACCTCCGCGTAGCGGACGTTTTGTTCCGCCAGCCACTCGATCAGCCGCGTCGTGATCAGGGCGTAGTCCGCCGGCGTTTCGAGCAGCAGGGTGACCGCCGTGAACGCACTGATGAAATCGCGAAAGTCGTGATAGCGGAATCCGCTCGAAGTCCGCTGGGCTATCCAATCCTCGACGCCCTGTTGCTCGCGCCCTTTTGTCCGTGAGAGCTCGCGCAGGGTCTCCGGACGCACGCTGCCCTCGAGGTGGAGGTGCAGTTCGACCTTCGGCAGGCGCGCAACGAAGGCTTTTGTGGGTGAAAGGTTCTCAGACAACATACGAGTGACAAGTGACCAGTGACAAGTGATGAGCAAGCAAGACGCCATTTCGTGGGTCTTGTCACTCGTCACTGGTACTTGTCACTGCGCTTAATGCGGCAACTCCGGCCGGCCCGCGTTCTGCCAAGCCGTGTACCAGTAGGAGCCGGTGTCCTCCGCGGCCTCATTGAGCTCTCGCATGACGATCGAGCCGACGCGCGAATAGAACCTGTCGTAATAGTCTTCGTTGAAATCCGGCAGGCCCTCGAGCGCCTGGCGGTCCGCCAGGATAATGTGGTCCGCCCAGGTATTCGACTCAAGGACTATCTGGAAAGCGCGCTCGGTCGGGTCGGCGACTTTTGCCGCGTCACGCGGGGCAAAGATATAAAAGTTGGTGAAAAGATCCACCAGACGAATTTCAAAGCGGTTCGCGAGGCCGGTCTGGCCGGTCAACTGACCGTCGTAGTTTTCAATGGTGTGGAGAGGGTCGTGGGCATCGGCTACATGGTGGCCGAGCAGTGCCGCCTCCATTTTCGCTTCGTCCCAGTTCTGCTCCTTGAGGGCGTTGGTCAGGCGCAAGCTGATCTTGCCGATTTCCCAAGGCAGGAGACCGTCGCGGTTGACGCGCCCCGCGCCGTACTGTGAGACGGCGCGTTGGAAGGAATGCGGAAGCTTGAGGTACGGAAATTGGCCGTACTTGTCGAGGTAAATGTAGTGCCGCACGCGCTCGCGGGGATCCTTCTCCATGGCGGCGTCGGGATCGTTCGCGTGATCGACCAGGAACTGGCGGTTGGCTTCGAAAAACCCGCGAATCTCGGGCGGAAGTGTTTCCACTGCCCAGCGGTTTACCAGGCGGTGTGCCGTGGGTCCCCAGGCATACGCGGTGGGAGCGGAGAGCAACCACAGAACGACAGTCCAAATCCCCGCAGTCCGGAGGGGATTGCGCTCGAGCCCCGACTTGCACTCAAAGAAAAGGACGCGCTCACTCATCGCTTTCACCTTACCAACCACGGGGCCGGCACACAGAATTTTATCACCCTTCGATTCGGACGGCGTGCTCAGTCCCGACTCTTGCCCGAAGATCCCCCGGATTCCGCCAGTGCGGCGACCTCGGCCTGACCCTCACGGCCGAATTCGCTGTGGTGCCGGCTGAAAACAAAGTAGACGACCAGCCCGATGATCAGCCACACCAGGAATCGGATCCAGGTTTC
>CAYZVR010000097.1:0-12175 GCA_964481715.1 uncultured Acidobacteriota bacterium | reverse complement strand
TCGGGTCCGAAACTGCGACGTACAAAGTTTTTCCGTCCGGCGAAAGCGCGACGCCGTTCGGGCGCGTCAGGTCTTTGATAAGCAGTTCCAGCTTCGCGTCATCGGGCGGGGCGCCGGCGGCGTGCGCAACCGCCCCGGGTATTCGGTAGACACCGTTAAACGAAAGTTCCCTCAGCGGGTCCTTGTCGCTTTGCGTGGGCAGGCCATAAGGCGGGTCAGTGAAATAGAGCGCGCCATCCGCGGCATACACAACATCGTTCGGGCTGTTCAAGCGCTTGCCCTGGAAACGCTCGGCGAGCACCGTCATCTTCCCGCCCTCGTCGAGCGATTCCAATCGGAAAACGTTTCGCCGCGCGTGGCCCGCGACCGTCAGCCGTCCTTTCGCGTCAAGCGTCATGCCGTTCGTCCCTGGCTCCGGGCCGCCGTAGTCGGCGCTCCCCTGATAGCCGCTCGGGTGCAGAAAAGTCGTCACCTTCCCGTCCGGCGTCCACTTGAGAATGCGATTCGAAGGGATCTCTGCAAAAAGTACGTAACCGGCGTGAATCCACACGGGGCCTTCGGTCCACTTGAAGCCGTTTGCGACTTTTTCGAGCGCGGCGTTTTTGGGGACGATGGCGTCAAGCGCCGGGTCCAGCCGCAGGACCGTTTCGCCCTGCTGGCCGTCGGCGAAAAGGATCGCCGGCGCAAGAAGTGAGATGACCGCAAGTAATTTAAATGAATTTTTCATGGGCGCGATTTTACATCCCGCGACTGGGTAAGGCAAACAGAACTCTCAAGGTGCAGCCGCCACGCTGGACGCATTCGGAAAGCGCGTGTTAAGCTGCCGGTCTCATGCACGACCTGCTGCGCCGAATCCACATGTTTCTGGGCCTGCTGAGCTGGTCGATTCTGATTGTCTTCGGAATCGCCGGGCTCACCGCGACTCGCCGCGGCGAGCGCTCGTCGTCGGAAACAATACCCGCTGTACGAATGGAGGATTTCACCGTTGCGCCCAACTCGACCGACCAGCAGGTAGCCGATGCCGTTTGGAAGAAGCTGGCCGTGCCTTACGCAGCGCCCCCTCAGCAGTGGGCGTATCACCGCGACTCCGATAACCGGCTCGCGGTGAATTTGTGGACCCCGAACGGCGTGTTTGACGCGACCGTACTCGAAAAGGAAGCCCGCCTGCGCATCGAAACGCAGCGGAGTAACCTTGCGGAGTTCCTCAACAGCCTTCATACCTTGACCATCAACGCGGATATGCCCGGATGGCCGATTCGCTTGTGGACTTATTACAATGAGTTCGCGATTTGGACGCTGCTCGCCATGGCGCTGACCGGCGTGGCGTTGTGGCTTTCCTCCCGGCCGCGCTTCCGGTTGGCGCAAGTGGCTTTTTTAAGCGCGTGCGGGTTGTTTGCGGCGCTGTATTTCCTGACAAGGTAATATGCTTCACCGCTGGCTTCGAAACACGCATCTAGTTCTCGGCCTCCTGGCGTTTCCCATGGTGGTCGTTTACGGCATGAGCGCCGTCCAGATGGCGCACAACGAGTGGTTTTCAATGAAGCCCGCGGTCGTGGAAAGTGAGGTGGAGGCGGGCGCGTTCGCCGGCACGGACGGGCGCGCCCTGGCGCAATCCTTGATGGACCGCTACGGGATGCGTGGCGACTTGCAGCAGGTGAAGGCCACCGACGAGGGAATCCAAATGCGCATCGCGCGCCCCGGCACGGTTTACGAGGTGGAGTACACGCGACAAACGGGCAGGGCTAGAATTAAGACCAGCGTCGCGGGGTTCATTGGAATGCTCAACCGCCTGCACCACCTGGCGGGCCTCAAGCACGACTACCGGCTGCTCAACGTGTGGGGAGGAATTGTGGTCTTCGTCTCGGTCGCGCTCATCCTGCTCGGCCTCTCAGGTATCTACCTCTGGTTTAAGATCTACGAGGAGCGCGCGGTCGGCGCCATCCTGCTGGCCTTCAGCCTCGGGTACAGTCTTACTTTAATCGTCATGATCCGAATGGCTTAAGGAAAGATAAATCGTAGCCGCCCGAAAACTTTTTACGCCAGCGCTTGCTCGTACTTGCAGGACTCATTCCGGCAGTGGATGGTGGAAGTGCCGGTTTTCTTGTCGAACTTTTCATAAAGAACTGGCGATCCGCATTCGGGGCAAGGTTTGGCGACGGGCTTTTCCCACGATGTAAACTTGCAATCCGGATAGCGGCTGCACCCGTAGAACGTTCCGCGCTTGGCGCGCCGCACCACGATTTCGCCGGTACAGCCTTTCTCGGGGCACGGAATTCCCAGCGTCTGCTTTTTGATGTACTTGCAGGTGGGATAGTTGCTGCACGCGGTGAACGGCCCGAAGCGGCCGTGCTTCACGACCAGGTTGCCGCCGCACTGCGGGCACTTCTCGTCCAGCACCTGGTCGGTGACGGCCGTGGCTTGGCCTTCCTTCATGATAATCTTCTTGGTATTACGGCATTCAGGGTAGCCCGTGCAGGCGAGGAAATACCCGAAGCGGCCGCGCTTGACGATCATCGGCTTTCCGCACTTCGCGCAAATCTCTTCCGGAACTTCCGGCGCGGGTGGGCCCGTTTGATGTTCGCTCGCGAGCTCGGGCGGGAGGTCGCGCGTGCCGTCGCAGTCGGGATAGCCGGTGCAGGCAAGGAATTTTCCGTTGCGCCCCAGGCGAATGACCATCGGCTTTCCGCACTTTTCGCACTTCTCGTCGGTCGGGATGCCTTCGCCCTTGATGTCGTCCATCTCGCGCTCGGCGAGGCGCAGGTCTTTTTTGAATTTCTTGTAAAACTCGTCGAGCGCTTCTTTCCACGAAAGCTTGCCTTCTTCGACCTCGTCGAGCTCTTCTTCCATGCGCGCCGTATAGGCGATGTCGAAGATGTCGCTGAAATTCTTGACCAGGAGGTCTGAGACCACCATGCCGAGCTCGCTCGGATAAAAGCGTCCCTGGGCCTTTTCAACGTACTCGCGATTCTGAATGACGGAAAGAATGCTCGCGTAGGTGGAAGGCCGGCCGATGCCCTTTTCCTCGAGCGCCTTCACCAGCGTCGCTTCGTTAAAGCGCGGCGGGGGTTCAGTAAAATGCTGCTCGGGAAGGAGCTTTCGCAGCCGCAGCGTCTCACCTTCCTCGACCGCCGGCAGGCGATGCTTCAATTCTTCGTCTTCATCCATCTCAGCCTTTTCGTCCTTGCCTTCTTCGTAGACGGCGCGGAAGCCGTTGAATTTTTCGACGGAACCGGTGGCGCGGAGCATGTAATCGCCCGCCGCGATATCAATGGTGGTCTGATCGAAGATTGCCGGGTTCATCTGCGAGGCCACAAAGCGCTGCCAGATGAGCTTGTAGAGCCTGAATTCGTCCGCGCCCAGATACGCCCGCATGGAATCGGGAGTGCGCTCGACGGCGGTCGGCCGGATGGCTTCGTGCGCGTCCTGCGCGCCTTTCTTGCTCCTGTAGCGGATGGCTTCGGCGGGAAGGTAGGGCTCGCCGAAAGTCGCGCGAATGTATTCGCGCGCAGAGGCCAGCGCGCCTTCCGAAACTCGCGTCGAGTCGGTGCGCATGTAAGTAATGAGTCCGACCGCGCCTTCCTCGCCGATTTCCACGCCTTCGTACAGGCGCTGGGCAAGCATCATCGTCTTCTTCGCCGAGAAGTGCAGCTTGCGCACCGCCTCCTGCTGCAGCTTGCTGGTAATGAACGACGGGACGGGAAATTTGCGCTTCTCGCGCGTCGCAACCGATTGCACCACAAGTTTCGAAGTCTTTAGCGCGGTGACGTGCCGGTCGGAGCTTGCCTGGTCGGGAATTTCCAGGTCTTTGCCCTGGAACTTGGCCAGGCGCGCTTCAAAAGGCGGCGGGTTCTTTCCCTCGACCTGCGCGGCAATCGTCCAATACTCTTTTTTCAGGAACGCCTGAATTTCGCGCTCGCGCTCGACGATCAGCCGCAGTGCGACGGTCTGGACTCGGCCGGCGGAGATTCCGCGCTTCACCTTGTCCCACAGCAGCGGGCTGATCTGGTAACCGACCAGGCGGTCGAGGATGCGGCGCGCCTGCTGCGCGTCCACCAGGCGCGAATCAATTTCTCCCGGTTTCTCGAACGCTTCGCGCACGGCGTTGCGCGTGATCTCGTTGAACATGACGCGGTGGAATTTCCGCTTTTTGCCGTCCAGCAGCTCGCGCAGGTGCGCGCAGATGGCCTCGCCTTCGCGGTCCGGGTCGGCGGCGAGATAGATGGCGTCCACTTTCGAAGCCGCAGACTTCAAATCCTGGATGACCTGTTTTTTGGAAGGGATGGCGATGTAGGTCGGCTCGAACCCGTTCTTCAAGTCCACGCCCAGGTCTTTCTTGGGCAAATCCATCACGTGGCCCATGCAAGCTTTGACCGTGTAGTCCGACCCCAGGTACTTGTTGATGGTTTTCGCTTTGGCCGGCGATTCGACGATGACGAGAGATTTAGGCATATAAAAAAGTTAACAGTTGAGAGCTAAGAGTTGACAGTTAAAAAGGCCCGCCGTCCCACAAAACTTCTTCGCGGCAGAAAGATTCGGCAAACCAGGCTACTCCTCCAATTTGCCTGCACAAACTCTGAACTGTCAACTCTCAACTCTGAACTGCCCTTCTCACAGCTTACGGATAAAATTCTTTCCCGGCAACTGCCGAACCAGTCCGTTCATTTCAAGTTCGAGCAGCACTGCAAGCACGCGCGGGTACGGCAGCGACACCGTGCCGAAGATCGAATCGACGAACTGCGGCTCGTCGGCGCGCAAGACGTCAAAAACCAGTTTCTGGTCCGCCGTCAGCGACTCTTCAAACAGCGTCGCCGCCGCAACCGCTTCTTCACCCGATGCTTCCGCCGGCGGCAGGAGTTGCATGCGGATGTCGGGCGGAAACTCCTCGATCACATCCATCCATTGATCCACGAGCTTGGCGCCCTGCTTGATCAGATGATTGGGGCCGAAACTTTGGGGCGATGTGACGTTGCCGGGTACCGCGAACACCTCGCGGTTCTGTTCCAGCGCCAGGCGCGCCGTGATCAGCGAGCCGCTGTACTCGGCGGCTTCAACTATCATAACACCAAGCGACAAACCGCTGATGATCCGGTTGCGAATGGGGAAGTTCTCGGGCGCCGGCGAGGTGCCGAGCGGAAACTCCGAAATCACCGCGCCCGACTCCATGATCTTCTCGGCCAGGCGCTTGTTCTCGGCCGGATATATCCCATCCATTCCGCGGCCCTGCACGGCCACCGTTTTGCCTTTTCCCTCGAGCGCCCCGTGATGAGCCGCCGAATCGATTCCTCGCGCCATGCCGCTGACGATCACGACCTTCCGTTCGGCCAGGTCGCGCGCGAGCCGCCGCGCTATTTGCAGCCCGTAAGCGGAAGGCCGCCGCGAACCGACAATGGCAACAGCAGGCTGGGAAAGGACCTGCGCGTCCCCGCGAACGTAGAGTACCAGCGGCGGGTCGGGAATCTCCCTGAGTCGCGGGGGATATTCTTCGCTTGCGAAGGCGATCAGGCTGCAACCGAGCTTGGTCGCCTCTTCAATCTCCTTTTCGGCTTCCTTCATCCCTGCCTGCGCAAAGATCGCCTGGCAGACGTGTGCCGGAAGCCCCGAGGTTTCGAGCTCGGTCAGCGAGGCCATGTAGGGCGCCTGGGGAGACCCGAAACGATTCAAGAGCTTGTGCGCGCCGCGAATTCCCAGCCCTTCGATGCGCGTGAGCGCTAATCCGTAAAGAACGTTTTCATCCATCACTGCCTCAAGGAATCTTCCCGCGCGGAAATTCCGGCTGCGCCCTCACCAAACGCGTCGGACCGAACTTATCATGGGTGCGGCCCCAGGGCGAGCGGGCCGGTCTTAACTCTCTTATAAAATCGCAAAACGGACGGCGCCGCGCAAGCCGAAAATGCGGCCCCGTCCCGGAGCGTACTTCCCCTGGAGCAGACCCCAGCACATTCGCGCGAAGCACCCGATTGCGAATCGGCGGCATTCAGGAGCATAATGAGCGCGTTGTTCGCGCATGGAGCGTGCACCTCGATTTCTGGCAATGACCCACTCCTCACATCCGGGACTTCCTTCGATGACTCCGCGCGAAAACTCACCCATCCAGGGAGGTCGCAAGCAGTGAACCGTAAAGCCGGGACCCCAGTGTATCGAGGCGCCACATTTCTGATCTTAATTTTCGCGGGACTAATTCTGTTCGATTCTGTGAGTCTGTCAGCCTCCAAGAAGAAAGTCAGACCAGGGGCAGCCGAAGAAGAGACCGGTGAACTCCCCAAGCCGCAAATCCTGGACGCAGACACCAACCCCACGCTGCGCTATCCCGCCGCGAGTTTTTCGGGATGGTCGATCTTCAGCACGTCTTACGGTTGGTTCGACATTAACAAGGACGGCATTCGCTACACGCCGGTCGAGCCGAAGGGCAAAGTAAATGAAGGGTTCGAGGCCCCGCTTCAGGAAATCTCCGACATCCAGCTGAAATACGCCTATCTGACTTTTCGAGCCGGGAACAAAAAACACACGGTATTTTATGTGACTCAGGACCGGTGGGGATCCATCCACAGCGGTCCCGGCGCGATGCAAGCTGCCGCGATGGGGTCGTCAGGAACAGCTTCGATGCTCCAGGCACTGAAGAATTTTGACCGCGTGCTGACCGCGGTCAAACCGCCTCCGCCGCCAGCGCCGCAACTGACGCTTCGCGCCGAGCCAGCCACCCTCGAAAGGGGCCGGTCGGTCACGCTGCTTTGGACCTCCATGAACGCCACGAGCGTCGTGCTCGAGCCGGGCGATAAGGCTATGCCGACCGAGGGCACGCTCTCTCTCACGCCGGAAGAATCTACTACTTATACGCTCGTCGCTACGGGCCCGGGCGGATCGAAAACCGCCTCGGCAGCGGTCACCGTCACCCAGCCGGCTGCCGCAGCACCGCCGACCATCGTGCTGGTCGAGCCCTCTGCCGTCTCCGGGCAGACGATCGAGGCCTCGGGTCCGACGCTCAAGATCCGGGGAGTCGCCATGGATTCGACCGGCTTCCCCATCGTCAGCATCAATGGTTCCCCCGCGAACATGAAGCCCGAAAACGCCCAGGCGGCGGCGTTCTGGACTGATCCGCTCAACCTTCACGACGGCGAAAATAAATTCGAAATCGTCGCCGCCAATCGCGCCCAGGCCCAGGCTCGCCTAAATTTCACCGTTCACTACACGCCTCCCGCTCCGCCACTCGCCGCGGCCGCGGCCCCCAATCCCAAAGCGCTCGACAAGCAGGACATCCTCGACCTGCTCAAGAACTTCGTCCCCAGCCCCCGCGTGGCCGACCTGGTGAGGCAGTATGGCCTGAAGTTCTCACCTTCAGCAGACGATCTGAACGACATTCACAACGCCGGCGGCACGGACGACCTCGTGAGTGCCATCCAGGAAAGTGCCAAGGGATCGAAACAGTAATCAAGGAGAGGCTCGAAGCCACACGCTCACGGCCGCTTGAGGCCAAACTTTTCGATGCGGTATTGCAGCGTGCGAAACGTCATGCCGAGGAGTTGCGCGGCGCGAGTGATGTTCCAGTTGGTGCGGTCGAGGGCTTCGAAGATTTTGGCTTTCTCGTGCTCTTCCCACGAGGCTTCGCGGATCACCGGCTGCATGGCTGGGGAAGAAACGGCTGCAAACGTTTCCGCGCCGGCGTCCGTCAGCTGACGGACCGCCGCGACAGAAGCTGGCTGTAAAACCTCCGGCGGAAGATCCCGCAGCTCCACCCAATCGCTTTCACCCAGAACCACCGCGCGCTCCATGGCCCACTCGAGCTGGCGGACGTTGCCCGGCCAGTCGTAGGCCCGCAGCGCCTCGAGCGCATCGGGCTCGACACCCTTCACGTCCCGCCCGCCTGCCCCCGCCGCCTTCCGAACAAAGTGCACGGTGAGTTTCTCGACGTCCTCTCGCCGCTCGCGCAGCGGCGGACACTCAATGGGAATCACCTTCAGCCGGTAATAAAGGTCCTCGCGGAATTTTCCTTCTATGAGCATCTGGTCAAGGTTGCGGTTGGTGGCAGCGATGATGCGCACATCGACTTTGAGGGGCTCGGTGCCGCCCACACGCAGTATCTCGCGCTCCTGAAGGGCGCGAAGAATCTTGGCCTGCAGCGCCAGGCTGGTGTCGCCGATTTCGTCCAGGAACAAAGTGGAGTGATGAGCCCTTTCGAACAATCCCTTCTTTTGCTGGTGCGCGTCGGTAAAGGCGCCTTTTTCGTGGCCGAACAACTCGGTTTCGAGCAGCGTTTCGGTGAGCGAGGCGCAATTGACCGCCAGGAACGGCTGGTCGCCCCGCGGGCTGTGGCGATGAATTTCGCGCGCCACCAGTTCTTTTCCGGTGCCGCTTTCCCCCAGAATCAGGACCGTATGGTTAGTGGGCGCAACCTTCAGGATCATTCGAACCATCGCCTTGGTAGCGGGTGAATCGCCGATAATGTCCTGCTTAAGCAGGACCAGGTGTTCGAACACTCCTCCGACAACCTCGAGGAGCCTGTCACGGTCCACGGGCTTCTCGAGATATTGATAGACGCCGCGCTTGGTCGCTTCAATGGCCGATTGGATGGAAGGATAGCCGGTGATCAAAACCACGGCCACGGTGGGGTCGGCGGAAAGGATTTCTCCGAGGAGTTGCACGCCGGTCATCCCGGTCAGGTTCAAGTCTGTTATGACGAGGTCGAAACGCCTGCCCGCAAGCAGGTTGAGCGCGGCCTCACCACTCGGCGCCGTGGCGGTTTCGTAGCCCTCCCCTTCCAGGATGTCGCGATAGATTTCGCGCTGCCGCCCTTCGTCGTCAACAACCAGAATGCATCCGGCGTGCATGGCAGCAAGACCTCAGGAAGCGGCCGTGGACTTATCCGCCGTGGCGGAAGGCTGGCCCCGCAAGGCGGGTTCGGTGCGGGAAGGCGCGCGCGAAGCAATCGGCAGCTCGATGGCCATGACGGTCCCATGCCCTTCTCCGTCCGCGACGCGGATGTGGCCGCCGTGGTCTTCGACGATCTTGCGGGTGATGGCTAGGCCTAAACCGAAACCCGTGGCCTTGGTGGAATAAAACGGAGCAAAAATCTTTTCGCGATCTTCGGGCGGAACGCCCGATCCCGTGTCGGCGAAGCGCACCTCGACGGAACCCGGCGCTCCATTGGAAGTGCGGCAGGCGGCGGTCACTCGAACTTCGCCCCCGCGCGGCATCGCCTGAATGGCATTGGTCAGAATGTTGAGGAAACAAGTCTTGAGCTGCGCGGCGTCCGCGTTCAATTCGGGGGCTTCACTGGGAAGCTCGATGTGGAGTGTGACGTTCTGCTGGTGAGCCTGTTTTTCAACCAGGGCCACCGCCTGGCGAAGCGTTTGCCAGAGATCGCAGGCGGCGAGGTGCGGCGGCGTCTGCCGTCCCGCGGCGAGGAAATCGTTCACCAGGTGGTTCAAGCGGCTGACTTCGTCCTTGATGTTCACCAGATTCCGTTGCAGCTCGCGCGCCGCGCGCTCATCGCCCGGCTGCGCGGGCAGGACCGCCACGTGTTTGGCTCGGATTTGATCGATCGAGAGGTTGATGAAGTTCAGAGAGTTGCGAACTTCGTGGGCCACGGTGGAGGCGAAGCGGCCAAGCAGCGAAAGTTTTTCCGCCTCGTTCAGCCGTTCCTCGAGTTTGCGGTTTTCGCGCAGGCGTTCGACCATCTGGTTAAAGGTCTGCGCCAGACGCCCCATCTCTCCCGTGCCCGTCTCGGGCAACATTACATCGAGGTTGCCTTGCGCGACCTGCTGCGCTCCGGCCGCCAGCTCGTCCACCGGCTTGGTGAAGCGGAAGGCGAGGTAAACGACCGCAAACATTCCAGCCAGCATGGTGACCAGCGTCCAGACAAGCCGCATCAGGTACATGCGGCGCAATAACTCACCCACCGCGTCCATTTCGCCGCGGATCTGCGCGTAGCCGAGAACCTTGTCGCCCTGAATGAGCGGGAATTCCACCGTGTAGGGCCTCTGCTCGACGCTCGGGTCCACGTCCACATCGTGCAGCTCGGCGGAAATCTTGATGGGATCGATTTTTTCCACGACCCGGCGGTGCTTGAGCTTGACTTTTTTCCCGACCTGACCGGGAGTGGTACTCGCCACCACTTCGCCGCTCGGCGTGACCAGTGTTACGGACGTGAGGCCGGCGTCGCTGAGCGCCTTCATATAAGTCTCGAGCGCTTGATTGCGGTTCATGGTGGGGGGAATGCGCATCTGGGCGAGCTGAATGATCTGCAGGAGGTCCGAGGTCTGCCCGGCCACATAACTCTTGATCTGTTCGTTGTGCTGCACGTAGGCGTACATCAGCGCCGCGCTCATGCACCCCATAGTCAGAAACATGATGAGGGCCAAACGCGTGCGAAAACGCAGGTCTGAGAAGGGATTCTTCAACCCAAGCCTCTTCCGGGGACGAACGCCATTCAATGCCTCGATGCTTCATTCTATCGGAGGGGTTGTCAGGGGTCAACGCGCGTCGGTCGCGATCGCACTGCCGGAGGCTTGGGCGCTGCGGGCTGCGGCACGGGGCTACGGCGAACGGCGCGACGATGGTCTCCCTGTCCTTGATCAACACACCGCCAGATTGCGGCCAAGCGTGTACCCCCGGCCATTTATTCGTTATAACGACTATCGTGTATCCTTGTAAGACGCCGGCGGCGCAGTCCGGGCGATGCACGTTGCCCGGCCTTTTCCGGGCCCCCTGCGGCAGGGGAGCGCTGAGGACAGCGGCGCTTCCCCCACAAACCACGAACGCCGCCAAGTCTCAGGGCTGGCCGCCAAGGAGCGCCCAGGCCAACCTCGCGCCCGCAACCGCCATCACCGCTCCTGTGGCCATGCACAGCCACGCGCCGGGTGGGGCATCTATGAAGGGGGCGGCGGAGTCAAGAACGTTTTGTTCGTTCTTTGTTTTGTGTGGCGGAGCGAGCAGCCTCCTGAAAGCGGGGGGGTGGCGCAGACATGCTGTAGTTTGCATGTCTGCGGTGAATCAGTGAGACTGAGGGTGCAGATTTTGAAGGCAATATGGCCATGGCTTGGGCTGAGCACGAGCCGCAGACATCACAAAACGATGTCTGCGCCACCCGTCCATTGACTTCTGCGGTCATTCCCGCGAAAGATTGTCACCCCCGCGAAGGCGGGGGCGGGAATCTAAGCGGTGGACCCCCGCTTGCGCGGGGGTGACATCCTAGAGGCATGCACGCGCATTCAAAGTGACTCACTGCCGCCTTTTTTGACAGCTTGACATTACCCTTTTGTGTACATAGCATGGCATCATCGGTGAACGGGGGTCTAATCGAGCTGTCCGTGTCGCCCGAGCATTAGCGGTTGTCCGTCGACCCGCCTGCCTCGTGGGCAGGCTGACGACCTCGCCGCTAGCGGCTGCCCGTCAACCGACGGGCAGGGTTTCGTGCCTGCTTGCCTGCCTGCACAGTCAGGCACAGGCAAGTTAGGCCGGCCCGCCCAGGCGGGCTGGCCAGGACCGGTCTTATCCAAGTCAGCCGAAACATGAGTCAGGCTGCGGTCACTTGAAGTACGAATTCATAGTGGCTACCCCCTAGTTGGATACATATAATGAGGTTAGCCGAAAGGGGGGACGGGATAGAATTAATTTGGTCGCAACTTTAGAAGGAGCCGCCCATGAGCGAAGTTGAGCAACTGGAGCAACTAATCGAGAGCCTTTCGCCGGACAATCTCGCGAAGTTTCGGGCCTGGTTTGTGGAGTTTGACGCACGCGTCTGGGACGCCCAGATCGAGGCGGACGCCAAGGCTGGCAAGCTGGATGGCCTCGTTACAGAAGCTCTTGCCGACTACAACGCTGGGAAGGCTCGCAAGCTTTGAGGCACTTGGCCTCCACGCGGTTCTGGACTTTGTATGAAGCGTTGCCGGCCGACGTCCGAGCGCTGGCCGACAAGAACTTTGGGCTCCTCCAGTCCGATCCGCGCCACCCTTCCCTGCACTTCAAGCGCATCGCCGATCTTTGATCCGTGCGCGTCGGCGATCATTACCGAGCATTGGGAACTGACGTGAAAGAAGGAATCTACTGGATCTGGGTCGGCACTCACGCTGAGTACGACAGGATTGTCGGCTAATTTGCGCTTGGAGCCGACGCGGCTCGCCGCCAGCGGTTTCGTCTTAGGCTGACCAGGACCGGTTTTATCCAAGTCAGCCTAAACATG
>CAYZVR010000096.1:0-12243 GCA_964481715.1 uncultured Acidobacteriota bacterium | reverse complement strand
GCAAGCGACTCGTCCAGGCCGCGCTCGTCGTGCTGGCCTGCTGCGCCGTGGCCGTGGCTGCTTGCGGGTTTCTTGCTATTCCGGGCGTTCGACCTCTTGAAGCCTTACCCGGCGCGGCGAATTGAAAACGCTCCCGGTGGTTGGGGTATCATGTTGGATGACGTGGTCGCGGGAGTTTATGGCCTGGCCGTTCTCACGATTCTGGAAATGAGTTTAAAATGAGCTCGCCCAGGAGACGAACGATTTCGGCGCGTCTTTGGAATAAATTCGGAATGAACAAAGAAGCCAGTCCCAAGCCACAAATCGAGCATGTCGCGCCCGCCGCCGCGATTCCCGGAGGCGAAGTCGCCATCCGCGGACGCAGCTTTACGGTGAATGGCGGGGTGCGTCCCGTGGTCCGCTTCGGCGACCGGCTTGCGGGCCTGCTGGTCAGCTCGCCAAACCGCCTGGTGGTTCGAGTGCCCGAGGGCGCAAGTGGCGACCTGACGGTTGATGCGGGCGGCGCCGTCAGCCCTCCGGCGAGCGTGACCGTGGGCACGATGATCGCCGACAATCTGCATCCGGTTGCAAACCCGGCCGTCGACGCGGCGGGCAACATCTACTCCACATTCAGCGGCTCGCGCGGGCAGAAGGTGCCCGTATCCGTGTACAAAATCGACCGCCAACGCCTCATGCGGCCGCTCCTTAAAGATCTGATGAACCCGACCGGCCTCGCCCTCGACCGAGACGGGATTCTCTACGTCTCAAGCCGCATGGACGGCGCCGTATATCAAGTCACACCCGACGGCGAGCACTCCACTTACGCCGAGGGCATGGGCGTCGCGACCGGAATCGCGTTCGACAAGGACGAAAACCTGTACGTCGGCGACCGCAGCGGAACGATTTTCAAGATCAATCGTAATCGGCAGATCTTCGTTTTTGCGACGCTCGAGCCCAGCGTGGCGGCCTACCATTTGACGTTCGGTCACGATGGCTCGCTGTATGTGACCGGGCCCACCACCTCCAGCTTCGATCACGTTTATCGGGTCAACCCGGCCGGCGAAGTCAAATCTTTTTACCGCGGCCTGGGCCGCCCGCAGGGCATGGCCTTCGACGCGCGGGGAAATCTTTACGTGGCCGCTTCGCTGGCTGGACAACGCGGCGTGGTGCGCTTCTCTCCCGACGCGCAGCCCGAGTTCGTCGTCTCGGGACACGGAATCGTCGGACTCGCCTTCACCGCTCATCGCTCGATGATCGTCGCGACGAACGGCGCGCTCATCGAGTTATTTCTGGACATCGAAGGCAAACCCCTCTTACAGTGACGAGTCATCAGTGACGAGTGACAAGCCCGAAATTCTTCACGGCCTCGTTGTGCTTCAACTTGGGCCCGCGCGCGATCTTCTCGCTCGTCACTTGTCACTCAACACTTGTCGCTGATTTCAAATGGACGCTGAAATCATCGCGGTCGGTTCCGAACTCCTCACCCCCCTGCGGGTGGACACCAACTCGCTTTATCTCACCGACAAGCTGAACGCTATCGGAATCGAGGTGCGCTTCAAAACCATCGTTGGCGACGATCGCGAACGGCTGGCGGCAGCTTTCCGCGCGGCGTTGGACCGCTCGCAATTGATTATCCTGACCGGCGGCCTCGGCCCCACCGAAGATGACGTGAATCGTGAAGTGGTCGCGGAAGTTCTCGGGCGGGCGCTCCGCGAAGTTTCGGAAATCCGCCAGCGCATCGAAAAACGCTTTGCGCGCATCGGCCGTGTCATGAGCGAAAACAACCTGCGTCAGGCGATGGTTCCGGAGGGCGCCGAGTGGCTGGACAACAAGAACGGGACGGCGCCGGGCCTGTGGATCGAACACGCGAGCGTCCTGATCGCGCTCCTGCCGGGGCCGCCGGGAGAACTCGAAGCGATGTTTGAGTCTGAGTGTCTGCCGCGGCTCTCCTCGCACGCGGGGAGCGACCGCATCCGAACGCGAGTTCTCAAAATCGTTGGCTTGCCGGAATCCGAAGTGGACAAGCGTATCGCGCCGATCTATCGCGAATATCAAAACCCCTCCACTACCATCCTCGCGACTCCGGGCGCGATTGAAGTTCACCTGCGTGCGCGCGCGGCGAGCGAAGCGGAAGCCGACGCGCTGATCGCGCCACTCGCCGACCAGATTGAGATGACGCTCGGCGAGCAGGTTTTTTCGACGCACGGTGAGACGCTTGAAGAAGTCGTGGGCATGTACCTGGTGATGAAACGCAAGACGGTCGCCGTGGCGGAAAGCTGCACGGGCGGTCTGCTCAGCGAGCGGCTGACACGCATCCCGGGAAGCTCCGGCTTTTTCCTGGGCGGCGCCGTGTGCTACTCGAACGAGCTCAAGACCAGGCTCGCCGGCGTGCCGGAAGTCCTGATTACTCTGAACGGCGCCGTCTCAAAACCCGTGGCGCAGGCGATGGCGGAGGGAATTCGCAAGCGCGCGGGCGCGTCCATCGGCGTTGGAATTACCGGCGTGGCCGGCCCCGCCGGCGGCAGCCCGGAAAAACCCGTGGGGCTCGTCTTCGTCGCGCTCTCCGACGAGCGCGGTACGCAGGTGCGCGAGTTCCGCTTCCCCGGAGGCCGCGAAAGAATCCGCCAGTGGGCTTCACAGGCGGCGCTCGAAATGATCCGACGGCGCGTGCGCTCTTGAATCATGGGTCTGGAATCTGAAATCTGATCTTCTTACCGTGCGAGCCTTTGTTGCGATAGATTTGCCCGAAGAAATTCACGCCGAACTCGCCCGCCAGCAGCAGGCCTTTCGCACCGTCTGTCGCGACGCGCGGTGGACGCGAGCGGACGGCATTCACCTCACGCTCAAATTCCTGGGAGAGATTTCCGACGCTCAGGCAAAGCTGGTGACCGAGGCCCTGGCCGGCCTCGGCGGATTTGAAAACTTCTCTGTTGAGGTGAAGGGATTCGGTTTCTTCCCCGACGCGCGGCGGCCGCGGGTCTTCTGGGCGGGCCTTGTAGCGCCTCCGACGCTCGCCGCGCTCGCGTCACGCGTTGAAGACGCGATGGCAGGGTTGGGCTTTGACCGCGAACAGCGAGCCTTCAATCCCCACTTGACGCTCGGCCGTTTCAAAACCGCGCGCCCGCAACCGGAGCTTGCCGCGCTGGTTGAGAAACAGAAGAATCTGACTCTCGGCCGATTCGAGGTCTCGGAGTTCTTTCTGTACGAGAGCAAGCTGTCGCCCGCGGGCGCGGAATACCGCAAGGTCGCGCGTTTTCCCGCGCCACGTTTGGCTTGAAATTTTCTTGAGAGGATTTGCGGCCTACTGGGCAGCCGAAGAACCCGCCGGCGTACAGAAGCGGTCAAAGGCCTGGGTCAGCTCAGCCGCGATTTCCTCCGGCCCGCGCCCTTCGATTTGAAAACGCTCCAGCATGAAAACCGTTTTGCCGTCGCGCAGCAGCGCCACCGACGGAGACGAGGGCGGATACTCCGCAAAATAGCCGCGCGCGCGTTCGGTCGCTTCCATGTCCTGTCCGGCAAAGACCGTGGCCAGAACGTCCGGCCGAGCCGCGTGCTGGATCGCCTTGATCACGCCGGGCCGGGCCTTGCCGGCCGCGCAGCCGCAGATGGAATTCACCATGACCAGTACCGTCCCCTTGGCAGCGCCAAGCACGGCGTCCACTTCTTCCTCAGTTCGCATCTCGCGGAAGCCCACGCGGGTCAATTCCTCGCGCATGGGCAGAACCATCAGATTGGGAAACATTCCAGCCTCCAAACACCCGGGATGAACAATTGTGAATTTTCGCCCGGAAGAATTATACCACGTCCTATCCAATCTTCAACAGACCGGCAGTTATCTGAGTGGGCACCCAGTGTGCGAGCCTCGTCGCGGCGGTTGATTTCTCCGAGCGCTTTGCATAAAATGAGCGGGAACAGGGCGGCATGAAAAAGAATCCCACCGGACGCCTGAGAATTCTCTACCTCCTGCTGCTGATTCTTATTGGCATCAGCGTCTTGCCCCTCTGGTTCTTCGGAACCAAGATGCTTTCGTCGAACCAGGAAGCGCTGAAAACGCAGGAGCAGGTGCTGCAAACCATCACCTCGCAATCGCTCGCGCAGGAAATCGCCCTCTATCAGGAAAATACCCACGGCCACATCGTTGATTTCTTCAACTCGTTGACGCCACGCGCCGCGCTGATACCCGCCAAGAAGTACGACTCCGATGCGGGACTGCTTGCCGCGCTGCAAAAGTTTGCCACCGAGCAACCTTCCGTGATTTTCGCCACGGTGGTGAACAACGAAGCTCGCGGCGTGCAGGCGGGCGGCTACAACGCTACCGCGGATGCCTTTCTGCGCAAAGCGCTCGACGCCGCCTTTATCTCCGCCCGTCAAGGCACGGCCTACGAGGGCAACCCCCTCACCATCGTGCACGCGGGCAAGAACGAGCCGGTGATGGTTCTGGCTCGACCCATCACCATGAACCAGAACTTCCTGGGCATGGTGGCTGCGGTCGTCACGCTGCAGCCTATCGTGCAGAGGCTGGATGAAACCAAGCGCACGGCGGGCCTCGAAGCCTATATCGTCGACAACTCCGGCCGCCTGGTCGCATCCAACATGCCCGATCAAAACGTGTCCGGGCTTGACATGGCCGACGTCCCCATCGTTCAGAAATTTCTGGCTTGGCGCGGCGCCGCGCGCGCCACGGAAACTTCCGGCTTCACATTACGAAGGGGCAAGGATGATATCCCCATGCTTGGCACTTATTCGCCCGTTCAGAACATCGGCTGGGGAATCATCGTGCAGCGCAAGCTCAGCGACGCCTATTTTGTCGTCACGGAAATGCGCCGCCAGACCATCTGGTGGGGCTTTCTCGTCGTCCTGCTGAGCCTGGGGGTTGGGATCGTCTCGGCCAAGTCGATCACCGGCCCCATCGACCAGTTGTCGCGCGCGGCGCGCTCCATTGCCCAGCGCGACTTTACGAAGCGCGCCGACATCCGCAGCCGCACCGAAATCGGCGAGCTGGCGCAGACTTTCAACCACATGGCCGAAGATATTCAGCACTACATCGGCGACCTCCAGGCGGCTTCGGAACAGAACCGCCAGCTCTTCATGGACTCGATCGAGATGATCGCCGCGGCCGTGGACGCCAAAGACCCCTATACCAAAGGCCATTCCGGGCGCGTTTCTCAATACTCGGTGATGCTCGCCAAAGAACTGGGGCTTCCGGATGAGGAAGTCTCGAAGGTCCACGTATCCGCCACGCTGCACGACGTGGGCAAGATTGGCGTCGAGGATCGCGTGCTGAAAAAGCCCGGCGTGCTGACCAACGAAGAATTTGAAATCATGAAGCGCCACACGGTGATGGGCTACGAAATCGTGCGCCAGGTCAAGCAGCTCGAGGAAATGCTCCCCGGCATCCGCTGGCATCACGAATCGCTGAACGGAAAGGGTTATCCCGACGGAATCAAGGGCGACGAAATTCCCCTGATCGTGCGCATCATCGCTGTCGCCGATACTTTCGACGCCATCACCACCGACCGTCCCTACCAGGCCGGGCGAGATTTCCCGTCAGCCATGGAAATCCTTCGCAAGCACGCGGGCTCGAAGTACGACCCCATCGTCGTGGACGCGCTGTACGCTTCTTACGGCAAAGGCGATTTGCGCCAGGCAGAAGTCCGCCGCAGCGCCGTCATCTCGGTGCCTCAGCCTACGCCGACTTCCGCGCCGTAGCCGCTGCATCGCCTGATTTTTCTCGAGGCGGTGCGATTTCGTCCCCGCGCCGCGCGTGTTCGGGATAAAATCTTTCCGCATGGTTCAATCACTTTTCGGCTCGGGAGAAAAAAGGCCCGGCTTCTTCGACCGGCTGAAACAAGTCGTGTCTTCCACCAAGGCACAACTGGTCGAGCGCATTGATGAAATCGTGGAGGGCAAAGAGACCGTTGACCCCTCGGTGCTCGACGCGCTCGAAGCCACGCTTATCACCGCCGACCTGGGCGTCAAGACGACGCACGAGATTCTCGACCGGCTGCGCGACCAGGTGAGCCGAAGGAAGCTTCGCGAAGCAAGCGGGCTGCGCGGCGCCGTCGAACAGGAAATCCTCGCCATCCTGGAAAGCCCCGCGGGGACGGCAAGCGCGCCGCCCGCTCCCAGGCAGCCTCCGGCAGGCCAGCCCGAGGTGATATTCGTTGTGGGCGTGAACGGTGTCGGCAAAACTACTTCGATCGCCAAGCTCGCGCGGTTCTACCAGATGGAGAATCGCCAGCCGCTCCTCTGCGCCGCGGACACGTACCGCGCCGCGGCAAACGAACAGCTTGGAATCTGGGCCGAGCGCCTCGGAATCGAAATCATCAAGCAGAAGTCCGGCGCCGATCCAGCTGCCGTGCTCTTCGACGCGCTGGCCGCCGCCAAAACCCGCAAGCGCGACCCCGTCATCGTGGACACCGCCGGGCGGCTGCACACCAAACACAACCTGATGAGCGAGCTCGAGAAAATGTGCCGCATCGCGGGGCGCGAAGTCCCCGGCGCGCCGCATCAGGTGCTGCTCGTCCTTGACGCCACCACCGGCCAGAACGGCCTGCAGCAGGCGCGGCAGTTTCGGGAAAGCGCCGGAACGACCGGCATCATCCTCGCCAAGCTCGATGGCACGGCCAAAGGCGGAGTGGTTATCGCCATCGCGCGCGAACTTGGCCTGCCGATTCAGTTCGTCGGCATCGGCGAAACGCTGGAAGACCTGCTGCCGTTCAACCCGCGGGAGTTTGTCGCTTCGCTGTTCGAGCAATGAGCGGCGCCGCCCTGCGGCCCAGAGTCCCGCTTCGGCGAGCGGCAGCCTATTCCTTGCCGTTTTCGAGCAAGCGAGCTCGCTCGGGGTTTCTGGTCCATTCGATGCCCTTGCTCTGGGGCTGGCCAAAAACTTCCGGGTTCAAATAATATCCGCGCTCGCCAGCCGGCTTTTCCTCTTCCACCGGGATGCGATGGGCTCGTGCGTAGGCGTCCTGGCGAATATGCGTCTCCTGCGACTAGAACTCCAAGGGCGCCGAGCCCGTGGGCTGGATGAAGGATGTGCGTGTCGGAGCAAAACGGCTCCGAGATTATGGGCAGGCGATCGCAGTCGAGACCAACGCCCCCGTATTGTCGATCGTAATGCGCCGACAGACGCTTCCGTTCGGGCTCCTCAGGATGATCCCACTCCCAGACCCCGAGACGTAGACGTCGCCCGTAGCAACCTGCAAGGGGCGCGCGGGGGCTGATGTCCCAACGCCGACGCGATTATTCGTAGCATCCACCACTAAAGTGGAGGAGTCGACGACGAGGCCGCCCCCAGTCACTTTTCCACTGGCCCTGATGTCGCCCACCACGTCTAGTGGGGCGCCCGGTGTCGGGGTGCCGATGCCTACGGTCAGCGAAGTCAAGTTGCCGGTTACATAGACCGGCCCGTTGAAGTACCCCGCGTAGCCACCAAGAGGGTTATAGCCGTACACGCCGTAGCCAGCACTGGAGTCGCTCCGGCCGTACACCCCGTAGCCTCCATCGGATCTGCCGTTGTAACCGTACACACCGATGCCGGCGGGAGATGTGCTAATGCCATTTACACCGATGGCGCTGCCAGTGGTCGCGGAGTTGGCGCCATACACGCCAATGCCGTCGCTGGAGCTACTCGTGCCGTTGACTCCGTTTCTACCCGAGCCAAAGACACCGGTACCATAATTACTGGTGTTTGTGCCGTACACGCCGTAGCCGAAAATGGTTGCGCTGGTGCCGTACACGCCGGTGGGGGCAGAGCCGTACACCCCGTAGGTGGAGCTGCTCTCCCCTTTCACTCCTGCGAAGAAACCAGTGCCATACACGCCGATGCTGCCAGCGGAGGAGATGCTTGAACCGTACACCCCGTAAGCGTTGCCGGTGGTAGCGCTGTTATTGCCATACACACCGTATCCGGTCGCTCCGCTGCTGGTGCCGCGCACGCCGAAGCCGGTCGTTCCGCTGCTGGTCCCGTATACGCCGATCCCGGTAGTTGAGCTGCTTGAACCATAGACGCCGTAAGCGTTTCCAGTCGAAGAGGTGTTCACGCCTTGCACGGCGTATCCGCTGCCCGCGCCGCTGACACCCTGCACGGTCGCCAGCCCCGAGCCGTACCCCGAAGCGCTGACCAACCCATTCACCGTCTGGTTTCCATAGTACGTATTGTTGACGTATAGACTTGCGGAGCCGAGCTGTGCGTAGCGACCATCCCCCGCCGTCAGGCTGACTACATTGCCCGGCTGCCACTGGCTCAACGAGGAATTAAAAACCAACGCTTGCCCGTTGGTGACGCTGGCAAGAGACCCGAGTGCTGTCCCATTGATTCTGCCAACTACCGTACTGCTCATCGTTCCCGCCACATCCCCCGCAAGGCTCGGCAGCCGACCTACAGCGACCGTGCCGCTGCTGAGGTTGCTGGCGTTGAGGTTTGTCAGCCCCGCGCCGTTGCCTGTAAAGCTGTTCGAGGCGTTATTGAAAGTCACCGCGTTCGTGTACGTCCCGCTCAATTGCGTCCCGCCCACCGTGCCGCTGCTGAGGTTGCTGGCGTTGAGGTTGGTGAGCCCCGAGCCGTTTCCGGTGATAACCCCGCCTGCGCTCACGATCACGTTTCCCGCCACCTCGAGCTTCGCTCCGGGATTGGGCGTTCCAATGCCTACATTCCCGGCGCTTGTTATCCTAACCTTTTCCGTATTGTTCGTCCCAAAGACCATGTTGCCGTTAGCAGTGTTCCATATCTGCATTGCTCCTGGCCCGCCAACGGCACCGACCAATCCATCGTTGATAGAATTAATCCCTGCTCGCAAGGTTGCACCTTGGTAGAAACGCAAAGAGGAATAGGCAACCGACCCAATATTGTCTGCATTGGTGATTCTGACCACTGTCCCCGCATTTTGACTTTTAGATACTTCTAACAAACCTCCAGGCGCCGTCGTCCCGATGCCCACGTTGCCGCCTGAGAGCGAAAGCTGGTTCGTGCCCGCCACCAAGCCGTTCGCCGGCAGGTTGAGCGTCCCCGTCATCGTGTCTCCCGCTTTCGCCACGTACGCCGTCGAGCCTGTCGCCGGCGCATAAGCGCTGGGGGCTAGACCACCCAGCGCCAGTGCGTTGGTGGCCGTGGCCGCCGTTGCGGCTGCCACGTTCGACAGCCCCGAACCGTTGCCGATGATAACCCCGCCGGCGCTCACGATCACGTTTCCCGCCACCTCGAGCTTCGCTCCTGGCGAGGGAGTTCCGATGCCTACATTCCCAGCGGTGGTAACTGCCAAGCGCTCGTCGAAAACCGCAAAGTCCCCCGCTCCCGAATGCGTGAACACGCGCAGTCCGTTGTTCTCCTGTAGCTGCACCTGCGTATTGGTCGTCGTGTTCTCTAGCATGACCCCTGGAAATGCCCCCGTCTGTAGCGAGGACACTGACAAGTTCCTGTACACCTGAGTAATGCCGATATGCAGCGGCGCTGCGGGGCTGATCGTCCCCAGAACGATGCTGGTCCCGCTCTGCGCCATCACCGAGTCGGTCAGCGTGCCCAGATTGTCCGCAAACATGGGAATGAAGTTCGCGGTGGTGCTCACCGCGGCCGGCGCAACGCTGCTTGTTGCGACCTTCTGTTGGGAGGCGCCCTTCCCGCTCATCTTCCCGCCCTGGCTGGTGTTCGTCTGCTCCGCGCCCGCCCCTGAGGCTTCATTGAACTCAGCCAGCAAGAATGCCGAGGCCGGCTTGCCGCCCAGCGTCTCCGCATCGCCCGCCTTCAGCGCATAGGGCACGCTCACCAGCAGCACGCGCGGTTGTTCCGCTTCTAGCCCCACCTGTACCCCCAGCCAATGCGCCTCACCGGAAGTGAACAACTCCGCCGGCAGACCGGTCTCGTGCATGGCCCCGAGCAGAACGATGTACCGCCCCTGCGCGTCGGCTTGAACTGTCTGCGTCTCGAACCACAGCGGCTCGCCGCCCGCTTCTTCTTTATAGAGCAGGAAACTTACGTCCACCGGCCCGGTGAGCGGCTTGCCCGCCAGATCACGCACCACGCCGCTGAACTTAATTAATCGAGGTACAACTGCCCGGGTATTTGTCTCCGAGGATCTCCCTGCCGTCGGCGCTTCCGGCTCCGCCGTCCTCATCCCCCATGGCTCGCCGCCTGGCGCATCCTGCGCCGGCCCCTGTTGCTGCGCCCCCAACACTGCTGCGCAAACGACCAACACCAATCCCCCCAAGATCGCATGTCGTGGAAAATACATAGGAAGCCCCCCACAGCTCGAATTTTTCCGAGTAAGAAAAGTAGTTTGATTATCGGGCAGCGCTCAGGCTGAGTCAAGACGTGAGCAATGACAGGGGGCGGATTAAACCTGCGTCGCACCGGTGCCCGGCAGTGCTCTCAGCGCCTTAAGGCGGCGAGTTCGGCGGGGGTAAGCTCGCGCCACTTTCCTACTTCCAGACCCTCGAGTTTCAGCGCGCCGATGCGCGTGCGGACGAGTTTCAGGACCTTGAAACCCACGGCTTCGATCATGCGACGAACTTCCCGGTTCTTGCCTTCGGTCAAAACCACTTCGAGCCGGGTATACTTTCCGCGGTCTTCAATGCGACGCACGCTTTCGGGCCGCGCAAAGTCGCCACGCTTCATCTCGACCCCGGCATTGAGCCGCGCAATCACATCGTCCGGCAGCAATCCGCTGACCTTGACGAGATAAGTTTTGGGAATTCGCGATTCGGGGCGCATCACGAAATCCGCGAACTCTGTGTCGTTGGTCAGTAAGAGCAACCCGGAAGTGTCTTTGTCGAGCCTTCCAACGGGCGAAACCCAGCGGCCCAGGTCGCCGAGGCAATCGTAAACAGTTTTGCGACCGTCAGGGTCACCGTGACTTGTAATAACGCCTTTGGGTTTGTAGAAGAGAAGATAAATCCGGCGTTCGCGCTTCAGCCGCTTGCCGTCAAGCTCGACGACGTCGGTCGCAGGCGTAACCCAGAAATCCGGGTCGCGGATCACGCGCCCGTTTACGCGCAGGCGTCCGGCGCGGATGGCTTCGCACGCCGCACTTCGCGAAGCGAGACCAAAGCGCGAGAGCACCCGGTCGAGCGTCATGGACGGTTTCGATTTCATCTCAAAAGTCGGTCAATTCTTTGACCGGCAGGGCCGTTCGCACGGCGTTCACGACGGCGGCGAAATCAATCACTTCCTGCGCAATCGCTCCGGCGATGGGCGGCAAGTAACCCGCTGCCGCCGCAGCCATGCCAATCATGCTGAGCGCCATGCCGCCCACGGCGCTTTGGAGAGCGATGCGCCGCATCCTGCGGCTAATGTGCATCAGCTCATCCACCTTGGTGAGCGACGGCTCGAGCACCACGGCGTCCGCGGCCTCAGCCGTGATGTCGCTGTTCTGACCAAACGCAATACCCACCGTTGCGGCGAGCATGGCGGGCGCGTCGTTGATGCCGTCTCCGACAAACAAAGTCTTCTGGCGGCGGCCTTCTTCGCGCACGATCGCGACTTTCTGCTCCGGACTTTGGCCGGAGAAAACCTCCTGAATGCCGAAGCTGTCGGCGAGGTAGCGAACCTCCGACTCGCGGTCGCCTGAGACCAGCATGATTTTCGTCATCTGGTGCTTTGGCCGCAGATGATGGATGAACGATTTCCCTTCCTGCCGCGGCTTGTCTCGGAACCGAAATGCCGCCGCAAAGCGCCCGTCCACGAGCACCAGACATTCCATCCCCGGCGCTTCCGGTGGAAGGCTTGCCGCGAATTCCCGTGCGATCTTTATTCGGCCTGTCACCTGGATGCTGCGACCCTCCACCTGACCGGTGAGGCCCGCGCCCGGCTTTTCGCTGAGGTAGGTGGCGGGAGAAAGCTTCAGTTTCTCTTCTTCGGCTGAGCGCAAGACGGATGAGGCGAGCGGATGCTTCGAGTATTGCTCCAGGCTTGCGGTAAGCCGCAGGACTTCCCTGCGCTCGAATCCCGCCGCGCACACGATTTCCGTCACCACCGGCTCGCCGTGGGTGAGCGTGCCCGTCTTGTCGAAAATCACGGTCCGGCAAGTGTCAATCCTTTCAAGCACGTCGGGTTTCTTGATGATGATGCTGCGCCGGGCCGAAACTGAAATGGCGCCGAGAATCGCCACAGGAATCGCCAGCAGCAGAGGGCACGGCGTGGCGATGACGAGGACGGAAAGGAAACGCGAGGGGTTTCCACTCGCGAGCCACCCGCCGGCAGCCACAGCGAGGGCCAGCGGTGTGTACCACGCGCCCAGGCGGTCGGCGATACGGCGCATGCGGGGGCGC
>CAYZVR010000095.1:0-12263 GCA_964481715.1 uncultured Acidobacteriota bacterium | reverse complement strand
TGCAGCGCGCGCTGGCGGAGGATTTGGGCAATGGTGATCTGACTTCGCGCCTGACCATCCCCGAAAATCTGACGGCGCGCGGCGAGTTGATTGCCAAACAGGAACTGGTGGTGGCGGGGCTTCCGGTTGCGGAGGAGGTATTCAAGACGCTGGATGCTTCCGTGCAATTTCAGTATCTGGTGGAAGAGGGTTTGCTGGTGGGCGCGCGAACTCGACTGGCGCGCGTCAAGGGGGAAGCTGCAACCTTGCTCGCCGGTGAGCGCGTCGCGCTGAATTTCCTCCAGCGCCTGTGCGGCATCGCGACCTTCACGCGCAGTCTCGCGTCAAAGTTCACGGGCCTCAAGACAGAACTCCTGGATACGCGCAAGACCACGCCGGGACTACGCGCCCTCGAAAAATACGCGGTGCGTATGGGCGGCGGACGCAACCACCGCATGCGGCTGGACGACGGAATTCTCATCAAGAACAACCATCTGACCTTGGCGGGCGGGATTCGCGCGGCGGTCGAGAAGGCGAGCTTTATCCCTGGGGTAATATGCCACCTGACGGATGGCCCGAATACTTAAGCCGCTGGGGCGGAGAGGTCAACGGCCCGCTGCCGGTAGGCCAGGGAACTCCCAGCGCTTACGGACTCTACGACATCGGCGAGAACGTTCACGAGTGGTGCGCAGACTGGTTTGACAAAGACTATTACGCGGTCTCGCCCGCCCGAAATCCGCAAGGGCCGGCGGCCGGCATGCGGCGCGCCTCGCGAGGCGGGTCGTGGCGCCACCAGATCAAGGTAAGCCGTTCGGCGGCACGGGCAAGCATTCCGCCGGTTTTCGAGTACGCGGATTACGGGTTTCGATTGGTTCGCGACGTGGTCTGACTCTATCTCGACTGGAGAAAGCTAGCCATGCCTGAGCTACGATACAACGTCATCACCCGCGACTGGGTCATCATCGCCACCGAGCGCGCCAAGCGTCCCGACCAATTCAAGAGAAAAGGCGCGGAGAAGAAGCAACTGCCCGCCTATGTAGCCAGTTGTCCCTTTTGTCCGGGAAACGAGAAGATGACGCCTGCGGCGACCTACTCAGTCCCTGAGGACGGAAACTGGCGAGTCCGCGTGACGCCCAACAAATTTGCCGCGCTATCTAGCGAAGGAGAACGCAAGCGATCCGTTCAGGGTATCAAGCGCATGATCACCGGGGTCGGCGTTCACGAGGTGATCGTCGAGACGCCCGATCACAGCATGACGACTGCGTTGCTGAAGGAAGCTGAGGTGGAAACGATTGTCCAAGCTTATCTCCACCGCTTCAACGCCGCTTCTTCCGACCCGCGGGTCGAGCAGGTGACGATTTTCAAGAACCACGGTGACGCGGCCGGGACTTCGCTTGAGCACCCCCACTCGCAGTTGATCGCCACGCCGGTCATCACCACGCAGCTCCGCGACCGGCTGATCAGCGCGCTCGAACATTACGACGAGTTCGGGGAGTGCATTTTCTGCCGGGTGCTCGACCAGGAACTGAAAGACGGCGCGCGCGTTGTGGCAGAGACCGAACACTTTGTGACGGTTGTCCACTTCGCCGCGCTCACACCCTTCTCCATGCTCATCATGCCGCGCCGCCACATGGCTTGCTTCAACGAAATGACCGATGCTGAAGCGAGCGATCTGGCGCGCATCCTGCGGCGGACGCTCCTGAAGCTCTATCGCGGCCTTGACGATCCGGACTTCAATTACGTCATCCGAACCGCGCCCACTGAAAACACCGGCGTCAAGTACTATCACTGGTATGTTTCGATCATCCCGCGCCTCACCAAGATGGCCGGGTTCGAGCTCGGCTCCGGAATGTTCATCAACGTTTCACTTCCGGAGGAAAATGCCGCTTACCTGCGTGGCACCGATGTCACTTAGGCGTAGAATCGATTCTCCGGATTGTTCGCTATTGGCAGATGGGAGAAGTGAGCATTTTTAGGAGGACTTATGAATCGAAGAAAATTTCTCGAAAGTTCCGCTCTGGCCGGTCTTGCGACGGGGTTGGGCTCGAAACTTGCCTGGGCGCATGGAGCGAGCGCTGTGCCCAGCGCCTCAGACGTTGAAAAAAGCAAACGCATCGGAGTCTGTTCGTGGAGCCACCACGGGTATTTTGAAAAGACCCGGCCCAAAGACTTCAAATGGCCGGGGAAGATGTTGGATCTGCGGGAATATCCCGAGGTCATTGCGGACAAATATCACGTTCACAACTTCGAGTTGTGCAACACGCATTTCGAGTCCACTTCGCCCGCCTATATCAAAGACCTCAAGGCGGCAGTCGCGAAAGCTCACGGCCGGATCACCGATATGCCCGTGGACTATGAGGCCGACTGGGAGGGCGTAGGTCTGTGCGACCCGGATGATGCGAAATGGCGCAAGGAAATCGAAGAGCGCAAGAAGTGGGTTGATATCGCCGCGGCGCTCGGCGCCGAATCCATTCGTCCCAATCCCGGCGGCACTGTGCAGATGACCGATTTGACCCGCCCTATCGCGGCGTACAAGGAACTCGCCGAGTACGGGAAGACCAAGGGGATTAAAGTCCTGATCGAGAACCACGGCAACGTGGCCGCCAAGGCCGAAAACATCGTGACCATCATCAAGGCGGCAGGGCCGCCGTGGGCGGGGACCTTGCCGGACTTCGGTAATTTCCAGGAGGCGGAGCGTTACCAGAGCCTGGAAGCCATGTTTCCCCTGGCTCAAGTCGTGTGCCACGCGCGCGGCCTGGAGTTCGACGATAAGGGCCACGAAACGCGGTTCGACTTTGCACGCTGTTTCCGGATCTCCAAGGCGGCGGGTTTCAAGGGCGTCTATTCGGCCGAGTTCGGCGGCCCCGGAGACCCTAACGAGGGTACGCAGAAGATTATCGGCGAACTCCTGGAACTTATCTAGGCTCGATGGGTGACCTGGCAGCCTGAAGCGATGAACAGTTGTCCGGGAAAGATGGGCAGCTATGACGCCTCGTTGGCAGAGCGTACAAGTCCCGTCGCGGCAAGACGCAGCACAGCCCTGCCGCTAGAACAGCCTTAGGGTGATTCAAAACTTCCCGGTGCTTTCGCCTAGTTAGAGTTCGTTGCTCGCGCCTGTCCTGCCAACTCGGCCCGGTTACGGAGAGGTGATTGGGGGGAGCGAACTACTTTAGCCTCCACCCGCGCCAGTCCTGCCCTCACGAATCCCAGTTGTTCTGCCGCTGCCTTCGAGACGTCCAGGAAGCGGCCAGGGATATAAGGGCCTCGGTCGTTGACTCTCAATACAAGCGATCGATGGTTTCTGAGGTTAGTAACTTGCAGCTTTGTGCCTAACGGTAGGTTCCTGCTTGCGGCCGTAAGTTCATTCATATCATATATTTCACCGCTAGCTGTGGGGTTTCCGTGGAAATCTTCACCATACCAGCTTGCCACCCCAACTTCTGCTATGGCTTCCGTTGGTCGGGAAGCAACGAACTCCGTAAAGGCGACCGTATTGGGTGGACGAGCTTCCGAGCGAGCCGACAGGGCAACTAGTGCCGCCACTGCACAGCCCATAACTAATTTCCTCATTCAACCTCCAATTAACAGTTGACCCTTCCTCAAGCTTGGACAGACACGTTCCCAAAGCTTTCAGAAGGGTCAGGATCACATAAATTCTACAAAATTCTGTAGAAATTGTCAAGCTCAATCATGGTGTCTGGCTGATCGCCAGATTGAGGCCGTAGCTCGCGGTCCAATCATAAATGTCGACCCAAAGATAGGCTAGGTTGAGGGCATCGAATAGGAGGCTACCTACTACATGACGGCCCACGGAGAGCCTACGGGGCCGTATGCTGGCCTCAATGAGGAAGCCAGGAGGGCTTTCCGGTTCGGTTGCTACTTCAGCGCCATGGTCAGCGGCTGGCCGTCAGCTCCCGAAGGCTGGCCGATTTGCAGGGCAACCGCCAAAGTGGGCGCCTGGTCAATCGGCTGGCAGGGCATTCCGTAGACTCCGGGCCTAAAAGCAGCGCCCCAAAAGATTAGGGGAACCTGGGCGTCGTAGCTCCATTGGCTTCCGTGCGTGGTGCCTTTCTGACCGGAGATTGGAACGGCATAAGGGTCCAGAACCAGGTAGACGTCTCCGCTCCTGCGGCTGTTAAAGGCGTGGGCTACCTTCCGGGCGATGGGGGTGTCCGGTAGGTTGCCGGTCAGAATTTGGGAGCGGGTGTAGGCAGCCGTCACCCCAGGAACCGCCGCGGCGGCCTCAGCGGCTGCGAATTCCGCGCGCCCTGGACTGATCCCATGTTTGCTAAGGGCGGCCAAATTGAGGTAGAGATCAAATTCTCCTCTCCCCTCGATCCATTTCCCAGGGCCGAACTGCTGGTTGAGCACTTGATTGACAGCATTTGTGATTGAACCCAAGTCCACATTCCCCGCGCCCAGCCGGTGCTCCATTACAAATTGAGGGCTGGGGGAGACGCCGTGGTCGGCCGAAAGGGTGATCCACACGTTGTCGAGCCCGACCATGCGATCAAGGTCTTTGAAGAACTCCGCCAGGTTACGGTCCGTCCGAAGGGTCACATCGGCGACCTGAATGCTATAGGGTCCGTAGGCGTGGCCGACGTGATCGTTTTCGCTTAAGGAAATGGCCAAAAAGTCCGCAGCCTCCCCCTGACCCAGTTGCTCGTTCTTGATCGCTTCCCGGGCGAAGTTGAGTTGAATCTCGTTCATGGCCGGGGTCTCATTAAGCCAGAGAAGGAACTTACGGTCCGGGCACGGCTCGGAAGGGTTCTTGTGAAACTCGCTCAGGACTTTTCCGCTGGCGCCTGGAGTCTCAGGCAGGGCCTGCCAGGGTTTATCGCAAAAAGCTTTCGCGGGTAAGCTGTTGTTGAAGTCGGTCGCCCATGAGGGCAGCGACTGCATGTAATAGGTGCTTGTCACAAAGTGCCCGGTCTCAGTGTCGTACCAGTAGGCTGCATCAGCCGTGTGCCCGCCGGGGAGAATCGCTGCGCGGTCTTTGAGCGAAATAGAAACAACGCGTGATTTGAAATCCGACTCGAGACGCAGCTCGTCGGAAAAGGTGTCACCGATCAATCGTTTGGGTGACTTTCCCGGACCTTCGGTTCCGCCGAGGAGCCTGGTGGTATCGTCGTCAACGCAATTGACCTGCTTGCGGAGCGACCGGTCGTACCAGTCGTTCCCGATGATTCCGTGCACATCCGGATAAGCGCCTGTGGCAAGTGAGGCGTGGCCGGGGCCGGTGGCGGTAATCGCGTAGTCGTAGCGGCAGGCGACGAAATTTGCGCCACCGAGGAGTAAGTTGAATCCGCCTTCTACGAAAAAGGGCCGGTAGCGAACCAGGTAGTTGTAAGGAAACTGATCGATGACCAGCATCACGATGAGTTTGGGGCGGGACTTCGCAGGTGAGGTCTCCGGCGAAGCCTTGGACCCGATAAATGGATAAGTGAGCAAGAGGGCAAGGCCGGCAACGGCGAGAAAAATGGTTAGGCGCTTGAACAAGAAACCTCCCTTCATCCAGGTTGGCCAGCTGTCCGGCCAAAGTTCAAGAGTTTATCAGAGGTTCGCACGGTTCAGGGGAAGGATTATTGGACCGTGTGACCAAAAGCGAATAAAAAAATCGTCGAAAAGCTCCGTTCGACATTTATAACGGTTGACTTTTCCGAGCGGGCATCCTAAGTTCGCGGGTAATACCGAAAGCGGCGAAATTGGAAACACCTTTGCCTCTTTGGGAAAAACTTGAGCGGAGAGGGAAAGCATGGCGGGAAGGCTGTCGGCCGCAGACGCCATATCGCCGGCATTCAGCCGCATGACGGCCCAACTCTTTGGGCCGATCCGATTCCGGCACTGGATGCGCATGGCGGTCGTGTGCCTCTTGACCGGTGAGACGACAGGAGGCGGCGGCGGATGGGGCGGAGCCAATTTCAACTTTCCACCTCCTCACGATTCCCGTCGCGACTTCGTGAGCCTGGCGGAACTGCCCTTCAAACAATTTCCGGAATTCCTGGCCTGGGCCGCGCTGGGAGTCCTGGCTTTGATCCTTTTCGTAGCGGTCATGATTTACATCTCGAGCGTGTTCCGGTTCATTTTGTTCGATGCGGTCCTTAACAACCGCTGCGACCTCGGAGAAGGTTGGCGGCGATGGCAACGCCAGGGCACGAGCTACTTCCTTTGGCAGATCGGGTTTGGGCTGGCGTCCGTGGCAGGCATTGCGGTGGTGGTAGGAGGGCCGGTTTTTGCAGCCTGGCGAGCAGGGCTCTTTCGTAATCCTGGCCAGCATATCGTCATTCTCATCGCCGGCGGAGCAGTGCTGCTGGCATTATTCGTGGGCGTGGTCATTCTGGTGGCGCTGGTCTCATTGTTCGCCAAGGATTTCGTCGTCCCGGTCATGGCGCTCGAGAGCCGAGGCGCGATGGACGGGTGGCGCCGGGTTTTGCCGGTCATGGGTCGGGAAAAGGGCGCGTTCGCGGTTTATGTTCTCATGAAAATCTTGCTGGCGATCGGTAGTGCATTGCTGTTTGGAATAATCGATTTCCTTGTCATTCTGATGTTCATCATCCCGGTGGGTATCCTGGGCGTCGCAATCTTCTTTCTGGCAAAGGGAGCCGGGCTCGGTTGGAATCCGGTGACTGTCGGGTTTGTCATCGTCGCCGGCGGAGCGGTTCTGTTTCTGCTCCTCTACCTGATCTCGATTGTCTCATTGCCCGCGATGGTTTTCTTTCAGGCTTACTCACTCTATTTCTACGGCGCCCGCTACGATCTTTTGGGACTGGCGCTTTCGCCGCCTCCACCTCCCCCTGCAGCCGTGCCTCCGGCCATGGCCCCGGAGCCAGTTACCTGAAGTGCTCCGCGGACATTTTTGGGGTGCTGACAGGCGTTGCCTGGAAAGATAACCCTTCAAAGTCACCGGGACCTGAGCCTTGACGGTCGGTTTCTTTTCTCATAGAGTTGGGCGTTCATCGTTGATCCCACTTTCAGCGCGGCTAGGGAAATGCCGCTCCAGTCTCGCGGTCGTCTGGAAACGAGGCCTCGTGCGCTTCAGGTCTTCAAACGGGTTGGTCCTGCTTCTGATCGCCCTCTCCCTGGCCCTCCCGGCATTCGGCTTGGAACCCGTGGCCGCGCGTCACGGCATGGTCGTCTCCGCCGAGCCCCTCGCGACCGACGTGGGCGTCGAAATTCTCAAAGCAGGCGGAAACGCCGTGGACGCGGCAGTGGCCGTGGGCTTCGCGCTGGCCGTCACTTTTCCCCAGGCGGGCAACCTGGGCGGCGGCGGCTTCATGCTCATTCGCATGGCCTCGGGTGAATCCGTGGTGGTGGATTACCGCGAAGAAGCGCCGGGAAAGGCATCCCGCAACATGTATGTAGACGCCCGGGGTGAGGTGATTCCCGGGGCGAGCACGACGGGAGCACGCGCCGCAGGAGTTCCCGGGACGGTGGCGGGGCTGGCGCTTGCCGAGCAGAAGTACGGAAAGCTGGGCTGGGCACGCGTCGTCCGGCCCGCCCTGCGCCTCGCCAGCAACGGCTTTCCCATGAGTTATTCGCTCAGCCGGCTGCTCGCCCAGGAGCACGAACGTCTGGGGAAATTTGAGGAGACTCGCAAGGTTTTCCTCCGAGAGGGAAAACTCTACACTCCCGGTGATGCCTTCCTCCAACCAGACCTTGCCGGCACTCTTCGCCGCATCATGCAAAAGGGTCCGAAAGGTTTTTATCGCGGGCCGGTCGCCCAGGCGATCGTCGCCACCATGAAAAAACACGATGGCTTGATCGACCTCGACGACCTTGCGCACTATCGGGCGAAAATCCGCAAGCCGCTCGTGGGCCGTTTCCGCGGGTTACGGATTTTGACCGTGCCGTCCCCAAGTTCCGGCGGCGTGGCGCTGATTGAAATGCTTAACGTGCTCGAGCCGCTCGACCTGGGCTCGCCCGAGTCGTTTGATTCCATGCATCTGATCGCGGAGACGATGCGGCGCGCCTACGCCGACCGTGCCGCGTATCTCGGCGATTCAGATTTTGTCTCCGTGCCGGTTGCAGGACTCACCAGCATGGCCTATGCCGCGAAGCTCCGCGATGAGATCGCGAACTCAAAACCCCAAGCTTTCGTCCAGGCGGGTGAGCCCGCTCGTTATGAATCTTCCCACACCACTCATTACTCCGTCGTGGACGCCGACGGGAACGCCGTTTCGAACACCTACACGCTCAACGAATGGTTCGGCTCAGCGGTGACGGTGGAAGGCGCGGGATTTCTCCTGAACGACGAGATGGACGATTTTGCCGCGAAACCCGGCACCGCCAACATGTTCGGATTGGTTCAGGGCGAAGCAAACGCCATCGCGCCGCGCAAGCGGCCGCTCTCGTCCATGACTCCCACCATTGTGCTTGAACATTCGCGGGATTCGGGAATCGGGGTTCAGAGTCCGGGTCCTACCGTCCCGAATCCCGAGTCTCGAAGCCCGAGTCCCGGCATGA
Organism: uncultured Acidobacteriota bacterium; assembly: GCA_964481715.1. Taxonomy (GTDB): domain Bacteria; phylum Acidobacteriota; class Terriglobia; order UBA7540; family UBA7540; genus JAHEKS01. The sequence goes on along the minus strand of CAYZVR010000095.1, from coordinate 3,821 downwards.
AGGTTCGCCTGGTCCTGGGCTCGCCGGGCGGCGGAACGATCATCAACACCGTGCTCGAAGTGCTCTTGAACGTTCTGGTGTATAAGATGGACGTCCTGCGTGCCGTCACCGCGCCGCGCTTCCATCACCAATGGATGCCCGACAAGCTGTTCGTCGAGCGCTGGGGATTTTCAGCCGACACCCTCGACAGACTTCGCCAGGCGGGCTACAACCTGGAGGTTCGTGAAAGCATCGGTGAGTGTCAGGCGATTGCAATCGATCCTGCCACAGGCTGGCGGTTCGGCGCGGCGGACCCCCGGGGCGATGGAAAGGCGGCCGGCTACTGATGGAATTCGGGCTCTCCACCTACTATTTCGTAAGCGAGCGCCTCACCGCCCACCTTCTCGACAAAATCCTGAGGGCGGGCATCACGCAAATTGAAATCTTTGCCGCGCGTCAGCACCTGGATTATCACGACCCGAACCACATTCGTGACGTGGCGCAGTGGTTCAAGGACCAAAACCTGAAGCCTCACTCGCTTCACGCGCCGCTTTACGGCGATTTCGACTGGGGGCGCTCCGGAGGTGCGCCGATTTCGGTGGCGCACCTTCAAAGGCGCTACCGCATTGACTCCATGGAAGAGATCAAGCGCGCCATCGATGTCGCCGAGCGCCTGCCGTTCCAATATTTGATCCTCCACCTGGGCCTGCCCGAAGAGGAATACAGCATCGAAAAATACGACGCGGCCCTGACTTCGCTCGAGCACTTGAAAATTTACGCCAAGGAGCGGGGCGCGCAGATTCTGCTCGAAAATGTTCCGAACCAGCTCACCACTCCTGAGCGCCTGCTGCAATTCATCCAGTACACGCGCATGGACGACATGCGGATCTGCTTCGACACCGGACACGCCCACCTGGGTACGGGCGTCCAACCCGCTTTCCAGGCGCTGAAGTCCCGGATTCTTTCCACGCACGTTCACGATAATCTTCACGACAAGGACGCGCACCTGCTCCCGTTCGAAGGAAACATTGACTGGACCGAGACCGTCCGCGGCTTTCGCTCCGTGGACGGGCAATTCCCGATTCTCTTCGAAGTCCGGAATTACGGGGCGGGCGTACCGGAACTCACCGGCCTTCGCGAAGTGATCGAGAAGATGAAAGCCATTTCCTGAGGAGGACCCACCTTTGCCCCCCGTCGTCGAAATCCGCAAGGTCTCGGAATTCGTGGGGCAGGAAGTGCTCGTTCAGGGCTGGCTCTATAACCTGCGCTCGAGCGGCAAGATTGTTTTTCCGCAGATTCGCGACGGATCGGGAATCATTCAAGGTGTGGTGGTGAAAAGCGCCGTCGCGCCGGAAGTTTTCGAGCGCGCTCGCAGCCTGACGCAGGAGTCCTCCGTCCGCGTCACCGGGAAGGTTCGCGCCGACCAGCGCGCGCCGGGCGGCTACGAGCTCGACGTGACGGAGGTCGAAATCGTCCAGCTCGTGCCCGTTGAAAACCCCTACCCGATTACACCCAAAGAGCACGGCATTGAATTCCTGATGGACCACCGCCATCTCTGGCTGCGCTCCGCCCGCCAGCGCGCGATCCTCGGGGTACGGCACGAAATCATCAAGGCCTGCCGCGATTTCTTCGACGACCGCGGCTTCACTCTGGTGGATACACCTATCTTCACTCCCGCGGCCTGTGAGGGCACGACGACCCTTTTCGAGGTGAACTATTTTGAAGACAAAGCCTACCTCACGCAGTCCGGGCAGCTTTACAACGAAGCGGCTGCCGCTGCGGTGGGCAAGACCTATTGCTTCGGCCCGACGTTTCGTGCGGAAAAATCCAAGACGCGCCGGCACCTCACAGAGTTTTGGATGATAGAGCCGGAGGTAGCCTACGCGCAGCTCGACGACGCCATGGCGCTTGCCGAAGGGTTGGTCGCCTTCGTCATCGAGCGCGTCCTCGCCAAACGCCGCTCGGAACTCCAGTCGCTCGAGCGCGATGTCAGCAAGCTTGAGAAGTGCGTGCCGCCCTTTCCCCGCGTGAGTTACGACGAGGGGGTGAAGATCCTGCAAGGGAAGGGAAGCGAGATCCAGTGGGGCGGCGACTTCGGCGGCACGGACGAAACGCTGCTCTCGGAAGGATTCGAAAAGCCGATCCTCGTCCACCGGTATCCCGCGCAGGTCAAGGCGTTTTACATGGCCTCCGATCCCGCGCGTCCGGAAGTGGCGCTCTGCGCGGACATGCTCGCACCGGAAGGCTACGGCGAAATCATCGGCGGCGGCGAGCGGCTTGCGGACGAGAAAATACTTCTTCAGCGCATTGACGAGCATAAGCTGCCGCGCCAGGCCTTTGAGTGGTACCTCGACCTCCGCCGCTACGGCAGCGTCCCCCACGCGGGCTTCGGCATGGGGATCGAGCGTGTGGTCGCCTGGATCTGCGGCCTCGAACACGTTCGCGAAACCATTCCTTTCCCGCGCATGCTTTACCGCCTGACCCCCTAGTAGGCGAACAGTCTATTGCTCCGGCCTCGACTGGTCTTCTGAGAGATTGGTCAGGTCTCAATCGCCAGCCTAGCCGAGGGCCAACGGGACGATTTTTGATCTCCGAATGCGGCGGTCGCCTTTGGATAGAGAAGCACTTGCAATCAAGGGTGTTTTAGGAGTGAGCTTTCCACTTTCGACCAGTCGAAAAGGTGTCGCCCTTGATGGTAATCTTCCCCTTCATGCATCCGATCAGTTTGGTGTTGTCCGGGCTTGCGATCGGAATCACCTTGGCGATTGCGTGACCTCTTTTGGTGATAATGACCCCCGAGGGTCCAAGCTCATCGAGGATTTTCAGGAAATTTGCTTTGAACTCGGCGGTCGTGAATACGTTATCCCTGTTCTTCATAAGACAAGACCAAATAGCATAAGCTCGGTCGAATGACCAGTCATATTTGTCGCCTGCCCGCGGGCTGTGTTTGCGAGGAATTCAAGGCTGAAGTGCAGGTGGCGGATTGTCCTTTCGCCCGCGTTGTTGATGCTTGCCGCTTCCTGCAAGGCCCAAGCTCCTCCCTCGTCCCTCGTCGCCCAAGAGGAGGGGCACGGCTACGCCATGAAACACATCAGCGACGACCTGCCGAACGAACCATCCCGCGGGCGTGCCGGGCTTGTGTGTGCGTTGGGGGAGGTGCCCGTTCGCCTGGGTCAAACTCCGTGGACAGACCTCGTGGTAGGATTATGATTCGGCTCGGCCACCGGCCGGGCCCTAGGGGGCAAAGGTGAAAATCCGGATTTTGGGTGTGCCGCTCGACCTCGGGCAGGAACGTCGCGGCGTGGACATGGGGCCCTCCGCGGTGCGCGCCGCTGGTCTGAATTCCGCCCTCAAGAGCTTGGGCCACAAAGTCGAAGACGCGGGAAACATTCACGTCAAAATTCCCGAAGAGCAGCACTTCGGCGACCGCCACGCCAAATATCTGCACGAAATCGCCGAGACCAGCCAGGAGGTAGCGGACCGCATCGTCCAGACGCTCGAAGCCGGTTTTTTCCCTTTGTCGCTGGGAGGCGATCACACGGTGGCGGTCGGAACGCAGGCGGGCGTCTCCAAGTTTTTTCGCGATCGCGAGCAATCGGTGGGGGTGTTGTGGATTGACGCGCACGCCGACATGAACACGCCGGAAACCAGTCCCAGCGGCAACGTCCACGGCATGCCGTTTGCGGCAACGCTGGGGCTCGGCCCGGAGCCGCTCGCGAAGATTTTCGGCTTTTCCCCGAAGATGCAGCCGAAGAATTGCGTTCTGATCGGCGCGCGCAACCTCGACGAGCGCGAGCGCGGGCTGGTGAAAAATTCGGGCATCGGGGTCTTCACCATGCGCG
>CAYZVR010000094.1:0-12270 GCA_964481715.1 uncultured Acidobacteriota bacterium | reverse complement strand
GCGTCGCTGATTTGAATGGCGAGGTCGAGTAGTTCGTCGGTCGGTAGGGGCACGGCGCGCCGTGCCCCTACGGAGATCCTGTGTTTCAGGGTCTGCCCTTCGAGCAGTTCCATCACTATGAACGGCCGGCCGTCATGCTCACCGATTTCGTGAATCGTGCAAATGTTGGGATGATTCAGCGCGGCAGCCGCGCGCGCTTCGCGCTTGAAACGTTCCAGGCCTTGCGGATCGCGCGCCAGTTCTTTGGGAAGGAACTTCAAAGCGACGAAGCGGCCAAGCGAAGTGTCCTCGGCTCGATAGACAACGCCCATGCCGCCGCCACCCAGCTTTTCGAGCACGCGATAATGTGAAACTGTCTCGCCTACCATGTCGAAGGGAATTGCACTTGGCCGACCATTCTAGGTTGCGGTAACCGGCAAGTCAACGAGCGAAAACCACACGCGCTTGCAAATGGATCGGGAGATGAGCTTTAGCGCCAGCGATTGAGTGAGCGCCGGCATTCGGCTCGCTGCGGTGCCCCGGCGCGACGTGCGCCACTTGAGGCGATGAGAAGAAACCGGTTTCTCCCATCCAACGCGGGCGCGAGGGATGCATCCAAAAGGGAAGGAAACGCCGGAGGGAAGGATGGCTTCTCGTTTTGTGGTATCCGTCCTATAATGGAAAGCTGGGCTTTCGGCGTAGTGCCCGGGTTCATAGCACATTTGGGGGACAAGGAATGATGCACAAGGCATTTGCAATCGCAACGGTGTGTGCTCTGATTTTGAACGTTGCCATGCCCGCCACAGCTCAGCAAGCGGCAGCCGCAGCCACCGAAACCGAGGATTATACCATCCCGGAAGGCACGGAATTCAAGCTTCAGCTGCACACCACGGTCAGCTCGAAGACCTCCAAGGCGGGAGACCGCATCATGACCACCCTGTACGACCCAGTGTACGTTTACGATGAGAACGTTCTTCCCAAAGGCGCACGAGTGGACGGGCACATCGGCGAAGTGAGATCCGCCGCTCGGCGCGGCCACGGAGGGTACCTGACGATCGTATTTGATTCCGTGGAGCTCCCCAACGGCGAAAAAATGGCGATCCTCGGATCGCTCACCGAAGTTTTTTCGAACGAAGCCGATTCGGATCCGACCGTCGGTGTGGAAGGTGACCTCAAGGGACGAGGCGCTTCGAGAAAAGAACAAATAGCCATCATCGCTATTCCCACTGCGGCAGCGGCGGCCGCGGGCATCGGGCCGGCCATCGCGGCGGCGGCAGTGAGCACGGTCGCGGCTTTTATCCTCCCCAAGGGCAAGCAGGCGACGCTGTCCGCCGGTTCGCTGATCGGCATGCGGCTCGACCGCGATGTAACTCTTTCTCTTCCTGTCGGCTCAGAATAAGTTCCCGCCGTTCGGCAGTTTCGGCACGAAGCGCTCGGGCCTCCGCGGTGCTTCTTTCCCAATCCAAACAGTTACGGCACAGAGTGCGCCAGAGAGGGTGACAGCCGGGCGAGTTCCGGCAGGTGGACGAGTTCCGAGGCAGGAACCAGTTGAATGTCGTCCCGTTCGAGTTGGGGGAGAAACTTCGCCAACGCCTCGATGGTTGTGGGGTGTGGGTGACCGATGGCGATGGCGGCGCCTCTTTCATCGATCGCGCGGCGAAACTTCCGCAACTGCTGGAGGGAATAAGCAACGGATTCCGTGTCGTCCAGGAAGACGGAACGGAAAAACGCCGGAACGCCCATCCGGCGTGCCACACCGAGTGCGGCTGAGTTTGCGGTGGTTCGACTGTCCACAAAATACAGGCGACGCTTCACGAGAATCCTCATCACCGCGGCCATGAGCGCAGCGTCGGCTGTCGCGCGCGAACCCATGTGATTGTTGACGCCGCGTGCGTAGGGGACCGAGTCGAGGTCCGCCTCGACGATTCGCCCCACTTCTTCGCTCGTCATCCCTAATCGGATTTCTCCAGCACCGGGCGATGCCGGAGCGCCCGGCTGGGGTTCCATCGGGAGGTGAAGCATGATTTCTCGCCCCCTCTGGTGAGCCTCTTGCGCAACGCGCTCCGAATACGGAAGGTTCGGCAGGACTGAAAATGTCAGGGGATAAGACAGCTCCAGCAGCGCGCGCGCGGCCTCGAGGTCTTGGCCGAGGTCGTCAATGATGATGGCGGCGCGGCGGAGGGTGGGGACTTCCCGAAGGCGCCAGCGGCTGATCGGCTGCTTCCCGCGCGCCAGCCGAATTTCGGTTGTCCGGCCTCGCCGCTCATTTCCTGCCGGCCGGATTTTGATTTGCAGGCTCTGGCGCGAAGCCTGGGCTTTGAAGGCTGAAAGCACGCGGTCGTAGGAGGCCGGCGTGGCCAGAACCTCTGCGCTTGACTCAGGCCCTTCTTCCGAACTTCCTCGCGGAACGCTCTTGATCCAGATTTCCGTGCCGCCCGCGCGTTCGACGCTGCTGCGCATTTCAAGATTCAGGCGGCGCCGGTCGAATTCGGGCGCAGGTTTTGACCCGAACCAGGAGCAGCCAAAGCTCAGAGCTGTGCCGGAAAGTGCCAGAAGGAAAACAATCGCCACCCGCGGGCACTCGGAGGCTCGGCGCGAAAAGAGATTTCGTGCGGGGCGCTTCTGGGGGCTTTGCAATCGAATCGGATTCGGCAACGGTTAGGCGGCTTTGGCCGGGGGAGATTCCTGTTTCAGGATATCAAGCGCCTTGCGAAGCTGCAGGTCGTCCTTGCCCCCCAATTGCTGAGGCTCTTCCAGGTCGTTCTCATCGTCCGCACTCGCGGATTCACCGCCCGCGGTCTGAACCACGCTGGGCGTGATGCCGTTATCAATGATGGGTTTTCCGTCGAAGCGGTAGTACTTGGCCACGGACAGCAGCAGGCCCGAGCCGTCCCCGACGGGAAGGGTCTTTTGAACCACACCCATGCCAAAGCTGCGCGTGCCGACCACCTCTCCGCGCTTATTTCCGAGAATCGCCGAGGCCACAAGCTCCGCCGGGCCGGCCGTGGACTGGTTGATGAGCACCGCCAGCGGCAGCGTAAAAACCTTGCCGTTTGGCCTGGCAGGGAAATCTTCGCGCGGAAATCTCTGGCCGACCGCGTAGGTGATGAGCCCCTTGTCCAGGAAAAGGCTGGCTGTTGCAATGGCTTCATCCACTTCACCGCCAGCGCAGTCCCTCAAGTCGAGAACGATTTTCGTTGCGCCCCCGGAGGTCAGTTCCTTCAGCCTTGAGGCGATTTCAGCGCTCTTGCCCTTGTTGAACGTGGCCACCCGGACGTAGGCGGCGTTGTCCATCGTCTTCGCCACGACGGCGGGAGGCTGCACGACTTCGCGGGTCACGGTCATGATCTGCGGCTCGCCGCGGACTTCCCTCACCACCGAAAGCGAAAGCGCTGTGCCGGGCTGGCCCGCCAGCAACCGCTGGAGCTGCACCACGGAGAGCTCCCGTGTCGGAGCACTGTCAACCCGGTCAATCAGGTCGCCGGGTTTAATCCCCGCCTTGTCCGCCGGGCTCCCCGGCAGAACGGCGACGACCGTGGAGAATCCCATCTTTTTGGAAAGAAAAATTCCCACGTTCGCGGGTCCGGGAACCGGATGCTCCGTGTATTCCTTGAATTCCTGCGGCGTAAAGTAGGTGCTGTACGGGTCGAGCGCTTCCAGTAGACCGCGAATTGCACCACCCGTCACATTCTTCAGGTCTGGCTGCGTCACGTAGTCGCTCTTGATGCGGGAAAGGACTTCCTGATAGACGCCCAGGTCCCGGTAAGTCTTTTCATTGGTGGAGTCGCCTTTGCCAAGAACGCCTCCAATTAACACGTAGAAAACCAGAAGACTCGAAATTGAAATGAGGAAATAACGAATGCGGTTGGTCATTATGAAGCCTGCCCCTTCAGCGGTGATTCTTCAGCAGCCCGGGAGTTTATCCCGAACCGCAGCGCGCCCGTGCCCTGCCCGCAAAAGCCAGTATAACACGCTGTCTCGGGAACTTCCATTTGGCACCGGGAAACGCCGGGCGACGCGGTTTCGAGTTGTGCGCGTCAGCGGGCGGAATCCCGGCCGGGCTCGCGGGAAGCGCCTTTTTTCCGGGCGCGTCCGGATTCCTGGAGCAAGCGTGTGCGTTCGGCGGAGATCTGGGATTTCAGCAGGCCGATCTTGCGGCTGGTTCGCTTGCCCAGTTTCTGGTTGAGAAATCTGCCTTTGGACATGTTGAGTTCCTTGATGCTGACGTTACGGCTGCCTCCGAAAGAGCCGGCCCGTCCGGGTTAACTTCCGATGGGAGAGATGAACGTCCCGGACATGTGATCGTGCCAGGTCAGGTGGTCCCCGTCTACGAGTGCCCACACGAAGCCGAGCAAGAGCGATGCAAATGAAACGAGATACCCGAACGCCCGCCAGAACGACTCTTGCGGTGTCGGCGAGCTTCCGTCCAGGCTGCGAACTTCGAGGTTCATCCAAAGCAGGCCTGGCGTCGATGAACTGAGAGCCGTGAACAATCCGAAATACGACAGAACGAAGAGCGCGGCGATGAATCCGACGATCATGATGTTGAGCGGTCGAACGGAAATGTGGCCGCCGGCGGCCCAGACGATCAAAGCAAACAACCCGCCGCCCATCAGCAGCACGAGGCCATCCGCCAGCGCAGCGACAAAGCGCCCACCGAGCGGTGCAACGTGCAAGGCGCCGTGCATGGCGCGCGGCACGGAATCCTTTAAGTGTGAAGGCGGAGATTCCAGGATGATTTCGACCGGATCTGCCTCCGATTCAGCCTGCCTTAAGGTCGTCTCGCCCGCTCCAGAGGCGGCGGAATTCAGGAGCGCACCGGGTTTGCCTGATCTTTCGAGCGGAACGGAATCCAGGCCGGGGATGAAATTTCCTTGGGCAGACAGTGCGAAGTCGAAATCAACCGGGCCTCGGGAAGGCTCGGCTGCCAGCGCGTCCATCGCATCGTCCGGCGACTCGTCCTCGGGCCTGCCAAAATCGAGATCCAGCGAGGTACTCGGGTCGAAGCTGCCCTTTACCCGGGCCCGCTTTCTCCGAAAGTCTTCCAGGCGGCCGGAGAGTTCTTCTCGCCAGGCGGCCGTCTGCGTATTCCCTTCGGCCAACGGCGCTGGTCCGGGTTCCACAATTTCCGGCGAAACGACCTCGGCCGGTATAACCGACTTGGGCCGTAACGGGGGTGAAAAGGGAATTGGAGACTCAATGTTTTGGGAAGGGGTTGTCGGTCGTGACGGAGATGGGGGAGAAATAGACAGGGCGCTGGGCGAACCTGTCTTCAAGCCCGCGACCACAAATGGATGGCCGCATTTCTTGCACTGGGGTATTCCGGGATAGCTAACGAATCCGCACTTGGGACACTTCACTGCGCGTTCAATGTCCTCCAGGCAGCGTACCGCTTCACCCTGGCATCTTAGCAAAACCATGCGGCGGAACAAAGACCTTTCGAGTAGAATGGCGGTTCTGCGCCTATCTATGGTTTTCCCGCACGATTTCGCCCGATGCGTACACTTCCTACGGCGCCTGATCCCCGGACTGATGCTGGTCCTTGCCGTGGCGCTTGCCCATCCCGTGCTCGCACAGAATGAATTATCCCTTCCTCCCGGGCCCGAAGGCGATGAGAACATCGTCAATATTCGCGCCGACTCGCAGACCAAGGAGAAACAAATCTACCAACTGCATGGTCACGTCGAGGTAACGTACCGGAAATGGAAGATGACGTCGGACGAGGGCAGTTACGACCAGTCCACAGGCGAAGTGACGGCCCGCGGAAACGTTGTCTTTACCGCCCCCGAGTCGAACCTAACGGCCGAGGAAGCACACTTCAACACGCTGACCGGAGAAGGATGGTTTATTAACGGTAGCGGCTACATCCATTCCCCCGCCCCGACGCGCCCGCGTGTCCTGAAGACGGAAAATCCCTTCTACATCAAGGCGCGACGAGTGGATCGCCTGGACGAATCCACCTACCGGGTCAAGCACGCTCGCGTGAGCACCTGCACCAATGAACATACCGGATGGAGCATCTCCGCCCACAGCGCGCTCGTGGAAGTGGGAGACAAAGTGGTCAGTAAAGGAGCACTGTTCCGATTTCTGCGCGTGCCGCTTTTCTACGCGCCCGTGCTCGTCAATGCAATCGGCTCCGAGCCGCGGCGCGCTGGTTTCCTGATGCCTCAGATCGGCCAATCGGGACAGAAGGGCTTTACGCTCGGTGAAGGTTTCTATTGGCCCATCAGCCGCAGCGTGGACGTGCTCTTGGGGATTCAGAATTACAGCCGGCGGGGTTTGGGTGGGACCATGGAATTCCGTGCCCGCCCGTCCGCCACGAGCGACTTCACCGTGAACGGCTTCAAGGTGAACGACCGCGGCATCGGACCTAACCGGAGATCAAAGGCGCCCGGCCAGAGCTGGCGGGCGGAGGGGCAGACTCGCGACTTGGGTTTGGGGTTTCGGGGCGTTGTCGACGTCGATTACATTTCCTCGCTGGCCTTCCGCCAAGTCTTTACGAATAGCTTCACTGAGGCCGTGTCCTCGGAAGCCCACCAGACAGGTTTCATCACCAAGAACTTCGATGCCTATAGCGTCAACGTTTCTGTGTCGCGATATCAGAACTTCATCTCGTCCCAGATTAAACCCGGGAACTCCATCATCATCGAGCACACACCAAGCGTGTCATTTTCGGGAATGGACAGGCAGGTGGGGAAGTCACCGTTCTATTTTGCCCTGGACGGTTCGGCAGACGGTGTGAGCCGCACCGAACCGAATCAAGACAGCCCATTTTCCGAGCGGCTGGATTTTCACCCCGCCATCACCGTGCGCTCCAAGCCTTTTTGGGGCTTTCACCTGACGCCTTCGGTCAGCATGCGCGCCACACGTTACGGCACAAGCCTCCAAGCCAACCACGACCCCCTCACGCGTCTGCTCGGCGAGTTCTCGCTCGACTTCAAGCCGCCGTCATTTGCCAAGATTTTTTCCGGAACGGCCCGCGGCTATCGCTTTAAACACGTCATCGAGCCGGACATCCGTTATCGCCTGGTGCGCGCGCGCGACGCGGAAGACATCACCGACATCGTGCGCTTCGATCAGACCGACATCCTGGCGGAAACCAACGAGATCGAGTATTCGCTGACCAATTCCATTCTCGCCCGCAAAGAGTCGCCCGACGACACGGGAGATACCCCGCAGGCGCAGGAACTCATTTCCTGGCGGCTCTCCCAGAAGTATTATTTCGATCCCACCTTCGGCGGAGCGCTACAGCCCGGAAAACAAGTGGTCTTCGACCCCGCCATATCGCTGACCGGCTTCGCGTTCGCGCAGGGCCGCAGGCTGTCGCCCCTGGTCTCGGTGCTCAAGCTGGCGCCATCATCGAATTACGATACGGAATTGCGCGCCGACTTCAACCCTAGCGGCGGTGGGGTGCTCAACGCGGGCATTACGTCGCACGTGAGCCGCGGTCTGATGGGCCTCTCCGTTACGGATTTTTTCATCAGCAAAACGGCCGCGCTCATCCAGCCCCTCCCCGCCTCCGTCACCCTGAGTCAAGTGAAATCGTTCAACCTGCTGCGCACCGTCGCGAGTTACGGGGACGTCAATCGGCGCGGCTTCAGCGGCGCTTTCCGCATTGACTACAATTTCAGTCGGGGAATTGCCCACCAGATTGCCAGCCAAGTCAGCTATAATTTCGGCTGCTTTGCAGTCGATTTGGAGTACCGGCGGCTTGCTCTTGGGGCCTTGCGGCGAGAGAATGAATTTCGCATGTCGCTTTCGCTGGCGAACGTCGGCACTTTCGGAAACCTCAAGCCGCGCCAGCGGTTGTATTGACAGACCGAGTCTGGAGTTGACAGTTGAAAGTCGAAAGCAAGATTGTCGGAATTTCCACTGTGGGCTCCTGACCGGGAGGACAAAATCATGCCGTTTCCTATCCACCGGCCACGCCGCCTGCGACGCACCGAGGCGCTCCGTGCCCTCGTGCGAGAGACGGAACTGAGCGTTCGCTCTCTCGTCTTTCCGCTCTTCGTTTGCACAGGCGCGAAGGTCAAGGATGAAATCAGCTCCATGCCTGGAAATTTCCGCTGGTCGGTGGACCTGCTCGTCGAGGAGTGCAAGGCCGTCCACGGTCTCGGGATTCCTGCGGTAATCCTCTTCGGCATCCCGGAAAGGAAAGACGACGTGGGTTCGGGCGCGTACGACCCGGAGGGCATCGTGCAGCGTGCCGTGCGCGCGGTCAAAAAAGCTGTCCCCGAATTGCTGGTCATTTGCGACGCCTGCCTCGACGAATACACCAGTCATGGACACTGCGGCCTGATCAAAAATGGAGAGATTGACAACGACTCGACGCTCGAGCTGCTGGCCAAAACCGCGCTCACACAGGCAGAGGCCGGCGCGGACATTGTGGCCCCTTCCGACATGATGGACGGCCGCGTGGCGCGAATCCGCAGGGAACTCGACGCGCGCGGCTTTACGCAAACGCCCATTCTCGCCTACGCGGCCAAATACGCTTCGGCGTTCTATGGGCCATTCCGCGAGGCGGCGGATTCTGCGCCCAAGTTCGGTGATCGCAAGTCCTACCAGATGGATCCCGCCAACCAACGCGAGGCCCTGCGCGAAATCGCCTTGGACATCGAAGAAGGCGCAGACATCATCATGGTGAAGCCGGCGCTGCCTTATCTGGATATCCTGGCGCTCGCCCGCCGCGAGTTCGACGTGCCTCTGGCGGCTTACCAGGTGAGCGGCGAATTTTCGCTGATCGAAGCCGCGGCGCGCGCCGGCTGGATTGAGCGCGACCGGATGATTCTCGAAACCCTCATCTCCATCCGCCGGGCCGGCGCCGACGTCATCCTGAGCTACTTTGCGAAAGACGCGGCTCGCCTGCTGGCCTGCTGAGTCGTCTGTTGCTGCACAACAACTTGGGTGGCTGACCTCGCGTGAAATCTGATCCTCGCCTCCGCCGAAACCTGCATTCTCTTTTCTTGATTGCCGTTCTTCTCGGGACGTGCCTGCCGGCCGGCGCGCAACAACTGCGGCCCTCAAGTCTCAACAGCCGAATTGAAACCATCCTCAGCCGGAGCGAAGCGCGGCGCGGCTCCTGGGGCATCGTGGTGTCAAGACTTCCCGACGGGAAAGTTCTTTTCGAACGAAACGCGGACCACCTGTTCCAGCCCGCCTCGAACATGAAATTGTTCACCACCGCGGCGGCGCTCGAAAAACTCGGCCCCGATTTCATTTTTCGCACTACGGTTGAAAGTGACGGAGAGCCCGACACGCAGGGCAGCGTCGGCGACTTAATCCTGGTCGGGCGCGGCGACCCGAACATCAGCAACCGCGTTTTGCCTTATCAATATAATTCCCAGAGCAGCGATCCTCCGGACAATGTCTTACGCGAGCTGGCTGAACAGGTCGCGGCGCGCGGTGTCCGAGAAGTGCGAGGTGACATCGTTGCCGACGACCGTTACTTAGTTTACGAGCCTTTCGGGGCTGATTGGTCGGTCGAAGACCTTCAGTGGGGTTACGGCGCGCCGGTCACTGCTCTCATCTTTAGCGACAATTCGTTGCGCCTCCACGTCTTGCCCGCAACCAAGGAGGGTGAGACGGCGATGGTTTGGCTCGATCCGTTGGGTGACGATCTCAAGATTGACAACCGTCTGGTGACGTCGGCAGCGGGAACCTCGAAGGAAATCTATGTCCAGCGCCTTCCGGGATCGACGACGCTGGACGTTTGGGGACAGATTCCGATCGGATCACCCCAGGACGATGATACGGTGGCGATTCCCGACCCGCCGCGCCTTGCAGCCGAACTCTTCAAGCGCGCGCTGGAAGCTCGCGGCGTAATGGTCCGCGGCGAGGTGCGGGTCCTTGAGCTCCCGCGTATCCAGGCGGCGAATACAGTGGACCCCTTCGCCCAGAAACCCGGGCGCGTGGTGCTGGCCGAACACAAATCCATCCCGCTCCGCGAAGAAATCAAGGTGATCAACAAGGTCAGCCAGAACTTGCACGCCGAAATGCTTTTGCGCACGCTTGGCCACGAGGTGAAGAATTACGGCAGCCTGACCGTGGGGCTGGAAGTTCTGAAGGAATTCACCGGGAAAGCGGGGATCGAGGCGGAGGAGACTTATTTCACCGACGCTTCGGGCCTTTCGCGTCTTGATCTGGTGTCACCGGCCGCCATCGTGAAACTCCTGGTTTACATGGCGCGCTCGCCGCATTTCGAAGATTACTTCAACTCGCTCCCCGTGGCCGGTGTGGACGGAACGCTGGGCACCCGATTTCTGAAATCTTCCGCAGCGGGAAAGATTCACGCGAAAACCGGAACACTCGGACACGTCAACGCCCTTTCCGGATACATGGAGCTTCCTTCGGGGAAAAGGCTCGCGTTTTCTGTGCTCGTCAACAGTCACGCGCTCAAGTCTTCCGAAGCGGCGAGAGTCCTCGACGACGTTGTGCAGGCGATTTACGATACGCTGGGTGGCAGAGCGCATCGCGCACCTGCCCGCGCGCGGCGTCACCGGTGATACTCTGGTGAAGAACTCCATGAAAACCGTGACCGTTTTCGGAAGCTCGCTGCCTCGGGAAAACAGTCCCGCCTACGAGGAGGCGCTGAAGCTCGGGCGGCTGCTGGCCGAGTCGGGTTTTGCGGTTTGTAACGGCGGCTACGGCGGACTGATGGAAGCCTCATCGCGCGGCGCGCGTGAGGCCGGCGGCCATACGATCGGCATCACCTGCAAAATCTGGCCGTCGCCGGCCAACCGTTGGATTGAAGAAGAAGTCCGCACGGAATCGTTTCTGAGCCGGATCTTGACACTGATCGAGCACGGCGATGCCTATGTTGTTCTGCCGGGCGGCACGGGCACGCTGGCAGAACTGGCCCTCGTGTGGGAAATGATGAATAAATCCGGTCTCTCGAAAACCGTGGGCGGCCAAAAACCTTTACTGGTGATGATTCCTTACTGGCAACCGGTGATCGAATGCCTCAATCAGGAAATGGCGCTGGGAGGAAATGCTGCGCCGCCCTTCGACCGCCGCCCGCGCGCCATGGAAATAGTGACCCTGGTGGACGGCGCGCAGCAGGCCGTCGAGCAATTGAGAAATCATGTCTGACAGAACAACGCGGCCAACAAGCGCAGCTCTCCTTCGGAATCACCATGCCCATCGCTGACACATTTTCTCGCGGCGCGCTGGAATTTCCCGCCGTCATCGAACTCTTGCGCGGCTTTTTGACCGGCCCCATCGCCCGCCCGCTGGTGGGGCAACTCGCGCCGTGCACCGAGCTCGAGGAAATCACGCGCGAGCTGGCGCTGGCGGGCGAGGCACGGGAATTCCTGCGGCAAAGTTCGCGTCCCAGCCTCTCGGCGCTTCCGGACCCGCGGCCCATCCTCGCAAAGCTTGGGGTTGAAGGGCTTTCACTGAGCGCACACGAAATCCTGGCGCTTTTGGAACTCGCGCGCGTCTCGAATGACTTACACGACTTGTTTCATGAAACTCCCTTCACGCAACTGGACGGCCTGGCCAGCGGCATGGGGGATTTCCGCGACCTCATTGGGAAACTGAATGGAAAAATCCTGCCCGACGGGACGATCGATTCTTCCGCAAGCCCCGAACTCGCGCGCATCCGCCGCTCAATCGAGCGCCTGCGTCGCGACGTGCAGGCAGCGCTCGAGAAGCTCCTGCGCAAACTCAGTCACGATGAGGTTGTGCAAGATGCCGTCGTCACGCTCCGCAACGACCGCTTTGTCATTCCGGTGCGCTCCGAAGCCAAGCGGCGCGTGGCGGGGGTGGTTCACGGCTCGAGTTCGTCGGGCGCCACCGTTTTCATCGAGCCGCTCGATACGCTGCCGCTCAACAACGAGCTGGTGGAACTTCAGGAGCGCGAATTCGCCGAAGTGCAGCGCTTGCTTGCTGAGTTCACCCGAATGCTGGCCGCCCGCCGCGTTGAGCTGGGTGTTGCAACCGACAGTCTGAGCCAACTCGACCTGGCCTTTGCCAAAGCCGAATTTGCCCGCGCTTACGATTGCTGCCTGCCGGAATTCCTGGGCACACGCGGGCTCTTGCTCAAAGATGTCCGGCATCCTCTGCTTGAAAAAACCTTGCGAGCACAAAAATTGCGCCCAGTGCCGCTGACCATCGAAATGACCGAGCCAAAAAGTTTGATGATTGTCAGCGGACCGAACACCGGCGGCAAGACCGTGGCGCTCAAGACCGTGGGCATGGCGGTGTTGATGGCTCAGGCGGGGCTGCCCGTAGCGGCAGGCGCAGCGAAGTTGCCGCTCTTTGGCCGCGTGCTAGCCGACATCGGCGACCAGC